>NZ_JBFAOH010000010.1:0-221569 GCF_040675175.1 Nonomuraea sp. NPDC049649
TGGGCCCCGCGCCCGCGGGGCCGACCCGCGGGGCGGCCGCGCCGCCGCCCGCCCCCGGGCGGCGGCGCGGCAACGACGTGTCCCGCTGACCCCGCGGGCCCGCCCGCACGCATCGGTCACGGCGTCCATCGCGTCGATGGGCGCCGTTTCGGCGTGCCCGCGGGCCGGACCAGCTTGATCACTCTCCGCCGACCGAATCTAGGCGCATCGTTGCCAAATCGGGACTGTTGCCTTCGTTCTTTGGACGTTAGCATCCTGACGACTAAAGGCTTGGAGGCGTGACCGTGTGGCAACAGATCATCAGCGGGTTGCAGGCGGGAAGCTGGTACTCCCTCATGGCGCTCGCGATCGTCCTGGTCCTGAAGGCAACCGATGTGCCCAACTTTGCCATGGCTGAGCTGGGACTACTCCCGGCCTTCTGCACCTGGGCACTCATCGACGGCACCAACCTGTCCTGGTGGGCGGCCGTCCCGGTCGGACTGCTCATCGGCGTGGTACTGGCCGTAGTGGTGGAACGAACGGCTATCCGTCCGATCCTGGCGGAGAACCACTTCGCCACAGTTCTGATGACCATCGCGGTCTTCGTCATGATCAACGCGATCGTGCAGCTGGTATGGGGATCCGAGCCCCGTAAGATCGACTCCCCGTTCGCGGGCTCGTTCACCGTGGCCGGGCAGGTCGTGGCCTACGAGCAGCTGGTCAGCATCGGGGTCGGGCTGGCGGTGATGGCCGGGCTCATCTTCTTCTTCCGCACGCCGCTCGGGGTGCAGATGCAGGCCATCGCGGAGGACCGGGTGACGCCGAGGCTGCTCGGCGTCTCGGTCACCACGGTGTTCCGCACCTCCTGGGCCCTGGCGGGCGCGATCGCCACGGTCGCGCTGCTGCTGCAGGGGCAGGCGTCGCTCCTCACCGACCAGAACGGGTCCGGGCTGCTCATCAAGGGCTTCGTCGCCGCCACGCTCGGCGGGTTCTCCAGCATCACCGGGGCGTTCGTCGGCGGCCTGGCGCTCGGGGTCGCGGAGAACCTGGCGGGCGCGTACATCTCGACGTCGAGCAAGACCGCGATCGCGCTGCTGGCCATCGTCGTCGTGCTCTCCGTCAAGCCGGAAGGCCTGTTCGGCCGTCACCAGGTCCGGGAGGTCTGATGAAGGCGCTCACCCTGCTCACCGGCTCGCCCTGGCGGATGGCGGGCGCCGCCGGCGCCGTGGCCGCCGCCGTCGTCCTGCTCGCGCTGCCCGGCCTGATCAACCCGTACCTGCTCTTCCAGGCGTGCCTGGTCCTGGTGACGGCGACGGCCGGGCTCGGGCTCGTCCTGATCATGGGGTGGTCGGGGCAGATCGTCCTGGCCCAGGCCGGATTCCTCGGCGTGGGGGCGTACGGCACCACCTACCTGGTGGCTCAGGGCTGGTCCTGGCCGGTCGCGGCCCTCACCGCCGGTCTGATCGCGGCGCTGTTCGGGGTGCTGATCGGCCTGCCAGCCACCCGGCTGAGGGGCTTCTACCTGGCGATCGCCACGCTGGCGTTCGCCGAGCTGATGACCCGCATCTTCGTGGAGGCCACGCCGATCACCGGCGGCATCGCCGGCGTCGCCGTGGAGCCCGTGGTCCTGCCCGGGCTCGACGCGGACGGCAGCCGCTGGTACCTGTGCCTCGGCGTCGCCGCCGTCACCACGGTCGCGGTCATGCGCATCGGGCGCGCCGGGCTCGGCAGGCGGCTGCGGGTGGTGCGCGACGCCGAGATCGCCGCCCCGTCGCTGGGGCTGAGCCCGACCAAGACGAAGCTGCTCGCCTTCGCGCTGTCGGCGTTCATCGCCGGCATCTCCGGGGCGCTGTACGCGCAGTGCCTGTCGTACCTGACGCCGGAGATCTTCGACATGGCGCTGCTTATCGAGTTCCTGGTCATCGCCTTCCTCGGCGGGGTGAGCTACGTCGCCGGGCCCTTCCTCGGCGCGGTCGTGGTGGTCGTCCTGCGCGACCTGCTGCAGGACCTGGGGAGCTGGCAGCGCCTGGTGTACGGGCTGATCCTCGCGCTGGCCATCGCGTTCCTGCCGCGCGGGCTGGCCTCGCTGCCCGCCCGGCTGCGGGCGCGCCGCTCGTCCTCCTCCCCCGCATCGGAGCAGCCGCCCGCGCAGGAGCGGGCCGACCTGACGGGAGCCTCCCGATGAACGCGCTGGAACTGACCGGGATCGCCGTGCGATTCGGCGGCAACGAGGTGCTCAAGGGCGTCGATTTGGCCGTCGGCCCGGGGTTCACCGGGCTGATCGGGCCGAACGGCGCGGGCAAGACGACCGTGTTCAACGTGGTGACCGGCTACGTCCGTCCCGCGGCGGGCACGGTGCGCATCGCGGGCGAGGAGGTCGCTCCGGGCCGCCCGGCCGCCGTGGCCCGCATGGGCGTGCGCCGCACGTTCCAGACTCCCAAGCTGGTGACCGAGCTGTCGGTCGAGGCGAACGTGCTGGCGGGGCTGGACGCCGAGCTGACCGGCGCCGGCGGGCTGGCCGACTTCTTCGGCCTCTCGCGCAAGGCACGCGACGCCCGGGAGCGGGCGCGCGAGCTGCTCGACGCCTTCGGCCTCGCCGATCTGGCCGCCGAGCCCGTCGGCAACCTGCCTCTGGGCAGCCAGAAGATCGTCGAGGTCGCCCGCGCGCTGGCGCCGCGGCCCCGCATCGTGCTGCTCGACGAGCCCGCCGCCGGCCTGTCCGGCGCCGACGTCGACCGGATGGTGGCGCCGCTGGCGGAGATCGGCGAGCGCGACGGCCTGTCGATCCTGATCATCGAGCACGACCTGGAGCTCGTCTCGCGGCTGTGCCCGCGGGTCGCGGCACTGCACTTCGGGCGGATCCTGGCGGACGGCACCCCCGCCGAGGTCGTCGCCCATCCCGACGTCGTCGAGGCCTACCTGGGAGCGGGCATTGCTACTGTCGATTCGTGAGCTGACCTCCGGTTACGGTCGGGTCCCCGTGCTGCGCGGCGTGAACCTCGACGTGGCGGAGGGCGAGATCGTCGCGCTGCTTGGGGTCAACGGCGCGGGCAAGACCACGACGCTGCGCGCCGTGTCGGGCGTGCTGCCCACCTGGTCGGGCTCGGTGAGCTTCGCCGGCACCACGCTCGGCAGGCGCACCCCGGAGGCCCGGGCACGGCTCGGCCTCGGCCACGTCCCCGAGGGCCGCGGCATCCTGTCCTCCCTCACCGTGCGGCAGAACCTGCGCCTGGGCGTCACCGCCCGCGGGCGCGGCGCCCGGGACGTCGCCCAGGACGAGGAGAGGCTGCTCGACGTCTTCGACGCGCTGCGCGACAAGCTGTCGGCGCCGGCCGGTTCGCTGTCCGGCGGCCAGCAGCAGATGCTGGCCGTGGCCAGGGCGCTGATCGGCCGGCCGCGCCTGGTGATGGTCGACGAGATGTCGTTCGGTCTCGCGCCGATCCTGGTCAACCAGCTGCTCAAGCTGGTCGCGCGGTTGCGGGAGGAGTCGGGCACCGCGTTCCTGCTCGTCGAGCAGAACTCGGCCGTGCTCGACATCGCCGATCGCGCGTACGTGCTCGCCGGCGGGGCCGTGCACACGTCCGGCCCCGCCCAAGAGCTCGCGGACTCGGAGAACCTCGTCCGCGCCTACCTCGGCTGAACACTCGCATCACCTGACTGGAGGGTCCCATGAGGCCACTCTTCGCCCTGCCCGCTCTGCTGGCCGCGCTGGCCATCGCGGGCTGCTCGTCCCAGGCCGCCGCGCCGTCGGCCGGCGACGCCGCCGTGCAAGGGGTCACGGACGACACGATCACCATCGGCACCAGCCTGCCGCTCTCCAGCGGCGCCGCGACCTCCGGCAAGGGCTTCGAGGCCGGGCTCAACGCCGCGGTCAAGGAGATCAACGACAACGGCGGCGTCCAAGGCCGCCAGGTGAAGCTCGTCGTGCTCGACGACGGGTTCGAGGCGGCGCGCAGCGTCGCCAACATCCGCCGGCTGGGTGACCAGGAGAAGGTGTACGCGGTGGTCTCCCCCGCCGGGTCGGCCAACATCCCGGGCAGCTACCCGTACCTGAAGCAGAAGGGCATGCCGCTGTTCGCGCCGGTGCTGCCGCCCGACCCGCAGCAGGACTCGGTGTACCTGCTCGGCACCAGCCAGCGTGACCAGGGCAGGGTGATCGTCGACTTCCTGGCGGGCAAGGGGGTCAAGAAGGTCGCCGTCATCGGGCAGGACAACGAGCTCGGCCACTCCATCCGGGACGGGGTCAAGGAGGAGGCCGAGGTCACCGGGATCGAGGTCGTCGCGAACGAGACGACCGAGCCGAACTCGACCGAGGTGAGCTCGGCGGTGCTCAAGGTCCGCGAGGCCAAGCCGGACGCGATCGTGCTCGGCACGGACAACACCCAGTCCGCGCTGATCATGAAGGCGGTGGACGAGCTGGGCTGGAAGCCCACCATCATGGGCACCTCCTCGACCGTGACCACGGGCAGCGCGGGCACGGTCAGCCCGGCGGGAGAGGCCGCCAAGGGCGTGTACGGCACGTACATCTCGGAGCTGCCGACGTCGGACACGCCCGAGGTGGCGGCCTGGCGCACCGTGCAGGAGGCCGTCAACCCGGATGAGGCCCTCAGCGCCTACGCTCTGCAGGCCTACGCCAGCACGAAGATCTTCTTCGACATCGTGGAGAAGATGGGCGACGACCTGAGCTGGGCGAACTTCCAGAAGACCGCCGAGTCGCTGGAGGGGCACGCCTCCGGCATCTACCCGCCGATCACTTTCGGCCCGGCGGCCGAGGGCGGGCACGTCGGCACCACCGGCGCGAAGGTGGCCGAGTGGGACGGCTCTGAGTGGAAGCCCGTCACCGACGAGTGGCTGGAGCCCGGCAAGCCCGTGACCTGACCGGCTGAAGGGCGGGGGCGCGGGCGACGCGCCCCCGCTTTCAGGCGTTGGCGACGGCGGGGGCGAGGGCGACCCCCCGCTCGCTTTCAGGCGTTGGTGACGCCGAGGCCGAGGCCGCCGTCGATGGTGAGCACCGCACCGGTCGCCCACTCCGCCGTGATCAGGTACTCGACGGCCTCGGCGACCTCGTCGGGGGTTCCCGCGCGGCCCAGCGCGTGGGCCGCGCCCAGCTCCCGCATGCGGTCGGCGGCGGTGGCGTCGTCCATGAGCCCGGCCCGCTGGTTGAGCTCGGTCAGCACGCCGCCCGGGCGCACGCAGCCGACCCGCACGCCCTGCGGCCCCAGCTCCGCGGCGAGGACTCCGGTCAGCGTCTCCAGCGCGCCCTTGGTGGCGGCGTACGGGGAAGCGCCGGGGAAGGCCCGCTGGGTGTGCACCGAACCGAAGAAGACGACGGCGCCGGAGCGCTCCCTCAGGTGCGGCAGGGCGAGCGCCGTCAGCATCATGGGGCCGATCGTGTTGGAGGCGAACACGTCGTGCAGCGCCTGCTCGTCGAGCTCCTCGAGCGCGCCCCGGTACATGTTGCCCGCGGCGTGCACCACCGCTTCCAGCCCGCCGCCGTGCTCCACGGCGCGGGCGACCATCCGCTCGCGGTCGTCGGCGACGGTGACGTCGCCGACGACGCCGCACGCACCCGCACCGGCCCGCCGGGCGACCGCTTCCACCTTCTCCGCGCGCCGGCCGGCCAGGGTCACCTTCGCGCCGGCCTTGACCAGCCGGTAGACCACCGCCTCGCCGAGCCCGGACCCGCCTCCGGTGACGAGCACCGGCATCCCTTCGAGTGAACGCCCCACCGAAGCCTCCGATCTGACTGTCCTCGAAGGAAATCTACCGTAGTCGTTAATCGTCTAGCTACTGATCAAGCGGCCAGCGGACGCGCCCGCCGGCCGCCTCTTTCTGGGCCAGTGGCCCAGAGCCGCTTGAGCCCGGCCCGCCTCCCTGGCTGAATCGCGCCCAGCGACTCGCGGAAGGGACGACGTGATGACGGAGCGGATGAGACTGGAGGACCGCTACGAGGCGACCGCCGGACGCGTCCAGCTGACCGGCGTGCAGGCCCTCGCCCGGCTGCCGATCGACCAGCACCGCCGCGACCTGACCCGGGGCCGGCGGGTCGCGACCTTCGTCTCCGGCTACGAAGGCTCCCCGCTCGGCGGCTACGACCTGGAGCTGCACCGGCAGCGCCGCCTCCTCGAGGCCAACGACGTGGTCTTCCAGCCTGGGCTGAACGAGGAGAGCGCGGCGACCGCGGTGCAGGGCAGCCAGCTCGCCAACACCCTCGACGGCGCCCGGTACGACGGCGTGCTCGGCATCTGGTACGGCAAGGCCCCGGGGCTGGACCGGGCCACGGACGCGCTGCGGCACGGCAACCTGATGGGCGCCCACCCGGACGGCGGCGCGCTCGTGCTGGTGGGCGACGACCCCGCGGCCAAGTCCTCCAGCGTCCCCTGCTCCTCGGAGTTCGCGCTGGCCGACCTGGCCATGCCGTTCCTGTACCCGGCCGACTCCCAGGACGTGCTGGACCTGGGGTTGCACGCCGTCGAGCTGTCCCGGGCGTCCGGGCTGTGGGTGGGGCTGAAGGTGGTCACCGCGGTGGCCGACGGCTCCTCGACGGTGTACCTCGACGACGAGCGTCCCGAACCGCTGCTCCCGCCGGGCGCCAAGCGCCACCGGCCCACCGCGCGGCTGCTCCAGCCCACGCTGGGGCCGCTCGAACGCGGCCTGGTGGCCGACCGGCTGCGGCTGGCCCGCGAGTACGCCCGGCTCAACCGCCTGAACCGCGTCGTGGGGGCGGCCGGCGGCGACCGGGTGGGCGTGGTCGCGGCGGGCCGCACGTACCTGGACGTGGTGGAGTCGCTGCGGCGGCTGGGCATCGACGAGGCGGACCTGCCCGAGAGCGGGGTCCGGCTGCTCCGGGTGAGCATGCCGTTCCCGCTGGAGGAGGAGACCGTCCGCGAGTTCGCCGACGGGCTGGCGGAGATCGTGGTCGTCGAGGAGAAGCGCTCCTTCCTGGAGTCGGCCGTACGCGACATCCTCTACGGCCGTCCGGCCGCCCCCCTCGTCACCGGCAAGCGCGATCCCGGCGGCGAGGAGCTGGTCCCCGCGTACGGGGAGCTGGACGTGGACGCGATCGTCCCCCGGCTGCGCCGGCGGCTGCTCGCGCACGGCGTCCCCGTACGGCCCGAACCGCCCCGTGCCCGCCCGCGCCGGGAGCTGCCGCTGCTGCGGCGCGCGCCGTACTTCTGCTCGGGCTGCCCGCACAACACCTCCACCAAGACGGTGGAGGGCAGCCTGGTCGGCGGCGGCATCGGCTGCCACGCGATGGTGGTGCTCATGGACGAGGCCCAGGTCGGCGCCGTCACCGGGCTCACCCAGATGGGCGGCGAGGGCCTGCAGTGGCTGGGGATGGCGCCCTTCGTCGAGCGCGGGCACTACGTGCAGAACCTCGGCGACGGCACCTTCGACCACTCCGGCTCCCTGGCAATCCGGGCGGCGGTGGCGGCGGGCGTCGACATCACGTACAAGCTGCTCTACAACTCCGCCGTGGCCATGACCGGAGGGCAGCGGACGGTCGGCGGGATGGGCGTGGCGCAGATCGTCGGCGTGCTCCTGGCCGAGGGCGTCTCGAAGATCATCATCACGACGGAGGACCTGCGCCGCTACCGCCGGGTCCGGCTGCCGCGCGGCGTGCGGGTGTGGGACCGGTCGCGCGTCGAGGAGGCGCAGCGGGTCCTCGCCGAGACTCCGGGCGTCACCGTCCTGCTGCACGACCAGGAGTGCGCGACCGAGACCCGGCGCAGGCGCAAGCGGGGGCTGCTCCCGCAGCCCGCCACGCGGGTCTTCATCAACGAGCGCGTCTGCGAGGGCTGCGGCGACTGCGGGCGCGTGTCCAACTGCCTGTCGGTGCAGCCGGTGGCGACGGAGTACGGCCGCAAGACCCGCATCCATCAGGCGTCCTGCAACCTCGACGCCAGCTGCCTGGACGGCGACTGCCCCGCCTTCATGACGGTCTCCGCCGCCCCCGTCACCCGCGCGCCCGGCACGATCGAGGCGGCGGACCTGCCGGAGCCGGAGCCCGTGGTGGACGGCGACGCCTTCGGCGTCCGGGTGCTCGGCATCGGCGGGACCGGCGTCGTCACGGTCTCCCAGATCCTCGCCACCGCGGGGCTGATCGCCGGCTGGCACGCGCGGTCGCTCGACCAGACGGGGCTCGCGCAGAAGGGCGGGGCGGTGGTGTCGGACGTGAAGTTCTCCCGCGAGCGGCGGCTGACCTCCAACCGGCTCGCCGAGGGCGAGTGCGACCTGTACCTCGGCTGCGATCTGCTGGTCGCCGCCGACCCCGGGAACCTGACGGTCGCCTCGCCCGAGCGGACCGTCGCGGTGCTGTCCACGTCCGAGGTGCCCACCGGGCGGATGGTCGCCGATCCCGCGGCCGGCTTCCCCGCCCAGGAGGAGCTGACCGCGCCGATCCTGGACCGGGTCCGCCCCGGCCCGGTCCGCCTGCTGGACGCGCGGGCGCTGGCCTCCGCCCTGTTCGGCGACGACCAGACGGCCAACATGCTGCTGGTGGGCGTCGCCTACCAGCAGGGGGCGATCCCGCTGCCGGCCGAGGCGATCGAGGAGGCGATCCGGCTCAACGGCGTCGCGGTGGAGACGAACCTTCAGGCGTTCCGGCACGGCCGCCGGTTCGTCAGCACGCCCGCCGCGCCTGAAGCACGGGCCGAGCCCGCTCCCCGGGAGGACGTGACCGGCATCGTGCAGGCGCCCCCGGGGTCGGAGCTGGCCCGGCTGGTGGCCCTCCGGTCGCACGAGCTGCGGGCCTACCAGGACCTCGGCTACGCCCGCCGCTACACCACCCTGGTGGAACGGGTGCGCTCGCTGGAGGCGTCCCGGGTGCCCGGGTCGACCGCCTTCACCGAGTCGGTCGCGCGCCACCTGTTCAAGCTGATGGCCTACAAGGACGAGTACGAGGTGGCCCGCCTCTGCCTCGGCGACGACGTCCGGGCGGCGCTGGCGGAGCGGTTCGGCCCCGGCGCCAGGGCGTCGTGGAAGCTGCACCCGCCGTTCCTGCGGGCGCTGGGCGTGCGGCGCAAGCTCACACTCGGGCCGTGGTTCCGCCCGGCGCTGGTGGCCCTGCGCGGGCTGCGCCGCCTCCGCGGCACCCCGTTCGACCCGTTCGGCCGTACGAGAGTGCGCCGGGTCGAGCGCGAGCTGGTGCGGGAGTACGCCGAGCTGGTGGAGCACGTCGCCGGCCGGCTCTCCCCGGACAACATCGCGCTCGCCGTCGAGCTGGCCGGCCTCCCGGACCAGGTGCGCGGGTACGAGGACGTGAAGCTGCGCAACGTCGAGAAGTACCGCGAGCGGCTGGCCGCGCTACGGGCCCGCTTCGACGCTCCCCTGGCAAGCCACGCCGATCAGAGATAGAGCCCCGTGTCCTCCGCCTTGCGGCGCTCCTCGTTGGCGCGGGGTTCCGGGCTGACCAGGGCCTGCGGTTCGGTGCCGGCGAGGTCGGCGTCCGGGTCGAGGACGGTGATGGCCAGGTCGCCGTTCTTGACGCCGATGTGGGCGCGCTGTTCCGCCTTGAGCGTGCCGTCCAGCAGGAGCCGCGACAGGGTGTTGTCGAGCTTGCGCTGGATGGTGCGGCGCAGCGGGCGGGCGCCGAAGTGCGGCTGGTAGCCCTCCCGGGCGAGCCAGTCGACGGCGTCCGGTTCGATCTCCATGGTCACGCCCTGGGCGTGCAGCCGCCGCCGGGTCTCCTCCAGCAGCAGGACGGTGATCTGGCGGAGCTGTTCGGCGTCGAGGCCGCGGAAGACGATGGTCTCGTCGACGCGGTTGAGGAACTCGGGCCGGAAACGCATCTGCAGCAGCCGCGAGAGCTGGCTGCGCAGGCCCTGCTCGTCGTCGCGGTGCGCCATGATGACGTCGGCGCCCAGGTTGGACGTCATGATGAGCACGGTGTTGCGGAAGTCCACGGTCCGGCCCTGGCCGTCGGTCAGCCGCCCGTCCTCCAGCACCTGCAGCAGCAGGTTGAACACGTCCGGGTGGGCCTTCTCGATCTCGTCCAGCAGGATCACCGAGTACGGCTTGCGCCGCACCTGCTCGGTGAGCTGGCCCGCCTCCTCGTAGCCCACGTAGCCGGGGGGCGCCCCGACGAGCCGCGAGACGGTGTGGCGTTCCTGGAACTCGCTCATGTCCAGCCGGATCATCCGGTCCTGCTCGCCGAAGAGCGCTTCGGCCAGGGCCCGGGCCAGCTCGGTCTTGCCGACCCCGGTGGGGCCGAGGAACAGGAAGGAGCCGATCGGCCGGGCGGGGTCGCTCAGCCCGGCGCGGGAGCGGCGCACGGCCTCGGCGACCGCCGACACCGCCTCGTTCTGCCCGATGACGCGCTGGTGCAGGTGTTCCTCCAGGCCCAGCAGCCGGTCCCGTTCCTCCTCGGTGAGCTGGGCGACGGGGATGCCGGTGGCGCGGGAGACGACCGAGGCGATGTCTTCCACGGTCACTTCGGCGATGCCGCGGCGTCCTTCGCGCGCCTCCTCGATGCGGGCCTGGAGGCCGGCGATCTCGTCGCGGAGCTCGCGGGCCCGTTCGTAGTCCTCGCGGGCCACCGCCTGTTCCTTCTCCCGCTGGCGGTGGTCGAGCTCCTCCTCCAGTTCGCGGGTGCCGGTCGTGGGGGCGCCGGTGGCCAGCGCCACCCGGGCGCCGGCCTCGTCCATCAGGTCGATCGCCTTGTCGGGCAGGTACCGGCCTGAGACGTACCGGTCGGACAGGTCGGCCGCGGCGACCAGCGCCTCGTCGGTGAACTTCACCTGGTGGTGCGCCTCGTACCGGTCGCGCAGGCCGCGCAGGATCTCGATGGTGTCCTCGACGCTCGGCTCGGGCACCAGGATGGGCTGGAAGCGCCGTTCGAGCGCGGCGTCCTTCTCCACGTACCGACGGTACTCGTCGAGCGTGGTGGCGCCGATCACGTGCAGCTCGCCGCGCGCCAGGGCGGGTTTGAGCATGTTGGAGGCGTCGATGGCGCCCTCGGCGCCGCCCGCGCCCACGACCGTGTGCAGCTCGTCGATGAAGACGATGAGCTCGCCGGTGTGCGCGCGGATCTCCTCCATGAGCTTGGTCAGGCGCTCCTCGAACTCGCCGCGGAACTTCGTCCCGGCGACCAGGCCGGGCAGGTCGAGCTGGACGACGCGCTTCCTCTTCAGCGACTCGGGCACCTCGCCGTCCGCGATGCGCTGCGCCAGCCCCTCGACGACCGCCGTCTTGCCGACGCCGGGCTCGCCGATCAGCGCCGGGTTGTTCTTGGTCCGCCTGGACAGCACCTCGATCGCGCGCAGGATCTCCTGGTCGCGGCCGACCACGGGGTCGATGCCGCCCTCGCGGGCGGCCGCGGTGAGGTCGCGGCCGAACTGGTCCAGCGTGGGGGTGCTGCTGGGCGGCGCCTGCTGGCTGGGCAGCGGCTCCCCTTCCTGCGGTACGAACGACTGCGGGGTGATGTGGGCCTCGCGGAGCAGGCGGCCTGCCATCGACTGGGGGTTCGCCGCCATGGCGAGCACCAGGTGCGGCGGGTCGATGTAGGAGGCGCCGGTGGCCTGCGCGACCTGCCGGGCGTCCAGCAGGGCCCGTTTGGCGGCCGGGGCGAGGGCCATCGGGCCCTGGCGGGGTTCGCGCCGCTCGACGGACTGCTCCACCTGCGCGGCCAGCGCGTCCGGGTCGCCCCCGGCCTGCTCAAGCGCCTGCCGGGCGCTGTCCACCTGGGCGGCCGCCCACAGCATGTGCTCGGTGTCCACGTAGTCGGCGCCCCACTCGGCCGCCTGCTGGGTCGCCTTGCGCAGCAGGTCGATCGCGTCCTCGCTGAGGAGTTTGCCGATGTCGACGCGCCGGGAGAACGGCTGCTGACCGTACCCGAAGAACCTGGCGAGCAGATCGTCCATGGGGCCGAAGCCGTAGTTCCAGAAATCCCCCGTTGTCATGGATCCTCCCCCGAGATGACGTCGGTTCCGCCCGCCTACCCGTGGTGTGGAGAGGTAACCAGGGCGGGGGCGGGGCGTGGCCGACCCCGCCCGGGGGTGTCAGTGGACGTAGGGCCACCCGGCCGCGTCGTAACCGATCTTGTTGATGCCCAGCCGGGAGGAGCCGTCTCCCGCGTACCAGTGGTAGAAGAGGACGTCGCCGTCGGCGTCGGCGAGGACCGCCTGGTGGCCGGGGCCGTGGATGTCACCGTGACCGGCCAGGATCTCCGTGCCGCCGCCCGCGGTCAGCGCCACTCCGGCGCGGTCCACGTACGGGCCGGTGACGGAGGTGGAGCGGCCCGCCATGACGCGGTAGGTGCTGGCGGCGCCGCGGCAGCAGGCGTCGAAGGAGACCAGCAGGTAGTAGTAGCCGCCGTGCTTGTAGATGGTCGGCGCCTCGATCGCGCCGCCGTTGCGGCCGGCGATGGAGATGAGGGACGAGCCGAGCCGCCTGCCGGTGGCCGGGTCGAGCTGGATCATCTTGATGCCGGACCAGAACGAGCCGAAGCTCAGCCACCAGCGGCCCTGGTCGTCGATGACCAGGTTGGGGTCGATGGCGTTGTAGTTGTCGGAGGTGCGCGACTCGATGACCAGGCCCTGGTTGGTCCACGATCCGGACGCTCCCGTGCTGCTGGTGGCCAGGAAGATCGCGGAGCGGTTGGAGCCGAAGGTGGAGGCCGAGTAGTACATGACGTACCGGCCGCCGGTGTAGGTGATGTCGGGCGCCCAGAGGTGGTTGCTCCCGTCGGTGTACGGGTGCGCCCACGGCGCGCCGCCGGGGAACGCGGAACCGGCGTTCCGCCAGGCGGTGCGGTCGGAGGAGGTCTTCAGCGAGATGCCGTCGCCGGTGTGGGCCAGCAGGTAGCCGCCGGAGGGGGTCTTGGCCACCTCGGGGTCGTGCACGCCGGTGTCGCCGGTGACGCGGCCCGGGTTCGGGTAGGCGGGCGAGTCGCCCACCTTGACCAGCCGCCACTGCTGGTTGGCGCCGTTCAGGTCGGTGTACTGCGACAGCCGCCCGCCGTCGGCGGTGGACCATTCCCAGACTTCCAGGGCCTTGCCGCTGTTGCGGTTGATCAGCCTGATGTGGCCGTCGCCGGTGTCGGCGACGCGGAACTGCTGGTTGGCGCCGTTGTGGTCGCTCCACTGGACGATGTCCGCGCCGTCGGCGGTGGAGTGGTCGTAGACGTCGAGGACCTTGCCGCTGTGGCGGGAGCGCAGGCGGTAGTGGCCGCCGCCGGAGTCGGCGAACTGCCACTGCTGCCAGGCGCCGTCGTTGCGGGCCCATTGGACGATGGCGGCGCCGTCGCCGGTGGCTCGTTCGTACACGTCCATGACCTTGCCGCTGTGCCGGTTGACCAGCACGTACCAGGCGTTCGTGTCGATCGTGGCGGCGGCGGCCGGGGCGACGGCCACGAGGGACTGGAGCAGGACCAGCAGCGCCACGACGGCGGCGCGCAGGCCCGGTAACAGGGAGGATCTGTTCATGGGGGTGCGCCTCTCGAATGTTAGCGTTAACAGACCGGGCTAGGTTTCTGACGGGCCGGAGTGAAGGACGGTGTTCCTCAGTGTCAGCACGAACTTTCCGGCGGTCAAGAGAGCGCTGAAAGTTGCACCGGCCTTTAGGAAACCAGCACGTCCGGGACCGGCTCGTGACCGTTCCGGCCGCGGATGAGCTCGTTGACGCGGACCTCCGCGCGGCGGGGCCAGCACTCCGGGCCGATGATGCGGGGTGGGGTGCCCGCGGGCGCGGTGGCGATCCGGTCGGGGGCGGCTGTGCGGCGGTCACGTCGCGGTCAAGGGCTGCCGCCTGCTTTGAAGGTTCGCGCCGTTCTACCTGTGTGGATCCAGGAAAACTGCCAACCGTTCGTCCAGGGATACGGTCCAAGGCATGACGATCGGAATCAGGGACGCCGTGCAGGCCGTGGAGTCCGGGGCCGTGCTGGGGCTGCTCTCGTCGTGGCCCCGGGTGCTGGCTCTGGGTGAGCCGACCCACAATGAGGATCTTCTCCTCGAGGTCAGGAACGAGCTCTTCCGGCAGCTCGTCGAGGACGGCGGCTACCGGACCATCGCGATCGAGAGCGACTGCATGATGGGGCTGGTGGTGGACGACTACGTCACCACGGGCACCGGCTCTCTCGACGAGGTCCTGGCGCGCGGCATCAGCCACGGCTGGCACACGGCTCCGCCCAACCGCGCGCTCGTACGGTGGATGCGCGCGTACAACGAGGGCCGGCCCGCGGCCGAGCAGGTGCGGTTCGCCGGGTGCGACGGGTCGCTGGAGATGACCGGGGCCGCGAGTCCGCGGGAGGCGCTGACGGCGCTCCACGGTTACCTGGCCGCCCGGCTGGACGCGGAGCTGCTCCCGTGCGCGGCGGAGACGCTCGACCGGCTGCTCGGGGCCGACGAGCGGTGGTCCGACCCCGACGCGCTGATGGATCCGTCGCGGTCGGTCGGGCGGTCGGCGGAGGCGGCGGAGCTGCGGCTGATCGCCGACGATCTGGTGGCGCTGCTCGACGCGGAGACGCCGCATCTGATCGCGGCGTCCTCGCGGGACGAGTGGGATCGGGCGCGGCTGTACGGGCGGACCGCGGTCGGGCTGCTGCGCTACCACTACTGGCTGGCCGACACCTCCCCGGGGCGGATGGCCCGGCTGGTGGGCGTGCGGAGCGCGATGCTGGCCGCGAACCTCCTGGCCGCCGCCGAGCGGGGGCCGGTGCTGGCCCACGCCCACAACGCGCACTTCCAGCGGCACCGGAGCTCGACGCGGCTGGGCGATCTGCGGGTGGAGTGGTGGAGCGCGGGCGCGATCGTGGAGGCCCGTCTGGGCGGGGAGTACGCCTTCCTGGCCACGGCGCTGGGCACTCTCCGGCATCGCGGCGTGGACACGCCTCCCCCGGGCACCGTCGAGGGGGTGCTGTACGCGCTTGAGCGGGATCGCTGTCTCGTGGACCCCCGGCGGCTGAGGGCCGCCCTCGGTGACGCGCCCGTCGCTCGTGAGTCCTCCTGGTTCGGCTACGCGCCGCTGAGTGCTGAGCATCTGACGGGGAGCGACGGGATCGTGTTCGTCAAGGACTCGTACGGGAGCGCTGCTGGTCAAACTTGACCAGTAGGATATAGGCTGCTTTTTAGTCAACTTTGACTAGAAGGAGCGGTCATGGCCGGCGAGATCACGATTCCCCTGCTTCCCTGCCGGTCCATCGACGAGATCGTCGAGTTCTACACCATGCTGGGCTTCACTCGTACCTACTATCAGGTGCGCCCGAATCCGTACGTGGCGCTCGAACGGGAGGATCTCCGGCTGGGCTTCTTCGGCATGCCGGACTTCGAGCCCGAGAACTCCTACGGGAGCTGCGTGGTGATCGTGCCCGACACCGGGGCGCTGTTCGACGCTTTCGCCGCGGGCATGCGGGCCGCCCGCGGCAAGCTCCTGGTGTCCGGGATTCCGCGGATCACCCGGCCCCGCAAGCGCCGCAACGACGGGAACCGCTCCGGGTTCGCAGTCGTGGACCCCGGCGGGAACTGGATCCGGTTCTCGGCCGCCGCCTCCCCCTCCGGTGAGGGGGCCGAGGGCCGGCTCACCACCTCCTTGAGCCGGGCGGTCGTGATGGGCGACTCCCACGGCAAGCACGTCCGGGCGGCCCAGATCCTGGACGCGGCCCTGGCCCGGGACGAGGACACGGCGACGGCGGCCGAACTACTCGAAGCGCTCGCCTACCGCGCCGAGCTCGCGCTCCGCGCCGGGGACGCGGCCGCCGCGGGCGACGCCCTCACCCGGGCCCGCGCGCTCGAACTCTCTGAGGCGGAGCGGGCCGAAGTCGCGGTCACCCTGGCCGCCCTCGACGATCTGGAAGCCGCGCTCCGCGCCTGACGCCCGTTCCGGCCTTTCCGTCATCGATGACCGCTCCGCCGATGACAGGATCGGCGCCCGCCGGAGACCCTGAATCGCTTCGCCGATGACAGGACCGGTGCCCGCCGGAGACCCTCGAACGCCCATCGGCTAGGGTGCCGCCGGGCCCCTTCTGAAGCCCATTTCGACTGCGATGCCGGCAGGTTTCCCCACCTGAGGCCCATTCCGCTATGGTGCCGCCCGATTGCCGTCCGATGTCCGCATCATGCGGTACGTGCTCTTACCAGCCTTTGCGCTGCAGCGATCCCCGGAACTGCCGTTCGCCGGCGGGCGAGCCAGAGTGACCGCCGGGCCGATGGGCCTTCCGGCCCGGTCGCCGTTCCCTTAAGGTACTCCTTTGCCCGATGCGGCACCGGGCCGTCTCTATGCGTGGCCGGCCCGGAGAGTTCCCTAAATTCGATTTCGATAGCGGAACAGTGATCGATAGATCGGTCCAGCCGCCGAAAAGCCCGCCGCGGGCTTTGCTGAAGCCGCGCTCACCACCGGCGGAAACCTGCGCGGGGCCCGGCCCGGCTTTTCTCATTACCCAGTGAAATGGGTGCGCCGACGCCCCGGCCCGCCCGGGATGCGCGCGGGATCGCGCCCGGCTGGGCCGACCAAGCGCTGGTCAACGCGGAGTGATGAGACGGAAGCAGCCCTTTGGGCAGGCATTCCGTTCATCCTGAAGTTCGAGTCGGCTTCGCCCCACCTTGAATCGGTCCGGTTCTGCCATGCCGTCGCTGCCTGGTCGCGTACTGTTCCATGTACGCGTGCACGACCGGCACCAGTTGCGACTTCGTTTGGCTGGCACCATAGTCGTAGAAGTACGTCTCGTCTACTGAAGCCCGCTACAGTAGACGTGAACCCTATGAGTATGGAGCTGAGCATGGCTAAGCTGATTCGCGAGATTTACATTGACGACCTCGACGGCACCGAGATGGAGTCCGAGAACGTCGTCAAGTTCGGCCTCGACGGCATCAACTATGAGATTGATCTTGCCGAGAAGAACGAGGAAGCGCTGCGCAAGGCTCTGTCGCCCTTCATCAACAAGGCACGCCCGGTCAAGGCCGAGCGGGGCGGGCGCAGGCGCGGGGCCAGCTCGCGTGCGCTGAGCCGCGAGAAGTCGGCCGAGATCCGCAAGTGGGCCCGGGCTCAGGGCCTGCCGGTCAGCGAGCGCGGCCGCATCGCGTCCTCGGTTGTGGAGAAGTACGAGGCCGCCCACTAAGGGCGCTCGTCTCTCCGGTTCCCGCGTCGCCCGGGAGCGGCCGACTCCTGCCGCGGCTCGGGCGACAGGTCTTCCGCGGGCCTGCGCACCCCTGTGATCGGAACGCCGATGGCCGCCGCGCCCGTCCGCCGGGTGCGCCTGGCCCGCGCAGCCGTCGCGGCCTTGTTCCTTACGTCTTCAAAGCGGTCCCCCGCCGCCCACCCCGATCAAGGCCGTCCTCGGCGCAGGCGACGCCGCCTCGGCACGGCGGCGAGATATCAGCGGGCGCGCCACTCATTTGAGCGAGATCCCCGGAGCGCGCTACTCGATGCGGCGGGATCTTACGGGACGCCCTGCTGACCGGTGCCGCCATCGCCAGGTTCCGCTCCGCGCGTAGCGGCGTCCGGCATCGACCGCCCTTACGGCGCTGACGATCCCCCCTTTTTTGCACCCGCGTTCGGCGACGCGCCGACGCATCCGGAGCGCCCTCTGCCAGTGGCCCGCGCGCCGGGTTGTTCCTTCGCGCCGTCACGACGCTCGGCCGACGGCCCCTGGGCGCGCTGGACGAGGACGTAAGTCCTGCTAGGCGGGGCCGTTCGCCGCTGTCATGGCTCCGGCGGGGTAGTCATCATCGGAGTACCACGGCTTGGGAGGTGAACCGATGATGAGCGGTGGGCGTGTGATCCTCGACGTTCCGGCCATCGAGTCGGAGCTGATGGCGCTGCGGAAGCGGGTCGACGATCTTGAGGAGCAGGTCCGTACGATTCAAGCCGCGTACCTCGCCCTGGCCCGCACCATGGAGAAGCGGCTCGGAGCCTGAGTCCGCGTGTCAGTCGTCCCGGCGGGGCGTCTCGAAGCAGGCGAGCCAGGTGGCGAGCAGCGACTCCAGTTGATCGGCTTCCTGCGGCGTCAGGCAGTCGAGCAGGCGGCGTTCGTTCCGCATGTGCTCGGTGAAGGCGTCGTCGATGAGCTTGCGCCCGGCGGCGGTGAGGGCGACGACCCGCCCGCGCCCGTCGCTCGCGCTGCGCCGGCGGGTGACCAGGCCCGCGTGTTCGAGCCGGTCGATGCGCTTGGTCATGGCTCCTGTGGTGACCATGGTGTGCGCGGCGAGTTCGCCGGGGGCGCGTTCGAAGGGTTCGCCGGCGCGCCGCAGGGTGGCGAGCACGTCGAACTCCCCTTCCGTCAGCCCGTACCGCCGGTAGACCGCGCAGAGCTGCTCGGTGAGGTGGCCGGCGAGGCGGTGGAGCCGTCCGATGACGCCCTGGGGCCGCACGTCCAGGTCGGGCCGTTCGCGGGCCCACGCCTGCTGGATCCGGGCTACGTGGTCTGAATACTCGCTCACGGCGGCCAATATATCTTCCTGGGAAGTTATATTACTTCCATGGAAGCTACTTTACGCTGGCTGCCTGTCACCGCCGTCGCCCCCGTGGTCTGGGGCGCGACCTACTACGTCACCCAGCGGTTCCTGCCCGCCGACTACCCCCTGTACGGGGCCGCCATCCGGGCGCTGCCCGCCGGGCTGCTGCTCCTCCTCATCAGCAGGAAACTCCCCCGCGGGTCGTGGTGGTGGAAGTCCGCGGTGCTCGGCACGCTCAACATGGGGGCCTTCTTCGCCCTGGTCTACCTGGCGGCGCAGCTGCTGCCCTCCAGCATCGCCTCCACCATCATGGCGACCTCGCCGATGGTGATGATGCTGTTCGCCTGGGCCGCCCTCGCCGACCGCCCGCGGATGCCGCATCTCGCCGGGGCCTGCCTGGGGATGGCGGGCGTCGCTCTCATGCTGCTGCAGGACGTGCGCGGGGCCGGGCTCCTCGGCGCGCTGGCCTCCGTCACCGCCATGCTGATGTCGTCCCTGGGCTACGTGCTGGCCAAGCGGTGGAGCGGCGACGTCGACGTCTTCTCGCTCACCTCGTGGCAGCTCATCGCCGGGGGCGCTGTCCTGGCGCCCGCCGCCGTCCTGGTCGAGGGCGCGCCGCCGCCGCTGGGCGGGCCCGAACTGCTCGGCTACGGATTCCTCACGTTCGTCGCGACCGCGCTCGCCTTCGTGGCCTGGTTCACCGGGCTGCGGCACCTGAGCGCCGGGACGGTCGGGCTCATCGGGCTGCTCAACCCGGTGACGGGAGTCCTGCTCGGTACGGTCATCGCCGGTGAGACGCTGACCCCTCGGCAGGTCTGCGGGCTCGTCCTGGTCCTCCTCGGCGTCCTGCTGGGACAGCGCGTCGTGTCCCGCCGCGCCCGCTCGCGGCCCGTGAAGCTCCAGGTTCGGTCACCGGTGAAGGCTGACCGTCCGGGTGGCGGGTAGGCAGGATTCTGTGTCGGATAAGGAGCGGGGCCGTTCGATGGCGGCCACGGCGCTGATCGGGGTGGCGGTGATGGCGGCGGTCGACGAGATCGTCTTCCATCAGCTGCTGGCCTGGCATCACTTCTTCGACCGTTCGACGCCCGCGATCGGGCTGGTCTCGGACGGGCTGCTCCACACCGCCGAACTGCTGGCGCTGGTGGCGGGGTTCGTGCTGTGGGCGGATCTGCGCCGCCGCCGGGCGCTCTCACCGGCGCACGCCTGGGCCGGGCTGCTGCTGGGCCTGGGCGGATTCCAGCTGTTCGACGGCCTGGTCAACCACAAGGTGTTCCGGCTGCACCAGATCCGCTACGGCGTGCCGGATCTCCTGCTCTACGACCTGCTCTGGAACGGCGCCGCGCTGGTCCTGCTGGCGGCCGGCACACTCCTGGCCATCCGAGCCCGCCGCATCGCGCGTCACGGTTCCGGGGCGGGACGATGACGCCGGGGCACCACCACGCGCACGGGCTGGACGCGGCGCAGTTCGCCGCCCTTTGTCTGGCGGTGCTCGCGGCGGTGGTCTATCTGGTGGCCGCGCACCGGCTGCGCCGCCGGGGGAACGACTGGCCGTGGCCGCGGCAGGCGTCGTTCACCGCCGGGGCGGCGCTGATCGCGGCCGCCGTCGCCGTGCCGGTGCCGGGCGGGCCGTTCACCGTACACATGGCCCAGCATCTGCTGGCCGGGATGTTCGCCCCGGTGCTGCTGGTGGCGGGCCGCCCGCTGACGCTCGCGCTGCTCGTCCTGCGCCCGGGGCGGCCGCGGCGCAGGCTGCTGGCGGTGGCGCACTCGCGCCCGGCGGGCTGGCTGGCCGCCCCCGCCGTGGCGGTGACGCTCGATCTGGGCGGGCTGTGGCTGCTGTACCGGACGCCGCTGCTGGCGGCGACCGGGCGGAACCCGTGGCTGCACGCCGCCGTCCACCTGCACGTGATCGCGGCCGGGACGCTGTTCGCGTTCGCCGTCTGTCAGCTGGACCCGGTGCGCAGGCGGTGGGGCCTGCCGTGGCGGGTGGGCGCGCTGCTGGCGGGCGGGGCCGCGCACGCGGTACTGGCCAAGACCCTGTACGCGGTGCCGCCGCCCGGCACCGCCTACGATCCGGCCGACCTGCGGGCCGGCGCCCAGCTCATGTACTACGGCGGCGACCTGGCCGAGCTGGCCCTGGCCGCCGTCGTGGCCGCCGGGTGGTACGCCGCCGCCGGTCGCGCGCACCGCCGCGCGCGCCGCCGTGAGGGTCAGTACGTGGCGCGCCCGCCGCTGATGTCGTAGACGGCGCCGGTGGAGAAGGTGACCTTGTCGGAGGCCAGCCAGGCGATCAGTTCGGCGACCTCCTCGGGGCGGCCGACGCGGCGCATCGGGATGAGGCCGGTGATGTGGGCCAGGGCTTCGGGGCCGGTGTCGGCGTTCATCGGGGTCTCGATGACGGCGGGCGCGATGGCGTTGGCGAGCACGCCGCTGGTGGCCAGTTCCTTGCCCAGCGACTTGGTGAGGGCGATGACGGCGGCCTTGGACGCGGAGTACGCCCCCATGGAGGGGTTGCCGTCCTTCCCGGCCATGCTGGCGATGTTGACGACGCGGCCCCAGCCTCGTTCGCGCATGCCGGGGACGAAGGCGCGGCAGGTGTGGAAGGTGCCGTCGACGTTCACGGCGAAGGTGCGCCGCCAGCCGTCGAGGGGGAGTTCCCAGAGCGGGGCGCTGGGGCCGATGATCCCCGCGGAGTTGACCAGGATGTCGACCGGCCCTGTCTCCTGGGCCGCGGCCTGGACGGCTGCGGCGTCGGTGACGTCCACCACGAGGTCGGCCCCGGCCGCGATGTCGAGGGTGATCACCCGTACCCCGTCCGCCGCCAAGCGGACGGCGGCGGCCCGGCCGAGGCCGCTGGCCCCGCCGGTGATGAGAGCGGTACGCATGCACAAGGTCCTTCCGCCGAGTCGGCGGGCCCGCCGGAGAGCCCCCTTGTCCGGATATTTCCCTTTTATGGGCGATGATCTACTCTCCGAAGGGGTTCATCCCTCCTCCCGACTGACGGAGAGATCATCGTGCAGCTCATGCGCATCGGCGCGCCCGGTGCCGAGAAGCCCGTCGTCCGCGTGGACGACACCCACTACATCGACGTCTCCGACGTCACCGCCGACTTCGACGAGAAGTTCTTCGCCGCCGGCGGCCCCGCCCTGCTCGCCGAGCGGGTCGCCCGCGGCGACGTGCGGGAGTTCGCCGGGGAGCGGATCGGCGCGCCGATCGCCCGCCCGCACCAGATCCTGTGCATCGGGCTGAACTACAGCGACCACGCCGCCGAGACCGGACAGGCCGTCCCCGGCGAGCCGATCCTGTTCACCAAGTCGCCCAACACCCTGGTCGGCCCGTACGACGACGTGCGGATCCCGCGCGGCTCCACCAAGACCGACTGGGAGGTGGAGCTCGGCGTCGTCATCGGCCGCCGCACCTCCTACCTCGACTCAGCCGAGGAGGCCAAGGACGCCATCGCCGGGTACTGCGTGGTCAACGACGTCAGCGAGCGCGCCTTCCAGATGGAGCGCGGCGGCCAGTGGAGCAAGGGCAAGTCGGCCGAGACGTTCAACCCCGCCGGCCCCTGGCTGGTCACCCCCGACGAGATCCCCGACGTCACCGACCTGGGCATGTGGCTGAACGTCAACGGGGTACGCCGGCAGACCGGCACCACCAAAACCATGATCTTCGACCCGTACGTCATCGTGCACCACCTGAGCCAGTTCATGGTGCTGGAGCCCGGCGACCTGATCAACACCGGCACCCCGCCCGGCGTCGGCATGGGCCACGACCCGCAGATCTGGCTGCGGCCCGGCGACGTGATGGAACTCGGCATCGACCGCCTGGGCAGCCAGCGCCAGCGGGTCGTGGGACCCCGGTAGTGCGGGCGCTGGTGCTGACCGGCCCGGGCGAGGCCGAGGTCCAGGAGGTCGAGCCGCCCGTCGCCGGGCCCGGCGAGGTCGTGGTGGACGTCGAGCGGGCCGGCGTGTGCGGCACCGACGTCGAGCTGTTCACCGGCCACATGAGCTACCTGCGCACCGGCCGCTCCTGGTATCCGCTGCGGCCGGGCCACGAGTGGTGCGGCCGCGTCACCGCCGTCGGCGAGGGCGTGGACGGCGGCTGGCTCGGCCGCCGCGTCACCGGCGACACCATGCTCGGCTGCGGGCGCTGCGGCCGCTGCCGCGCCGGACACCACCACGTCTGCGCCGACCTGGCGGAGATCGGCATCAGCAGGGGACGGGCGGGCGCGCTGGCCGAACGGCTCGCCGTGCCCGCCGCGGCCCTGCACCGGCTGCCGGAGAGCGTGGATCCGGCGCTCGGCGCGCTGGCCGAGCCCGGCGGGAACGCGCTGCGGGCTGTCCGCGCCGCCGCGCTCGACCCCGGCGAGCGGCTGCTGGTCCTGGGCACCGGTACGATCGGGCTGCTGGTGGCGCTGTTCGCCCGGGCGCACGGCATCGACGTCCACCTGATGGGCCGCGACGAGGCCGGTCTGCGCCTGGCCGCCGAGCTCGGCTTCACCGGCGCCTGGACGCGGGCGTCGCTGCCGTCCCTTCCCTGGCACGCCGTCGTCGACGCCGCCAACTCCCCCGAACTGCCCGCCCTCGCGGTCGACCTGGTCGAGCCCGCCCGCCGCGTCGTCTACATCGGCCTGGCCGCCACCCCGTCCCGCCTCGACACCCGCGACCTGGTGCTCAAGGACGTGACGGCCGTCGGCATCCTCGGCGGCTCGGCGGGCCTGTCGGGAGCCATCGCCGCCTACGCCTCGGGCTCGGTGGACGCCCGCCCGCTCGTGGCCGCCACGGTCGGCCTCGCCGAGACCGCGGACGTCCTCGCGGGCCGCCGCCCCGCCGCAGCCGCGCCGAAGATCCACGTCGACCCGAGGCGCTGAAACCCGCGGTCACCTCATCTGCCCCACAGGGGTGGAGGTCGTCAGGCTGCCGGTGAGGGAGTCCGTTTCCGGGAGCCCCCCGCCAACCCGATGGACCGTCTCCTCACGCACGCGCATCCGGCCTCTCCGGTGCTCTCGCCTCCGTGACCTTGACGTGCCGTACGCTCTGTTCGGCTACCGCCTCGCCCTCGCGTGTTCGCCGCGGCGAGCCGCATGTACGGAAGACCGACGAGGAGCTGATCAGTCACATGCGCAGGCTCGGTGGCGTCCCAGCGGACGTCCACGGCAATCCGGACCCGGACGCGCCGACCGGCGGAGGCTGAGCCATGACGCTGCCCCGACTCCGGCTGGAGCACGCCCGCCGCCTGGCCGTCAGCTGCCAGCACCTCGACGGCCCGCTCCCGCTGCCGGGCGCGGGCCGGATGCGGGAGGTGCTGGGGACGCTGCGCTGCCTGCAGCTCGACCCGATCGACGTGGTGGCCAACAGTCACCTGCTCGTGCTCTGGAGCAGACTGGGCGCCTACGACCAGCAGGAGCTGGCGGACCTGCTGTGGAAGGAGCGCGGGCTCTTCGAGTACTGGGCGCACGCCGCGTCCATCGTGCTGACCGAGGACTACCGGCTCCATCACGCCATGATGCGCGGCTATCCCGACGAGGAGCGGTCGGCGCCCCTGCGGAGGATCGGCGAGTGGTACCGGGCCAACCGGGCGCTGCGCGACTCGATCCTCGAATGCCTGCGCGACTCCGGCCCGCTGCCGACGGACGGCTTCGCCGACCTCGCCGCCGTCTCCTGGGAGTCGGGAGGCTGGTCGTCAGGCCGCAACGTCGACCGCATGCTCGACATCCTCTGGACCCAGGGCACGATCATGGTGTCCGGCCGCGCGGGCAGGCGGCGGCTGTGGGACCTGTCCGAGCGCTGCCTGCCCGGCTGGGTCGACCGGACCCCGTTACCGGAGCCGGAGATCGTGTCGCGCGCCGCCGAACACTCCCTGCGGGCCCTCGGCGCGGGCCGCCGCAAGGACATCGAGCAGCACTTCATCCGCTCCCGCTACCCCGGCCTCGACACGATCATCGCCGAGCTGGTCTCGGCCGGCCGGTTCGTGCCGGTCTCCGTCGAGGGCTCGTCCCCGCGTGAGCGCTGGTACGTGCACGCCGACCGGATACCGCTGCTCGACCGGATCCTCCGCGGAGACTGGACTCCGCGTACGACCCTGCTGTCACCGTTCGACAACCTGATCTGCAATCGCGAGCGGACGCTGCGGCTGTGGGGCTTCGACTTCCGGTCGGAGATCTACGTCCCCAAGGCCAAGCGCCGCTACGGCTACTACGTCCTGCCCATCCTGCACGGCGATCAGCTGATCGGCCGGGTCGCCCCGCGGCTCAACCGCCGGGACGCCACCCTCACGCTGGAGGGCGTCTACGCCGAGCCGACCGCGCCCGCGGAAGCGGCGGCGGAGGTCGGTGCGGCGATCGCCGCCCTCGCCTCCTTCGTGGGCGCCCGCCGCATCGACCACACCGGCCCCGCTCCCGCCGCCTGGCGTGACGCCCTGCTACCCGAAACCGCCTAACCACCCACGTCCCTCCCGCCCGGACCGGGCTTCCGCATGGACCGAAGCCGAGTGGGCAACGACCATAAGAGTGCGTCCGGTGGCGACGGAGCTGGACGGCACGATCTCCTGGGAAACACGGGTGGCCGGGATCCCTCACGTAATCGTGACGGGAGCCGGTGCGTGAGGTCGCCGGCCAGGGTCACATGCTGCGCGCGAGGACGAGGCGGCAGCGCGGGCTGCCGTCCGGGCGGCGGCCCAGCGCCGTGAGGGGGACCGTCGTCACCCCGAATCCGGCCGCTTCGAGGTCGTCGCGGACCGCGCGGAGCGGCCAGGTGCTGTAGTACATGACGAAGGGCGGGCGCCACACCGCGTTGCGGACCCGCATGGCCAGGTCGAAGCCGAGCATCGCCCAGTAGCGGCCCGAGGCGATGGGCGGGGGCGCGCCGATCGGGAAGGCGAAGAGCCCGCCGCGCCGCAGCGCCCGGCGCACCGCGGTGAAGAGGGCGGGCCGTTCGGCGGGCAGGAAGTGGCCGGTCGCGCCGAAGCTCACCGCGAGGTCGAACGCGCCGGTGAAGGGCAGGGCCCGGGCGTCGGCGCGTACGAGCCCGGCCTCGGGGTGCGCCTGTTTCGCCCGTACGAGCATGCCGTGGCTGAAGTCGGCGCCCAGGACGCGCTCCCGGCACAGGGCGCCCAGGACGCGCAGGCCGGCGCCGGTGCCGCAGCATACGTCCAGGCCGCGCGCGAACGGGCCGAAGGGGCGGAGCGCGTCGGCGGTGGCGTCGAGCACGCTGTCGGGGGTCCGGAAGGGCGTGTGGTCGAATTTCGGGGCGAGCAGGTCATAACCGCGCGGGACCGAGGAGAGCGCCTGGACCGCCAGTTCGCGCAGCGAGGGGCCCTGGGGTGTGGACACCGGCCAAGGGTACTCTCCGGTCACACCTTCGCGGCACTGGACGAAAGGGGTTTCGATCATCGACGACGATGCTTCTCCGTCCCCGCGATCTGCCCGGGGGCGGCGCCTCGTGGTGGAGGCGGCGAAGCTGGACGGGCGCGAGCAGAGCGCCGCCGAGGCCGCCCGGTGGATCTGCCCGCACGGGCGGCACGCCGCCGCGGGCTGCGGCGCCTGCTATCACGCGGGCGGCGGGGAGGATCCGGAGCTGCCGCTGTGGGACGTCACGGTCTGGTTCTCCTCGGCGGCGGCGGTGCCGGTCAGGGCGTTGAAGGACATCCGCCGTCACGGCCGCGGCTACACGCTCGGGCAGCCGTCCACGCCTCTGGTCTATCTCCTCACCGGGCAGGGGCGGGCCGCGACGGCCGCGGAGGCGGTGGCGGGGCTGGTCGGGTTCCTGCTGGTCAACGAGCACATCACCGCGCCGTTCACCGTGACGGAGATTCGCGCGGTGCGTCCGGCGTACCTGTGATAGGCTTCCAGACGTTGCAGTTTTTGGTACCCCATGACTTTGGACGCACCTGTCAGAGTTACATCTGCAGGTGCGTTTCTGTTTTCCGGTCATCTCCGGATGGGCTCAATGCGGCGACACGCGGTCCGCGAGGTGCGGATCGTAATTCCTGCTCATCTCTGAAGGAGATCGACATGGCTTCCGGAACCGTCAAGTGGTTCAACTCCGAAAAGGGCTTCGGCTTCATCGAGCAGGACGGCGGCGGCGCCGACGTCTTCGCTCACTACTCGAACATCGTCTCCAACGGCGGCTACCGCGAGCTGCACGAGGGCCAGAAGGTGTCCTTCGACGTCGTCCAGGGCCAGAAGGGCCCGCAGGCGGAGAACATCGTCGCCGCCTGACCTGACACGCGCGAAAGATCCGGGCCCGCACACCGCGGGCCCGGATTTTTGCTGTCCCCGCACGCCCGTACGTCTAGCCGGGTGTGTCCTGGATAGGAGCGCTGTATAGGGAAAGGAGGTCGAGGACATGGAAGCCAAGCAGTGGAGCGTGCAGATCCACCTCGTCGAGGACGGGGACGACACCAGGGCCCGGGCGGTGCTGACGACGCGGGATCGCAGCGATCTCGTGGGCACCGGGCGTGCCCGCCGCAACCCGGCCGACCCGTCGGTGCCGGAGATCGGCGACGAGCTGGCCGCCTCGCGGGCGCTGGCCGACCTCGCCGACAAACTCGCGGTCGTCACGCAGCGCGACATCAGCGAGGTCGCCGCCGGATCCGTGTCGGCGCGCTCCTGGTGAACACCGGAACGGCGGACCCGGTACGCGGCCCCGCCGGGGCGCGGGCACCGGGCCCGCCGGCCCTGGGGCGAACGGCACCGCCGGGCGGGACCTTCGCCCCTACGCCCTCCTGACCCCGGCCGGGGACCGTGGGAGGGACGAGGAGGTTCCGATGAAAGCGATGATCTATCACGGACCGGGCCGCCGCGGCTGGGAAGAGATCCCCGACCCCGGGCTCGTCTCCCCCGGGGACGCGATCGTCCGCGTGGACGCCGTCACGATCTGCGGCACCGACCTGCACATCCTCAAGGGCGACGTGCCCGAGGTCGAGCCGGGCCGGGTGCTCGGCCACGAGGCCGTCGGCACGGTCATGGAGACCGGCCCCGCGGTCGGCGGCGTCCGGCAGGGCGACCGGGTGCTGGTCTCGTGCATCACGGCGTGCGGCCGCTGCCGCTTCTGCCGGACCGGCATGTACGGGCAGTGCCTGGGGGGCGGCGGCTGGCTCCTCGGCCACCGCATCGACGGCACCCAGGCCGAGTACGTGCGGGTGCCGTTCGCCGCCACCTCCACCCATCCGCTGCCCGAGTCCGTCTCCGACGAGGCGGCGCTCATGCTCGCCGACATCCTGCCCACCTCCTACGAGGTCGGCGTGCTCAACGGCCGCGTCCAGCCCGGCGACACCGTCGTGGTGGTCGGCGCGGGACCGATCGGGCTGGCCGCGATCATGACGGCGCGGCTGTTCACGCCGGGCCACATCGTCGCCGTCGACCCGGCCGCCGCCCGGCTGGAGGCGGCCAAGAGCCTCGGCGCGGACGTCCTGGCCGGCTCCGGGGACGATCCCGAGGCCGCGGTGGCGGAGCTGACCGGCGGCCTGGGCGCCGACGTGGCGATCGAGGCGGTCGGCATCCCGGAGACGTTCGAGCTCTGCGCCCGGCTGGTCCGCCCCGGCGGGCATCTGGCCAACGTCGGCGTGCACGGCGCGCCCGTCACCCTGCACCTCGAGGATCTGTGGATCCGCAACCTGACCATCACCACCGGTCTGGTCGACACCTACTCCACCCCGGCGCTGCTCGACATGGTGGCCGCCGGCCGGCTCGACCCCGCGGCGTTCGTCACCCACCGCTACCCGCTGCACGACATGGAGGCCGCCTACCGGACGTTCTCCGACCCGGCGGGCAGCGGGGCGCTCAAGGTCGTCCTGTCCCGAAACGGACGGTCCGGATAACCGCAAGAACCGGTCATTTTTCCCGGCGCGGAATCGGCGCCCGGCCGCCCGCGGACGCCGGGGCCGGCGGGGTTTCCCTTGCTTCGCGGGCCTCTGACCTGCTCCTTGACAGCTCGGCGAGGCCGGGGGTGTGCTGAGGATATGGCTCACGTCGCCTCTCACGGCGACGGCGATCTTCACGGGGATGTCGATGGCCACCTACGCGTATCGCTGCCAGGACTGCGGGCCGTTCGAGGTGCGCCTGCCGATGGGGACGGCCGGGGCGGCCACCGGCTGCCCGGCGTGCGGCTCTCCCGCCCGCCGCGTCTTCACCGCGCCGGGTCTCGGCCGGTCGTCGCCGGCGCTGTCCGCCGCGCGGGCCCGCGAGGAACGGAGCCAGGAAGCACCCGAGGTGGTCACGCGCGTGACTCCGGAGCGGCCGGAGCACCCGGCGCTGTCACGCCTGCCTCGGCCCTAGCGAACACCCCGCCCGCCCGGGCGCCAGGAGGTGTGTGTCCATGGGAGCCGTCGGACTTCTGTACGTAGGCGCGGTGCTCTTCCTCAACGGCCTGATGCTCCTGGGAAAGGTCGAGCCACGCGCGGCCGGGGTCTTCAACCTCTTCGTCGGGGCCCTGCAGGTCGTCACGCCCACCCTGCTGATCGTCTTCAACCCCGCCGATCCGGTCGAGCTCCTGAACGCCTCGGGGCTGTACCTGTTCGGCTTCACCTACCTCTACGTGGGGATCAACCTGCTGGCCGGGATCGACACCACGGGCGTGGGGTACTTCTCGCTCTTCGTGGCCATCATGGCGCTCGGCTACTCCTGGGCCAACTTCCAGCTCCTCGGCGATCCGGGGTTCGGGGTGATCTGGCTCTACTGGTCCTTCCTGTGGACGCTCTTCTTCATCCTGCTCGGCCTGAAACGCACCCGGATCACCAGGTACACGGGCTGGGTCACGGCCATCCAGGGCTGGGTCACGGCGGCGATCCCGGCCTTCCTGATGCTGACCGGGGGCTGGCGCACGACGGCCCTGTACGCGGTCGTCCTCGCCGTGTTCGGCGTGGTGGTGTTCGCCGTGCTGTGGCCGCTCACGCGGGGCGGGGAGCCGGAGCCTTCCGAGCTGGAGAAGAGGTGAGACGGCACGCGCAGACCACGGAGGGAGCAGCGACCGAGAAGGGAAAGGCATCATGCCGAAAGTCGTATTCAGCGTCGACCAGTCGAAGTCGATGAAGGACCAGGCGGTACCGGGGCACAACCGCTGGCACCCGGACATTCCCGTGGCGGAGATGGTGCGGCCCGGGGACGAGTTCCGGGTCGAGTGCCGCGAGTGGACCGACGGCCAGATCCGCAACACCGACTCCGCGAACGACGTGCGCGACGTCGATCTGTCCCACGCGCACATGCTGAGCGGGCCGATCGGGGTCGAAGGGGCCGAGCCGGGTGACCTGCTCATCGTCGACATCCTGGACCTCGGCCCGGTGCCCCAGCAGACCGGGGACGTGCCGGGCCAGGGCTGGGGCTACACCGGCATCTTCGCCAAGCACAACGGAGGCGGGTTCCTGACCGACTACTTCCCCGACGCGTACAAGGCGATCTGGGACTTCCACGGCCAGGTCGCGACCTCCCGCCACCTGCCGGGCGTCCGGTTCACCGGCATCACCCACCCGGGCCTGTTCGGCACCGCGCCGTCGGCCGAGCTGCTCGGCTCCTGGAACCGCAGGGAGCAGGCGCTCATCGACACCGACCCGGGACGTGTCCCGCCGCTCGGCCTGCCGCCGCTGCCCGGCAACACGCTGGCCGGCACCGCCGACGGCGACCTCGCGCAGCGGATCGCGGCCGAGGGGGCGCGCACCGTGCCCGCGCGGGAGAACGGCGGCAACCACGACATCAAGAACTTCACCCGCGGCGCCCGGGTCTTCTACCCGGTCCACGTCCCGCAGGCCAAGCTCTCGGGAGGAGACCTGCACTTCAGCCAGGGCGACGGGGAGATCACCTTCTGCGGCGCCATCGAGATGGGCGGCTACATCGACTTCCACGTCGACCTCATCAAGGGCGGCATGGAGAAGTACGGCGTCACCACCAACCCGGTCTTCATGCCGGGCAACGTGGAGCCCAGGTACTCCGAGTTCCTGTCGTTCATCGGCATCTCGGTGGACCACGACACCGACACCAACTACTACCTGGACGCGACGGTGGCCTACCGCAGGGCCTGCCTGAACGCCGTCGAGTACCTGAAGCGGTGGGGCTACACCGGCGAGCAGGCCTACCTGCTGCTCGGCGCGGCGCCGATCGAGGGGCGGGTCAGCGGGATCGTCGACATCCCCAACGCCTGCTGCTCGCTCTACCTGCCCACCGAGATCTTCGACTTCGACGTACGCCCGAACATGGAGGGGCCGGTCAGGCAGGACCGCGGCCAGTGCGCCGTGACCAGCTGACTCAGGCGGCGGCCTGGGCGAGCGAGAAGTACGCCTCCTCCTCCTGCGCGAAGTGCAGGAGGAGGACGGCGTGCAGCCCGTAGAGGCAGGCCCGCAGGTCGTCGAGCTGCTCGGGGCCGGGGCCGTCCGGGGGCATGAGGTCGAGGTGGCGGCCGAGCCGTGCGGTGAGCCGGATGATCTCGGCGTGGCCCCTGCTCATGGTGACGGTCGCCTCGGGGTCGCCGAGCAGCCGGGTGAGCGCCGGGTAGAGGCGTTCCTCCTCGGCCTGCTCGTGCGGCAGGATTTCGTCGGTCAGCACCTGGTGGACGTCGCGGAGCATGTCGGCCGTCCGCTCCGACGGGTCGTCGAGCGCGGCGGCCGCCTCGCGCAGCCGGCCCAGCGCGGGCCGGAGCTCGTCGTGTTCCCGTTCGAAGCGCTGGAGCAGGGCGTCGGTGGGGGCGTCCACGTGCACGCGGGTTCCCCGGGCCGGGCGCAGGGCCCGCAGGGCGTTGAGGATCACGGCGACGTCGATGGCCTCCTGCAGGAGCGCGCCCGGGGCGGGCGGCAGGGCTCCGGCGGCGGCCACCAGCATGGCGGCCAGCGACAGGCCGATGCCCACGGTCGCGCTCTGCACGGCGATGCGCCGGGCGCGGCGGGCCACGTCCATGGCGTCGGCCAGGCGGTCGAGCCGGTCGGCGGTCAGGACCACGTCGGCGGCCTGGGCCGAGGCCGCCGAGCCGCGCGCGCCCATGGCCACGCCGACGTCGGCGGCGGCGAGGGCGGGCGCGTCGTTGATGCCGTCGCCGACCATCACGGTCGGCGCCCGCCCGGCCTCCTCCCGGACGCCCTCGACCTTCTGCTCGGGCGTACGTTCGGCGAGCACGTCGTCGATGCCCAGCACGGTCGCGACGCTCTCGGCCACGGAGGCGCGGTCGCCGGTGAGCATGACGACGCGGTCGATGCCGGCGGAGCGGAGCCTGCGCAGCGTGCGGGAGGCGTCGGGCCGCACCTCGTCGCGCAGGAAGAGCACTCCGGCGATCGTGTCGTCCACGGTCACCCAGACGGTGGTGGCGCTGTCCAGCGCCGCTCTGGCGCGCTGGGCCTCGGTCCAGTCGGTCCGCAGGCCCGCCGGTGCCTTGCCCACGCGGACGGTCCGGCCGTCGACCTCTCCCACGGTGCCGGACCCGGCCTCCTCGCGGACCCGCGAGGCCCGTTCCTTGGCCGCGCCCCGCTCCTCGGCGTGCCGCACGATGGCGGCGGCCAGCACGTGCGAGGACATCCGGTCGACAGCCGCGGCCAGGGACAGGACCTCCTGCGCGTCGAAGCCCTCCGCCGCGGCGACGTCGATCACCTCGGGGTGTCCCCGCGTGAGGGTCCCGGTCTTGTCGAGTACGAGCGTGCGGGCGTGTCCGAGCTTCTCCAGGGCGCCGCCGCCCTTCACCACGACGCCGCGCCGGGCCGTACGGGACAGGCCGGAGGCGATGGCGGCCGGCGCGGCCAGCAGCAGCGGGCAGGGGGTGGCGACCACGAGCACGGCGACGGCCCGGACCGGCTCGCCCGACAGCAGCCAGGCCAGCCCCGCCAGCGCCAGCGTCACCGGCAGGAACCAGGCGGCGAAGCGGTCGGCGAGCCGCACCACCGGGGCGCTGTCCGCCTCGACCTCGCGGGCCAGCCGCACCACGCCCGCGTAGGCGCTCTCCTCGGCCGTGGCGGTGGCCCGCAGGTCGAAGGCCGATCCGGCGTTCACGACGCCGCTGCGCACGCGTTCGCCGGGCGGGTACTCCACCGGCAGCGACTCGCCGGTGAGGGCCGACTCGTCCACCAGGGCCTCGGCGTCTCCGTCCACCACGCCGTCGACGGGCACGATCTCGCCGGCGGGGATGAGCAGCAGGTCTCCCCGGGCGACCTCGGAGACGTCCACCTCGCGCAGGCCGTCCTTCTCGTGGCGGTGTGCCCGGCGCGGCGCCCGTTCGTACAGGGCGGTCAGGTCGCGGCGGGCCCGGCCCATCGCGTAGTCCTCCAGCGCCCGCCCGGTGGCCAGCATCACCGCGATCAGCGCGCCCGCCAGGTACTCCCCCACCAGCAGCGAGCCGGCCAGGGCGAGCACCGCGATGGCGTCCACGCCGAGCCGGCCCGCCCGCAGCGCCTCGACCACCCACCAGGTGGCGGGCAGGATGGCCACCACCGTGCCGGCGGCGAGCACCGCGTCGCCGTACTCCGGCAGGCCGAGCAGCCTGAGCGCCACTCCTACGGCCAGGGCGACAATGGTGAGCGCCAGGAAACCGGTCAGCCAGAACCGCTTCACCGCTCACTCCTTCCTCAGGCCGCCCGTACCACGGCGACCGTGCAGCGGGCGTGGTGCAGGACGCCGCGGCTGACCGAGCCCAGCAGCGCCGACGTCACGCCCCGGCGCCCGCGGGAGCCCACCACCAGCAGGTCCGCCTCCTCCGACGCCGCCGTGAGGGCTTCGGCCGGGGCGGCGGGCCGGACGTCCCCGGTGACGGCCACGTCGGAGTAGCGCCGGGTGTACGGCTCCAGGAGCCTGCGCACCATGGCCTCGCGCTCCGCCCGGTCGTCACGGCCGGCGTGCACGACCAGCAGCTCGGCACCGCGCAGGGCGGCCTGTTCGAAGGCGTAGCCGAGCGCGGGCAGGCACTCGGGCGCGTCGTCCACGCCCACCACCACCCGCCCGTACACCGGCCGCCGCCGGGCCTGGACGACCACGACCGGGGCGTCGGCGTGCCCGGCGACCTGGTCGCTGACCGACCCCAGCAGGGCCCCTGCGACCGGGCCGAGCCCTCTGCTGCCCATCACCAGCTCGGTGGCGGACCCCGCCTGCTCGCGCAGGATCGTCGCGGGCGGCCCCTCCTCCAGCAGCGCCACCACCTCGACGCCGGGCTGACGCTCGCGGACCAGGGCGACCGCCTCGTCGAGGGCTTTTTTGCCGGTGGTCAGCAGCGGGTCGGGCACGCCGGGCTCCGGGAACCGCGGGATCTGGTACGGCTGCCGGTCCACCGCGTGGACGAGTCTCAGGGGCTGGTGCGTGCGGAAGGCGTCATTGGCGGCCCAGGCCACCGCGGCGCGCGCCGCGGTGGAGCCGTCGACCCCTACAACGATCATGAGTCCTCCTTCGTCACCACCATCAGACCTGCGCGGCGGGAGGATGTGCAGGGCCGGAAGACCCGCAGCCGGGAGGCCAAGGACCGTGATCCGTCAGTCGGGCTCCAGCCGGGGGCGCCGGAACCGCCACGGGGCGGCCGGCCACCGGGCGTGGATCGCGGCCAGCGCCCGCTCGGCCGCCCGCTCGGGAGGCACGCCGGTGTCGATCTCGACGGCGCCGGGCCAGGGCTCCGCCGCCGCGGTGACGGCGTCGGCGATCGCCTGGTCCGCGTCGGAGATCCCGCCCCGCCGCCGGGCCAGCCGCTCCGCGACGAGCTGCGGCGGGGCGGTGCAGCGCAGCGCCACCAGGTCACTGGACGCCCGCCCGGCGAGCTCTTCGGCGGCCTCCCGCCACCCGGCGTTGCTCCAGGTGGCGTCGAGGACGACGGGCTCGCCGTGCAGCAGCAGGGTCTCCGCCCGCGACAGCAGCTCGCGGTAGGTGCGCTCGGTCCACTCGGGGCTGTAGATGCCCTCGCCGTAGGGGGCCGGCGCCGGTTGTTCCGGCGCGATCCCGGCGAGTTCCTTCCGTACGCGGTCGCTGCTCAGCAGCGCGCAGCCGAGCCGGTCCGCGAGCGCCGCGGCCAGGGTGGTCTTGCCGGTTCCGGGGCCGCCGCCGACCAGGACCAGGGTCACCGACCCGGCCCGCAGGTGGCGCAGGGCGAGCTCGGCCAGGTCGCGTGCCTGTCCCGCCGCGCCGCGGCCGCCTTGCAGGTGCCGCAGCGCGGCGACCTTGGCGCGGACGAAGGCCCGGTAGGCCACGTAGTGATGCCAGAGCGACGGCGGCGCGTGGTCGCCGGAGAACGCGATGTACCGCCGCAGGAACAGCTCGGCCAGGCGGGGCGCCCCCAGCCGTTCCAGGTCCATGGCCAGGAAGGCGGCGTCGTCCAGGCCGTCGACGAAGCGCAGCCGTTCGTCGAACTCCAGGCAGTCCAGGATCCGCGGCCCGTCGTCCAGGCAGAAGATGTCGTCGGCCTGCAGATCCCCGTGCCCGTCCACGATGCGGCCGTCGGCGATCCGGGCGGCGAACAGGCGCTCGCGGCCGTCGAGGTACCGCCGGGTCAGCCGTTCGATCTCCTGGAGCACCGGCGGGTCGAGCACCGCGCCGGCCGTCTCGCGGACCTGCTCGAAGCTCGCCGTCCAGCGGGCCAGCAGCGCCCCCGCCTCGCCCTCCCGGTCGACCTCCGGGCCGCGGCGGGCCCGGCTATGCAGGCTCGCGACCATCCGGGCGACCTGGCGCAGCTCCGCCTCCACCGGCTCGCCCGCGCGGATCATCGTGGTGAGCCGGCGCTCCTCCGGCATGCGCCGCATCACGACGAGGTGGTCGCAGGGCTCCCCGTCGGGGCCGAGCACGTCGGCGACCCCCTCGTACACGTCGGGGGCCAGCCTCCGGTTGAGCCGCACCTCCTCGTGGGAGATGGCCCGCCGGGCCTCGCGGGTGGTGAAGTCCAGGAAGCCGAGGTCCACCGGTTTGCGCAGCTTGACCGCCCGGTCGCCGAGCAGGAACACCACGGCCGAGTGCGTCTCCCTGATCTGTGCCCACGGTCCCATGGCTCCCCCGGCTGACTCCCTCCTCACTGCTTCCCCCGGTTGCCGTCTCCAGACCCACGCCACGCGGCCCCTTTGTCTGCTTCCGGGTATCTCAGCGGCAGGTCTTGGGGAGCGCTACCACGGAGGCGGCAGTGAGCGACGGATACGCCGATCGGCCCATCGTGGTCGGCTACGACGGCTCGGAGGGCAGCCGGCAGGCATTGGAGTGGGCGGCGGACGAGGCGCGCAGGCGGGGGCTGCCGGTGCTGGTCTGTCACGCCCTGCACTGGCCGTACGCCTTCCGGCCGGTCGCGCGGGAGGTCATGGCGGAGATCGAGCAGGCGGCGTCGAGCGTGGTGGAGGACGGGGTCCGGCGCGCCAAGGAGCTGGTTCCCGGCGTGGACGTGCGGCCGCTGCTCGCCCGGGGCACGGCCGCGTCGGTGCTGCTGGACGCCTCGCGGGACGCGGAGCTGACGGTGCTGGGGTCGCGCGGGCAGGGCGGGTTCGACAGCCTTCAGGTGGGGTCGGCCGCCGTCCAGGTGCCCGCCTACAGCGCGGGGCCGGTCGTCGTGGTGCGGCCCTCCCGGTCGCCGGGCGGCCGGGAGGTCCGGATCGTGACGGGCATGGACGGCTCGCCGCCCAGCCTGGCGGCCTTCGACTTCGCGCTGGACGAGGCGGCGCTGCGCGGCGGCACGGTGCACGCCCTGTGCTGCTGGGCGGATCGCGGCTCGGCGTCCTGGCCGGACGCGCTGCCCTTCGTGGACTCGCACGCGCTGCGCCGAGGTGCGGAGGCCCGCTTCCGCGAGGTCGCGTCCCATCTCGCGCTCCGGCGTCCCGAGGTGCGGGTCATGGCCGAGTTCGTGACCGAGCGGCCGCAGCGCGCTCTGATCGACGCGGCCAAGGACGCCGCCCTGCTCGTGCTGGGGCGCCGGGGGAACGAGTCGCCCGCCGGGCTCCTGCTGGGGCCGGTGACGCAGGCCGCGCTGCTGGAGGCCTGGTGCCCGGTCGCGGTGACTCCCCCATGATCGTACGGAGAGTCAGTTCTCCGGCTTGCCGCCGATGGCGCAGGCGCGGCACGGCGGGCGGCCGCAGGTGCACTGCAGGATGGCGTCCAGGACGTCGTGGTCGTGATAGAGGCACCGGTCGTGGCAGGTGTGCCGGGGGATGAACCCCGCCTGGATCTCGTCCGGCCAGGGGTCCTCGCCTTCGCGGCACCGTACGAACTGCTCCGGATCGGTCGCGTGCAGCCCCTCCAGGCGGGTGCGGGCCTGGGTCTCCAGCGTGCGGGTCTCGGCCACCAGGGTCTTCAGCCGGGAGACCAGGTCGGAGTACCTGTCGTCACCGGTCCGGGCGTGGGCGGCCCGCAGCGCCATCATGGCGTTGCCCAGGAACCGCCCGGCGTCCTGCAGGTCCGTGGTGTGGTGCAGCTGGATTCCGGTCACGCCCCGGACCCACACGGCATCGTTGCGCATTGATCGACCTTTCAGAGGGGGAGCGCTCCTTTTTCCGGAGTTAACCGAGGGTAACCGCAATTTAGGAGTGATTTGTCCGTTTTGTGACAGTCAGCGCCAGCCGAGCTCGGGGGCGACGTACTTCAGGACGGACGAGATCAGGTGAGCGTTGTAGTCCACGCCGAGCTGGGTGGGCACCGTCAGCAGGAGCGTGTCGGCCGCGGCGATCGCCTCGTCGGCGGCCAGCTCCTTGACGAGCACGTCGGGCTCGGCGGCGTAGGTGCGCCCGAAGATGGCCCTGGTGGTGTCGTCGATGAAGCCGACCTGGTCGGAGCTGGTGCGCTCGTGACCGAAGTAGGCGCGGTCGGTGTCGTCGACGATCGGCATGATCGAGCGGCTCACCGACACCCGCGGCTCGCCCTCGTGACCGGCCTCCCGCCACGCCTCCCGGTAGGCCGCGATCTGCTCGGCCTGCTGCACGTGGAACGGCTTGCCGTTCTCGTCGTCCTTGAGCGTGGAGCTCATCAGGTGCATGCCCAGCCCGGCGGCCCACTTGGCGGTGGCGTTCGAGCCGGAGCCCCACCAGATCCGCCGCCGCAGCCCCTCCGAGTGCGGCTCCAGGCGCAGCAGGCCGGGCGGGTTGGGGAACATCGGCCGCGGGTTCGGCTGGGCGAACCCCTCGCCCTCCAGCACCTTGAGGAAGACCTCGGCGTGCCGGCGCGCCATGTCCGCGTCGGTCTCGCCCTCGGCGGGCTGATAGCCGAAGTAGCGCCAGCCGTCGATCACCTGCTCGGGCGATCCCCGGCTGATGCCGAGCTGGAGCCGCCCGCCCGCGATCAGGTCGGCCGCGCCCGCGTCCTCGGCCATGTAGAGCGGGTTCTCGTACCGCATGTCGATGACGCCCGTGCCGATCTCGATCCGGCTGGTCCGCGCGCCGACGGCGGCCAGCAGCGGGAACGGGCTGGCGAGCTGCCGGGCGAAGTGGTGCACGCGGAAGTAGGCGCCGTCGGCCCCGAGCTCCTCCGCGGCCACGGCCAGCTCGATCGACTGCACCAAGGTGTCGGAGGCGCTGCGCACCTTCGAGTACGGCGACGACGACCAGTGACCGAAACTCAGGAAACCGATTTTCTTCATACGCGCTTCAACATTCCTCACGTCAAAGACATTCCGGGGGCAGGCGCGAGATTCCTCACGTCAAGGACATTCCGGGGGCAGGTCGATGGAAGCGGGGCCTGGCCTGCGGGCGCGAGGCTGGCACACACATCTCACCTCAAGGAGTACCTTCATGCCGGCTGTCGTGATCGTCGTGGTGGCGGTCTTCTTCCTCGGGATGGGCCTGTACGGGCTGCTCGCTCCCGCCGCGCTGATCAGGCCGTTCGGGATCGCCGCCGACACCGCCGAGGCCCGGACCGAGATCCGCGCCGTGTACGGAGGCTTCGGCGTGGCCGTCGCGGGCCTCCTGATCGCGGCGGCGGCCGACACCGGAGGGATCCGGACGGGCGTGGCCGTGACCGTCGCCGCGGCCCTGCTCGGCATGGCCTCCGGACGGCTGGTGGCGCGGATGGTCGAGCGGCCCTCGGCGTTCTATCCCTCCTGGCTCTACTTCTGGGTGGAGGCCGCCGGGGGCGGGGCGCTGCTGGCCGTCGCCTGATGAGCGTCCAGGCACCGGATCGCCGGGCGGCCGGCGAACAGGGCGCTCGGGGGCAGGCCGAACATCGCGTGGAACGCGGTGCTGAAGTGCGACGGGCTGGCGAAGGCGCCGTCGGCCGCGGCCCGCGTGAGGTTCTCCCCCGCGGCCAGCGCGCGGGCCGCCCGGTGCATCTGCGCCCACAGGCGGAACCTCCGGTAGGACGTTCCCGTACGATCCCGGAACAGCCGCAGGAAACGCGACTCCGACAGCCCGAGTTCGGCGGCCAGCAGCGCGGCGGGCAGCGGCTCGGCGGAGCCCAGCAGGCGGCGCATCGCGGCGTCGATCCGGGGGTCGGTGAGCGACGGCGCCTCATGTCCGGTGGCCTCGGCCGTCCAGGCGGCGATCTGCTCGTCCGGGCTGTCCACGGAGATGGCGGCCGCTCCGGCCAGCAGGCTTTCTTCGGCCTCGTGCCCGGTCATGACGCCGTCGCCTGGGGTGAACCCGGCCCGATCCGCACCCGAGCCCGGGGCGAACCCGGCCCGGCACGCCCGGCCCTCGGCCGAGCCCGCGCCGCCGTCGCTTGTGGTGAACCTGGCCCGGCATGCCCGGTCCGCGGGCGAGCCCGGGTCGAGGTAGAGGAAGACCATGCGGTCGCCGCCCGCGACCAGGTGGTGCCGGACCCGGGGCGGGATGAGCGCCGTCCGCGCCCGCAGCTCGGCGCCGGACGCGCACCGTACGGAGAAAGGCGCGTCCACGCCGACGGCCACGCACGCCACCGCGCCGGAGTGCGGGCCCAGCCGCAGGGACGGCCCCGCGTACAGGGCGCGGCCCGGCCAGAGCCACACCGCCGCCGTGCCGCGACGGGTTCGTGAAAGCGCCGGCATCGGGGCCTCCAGCAGGCTTTACGGGGTCGGAACGTTCTTGGAGGATACGGTGCGCTCGTTCACCCGCAAGATCGGCACGGCGCTGTTCGGCGCCGTGGGGCTGCTCAACCTCGCCCCGGGCCTCGTCGCGCTGCTGCCGTCGAGACTGGACACCTATGGCGTGGTGGCCGCCGACGCCACCAGCACGCTGCTGCTACGGCACCGGGCGGTGATGCTCGCGCTGCTCGGCGCGGCGCTGCTGGCCGCCGCCGTCGTGCCGAATCTGCGGATGCCGGTGCTGGCGGGGGCCGCGATCGGCAAGGTGTCGTTCATTCTGCTGGTGTTCACCGGCAGCGGCGTCCACCCGAATCTGACCCCGGTAGCGCTGGCGGACGTGGGGGCGCTGGTCGCGCTGGCCGTAGCGGGCGTCATCACCATCCGGACCCGGGTAAGGCCTTCTTTAGTGATTGCACGGAAACACAAGGAAGATGCGCGACTCGTACCGGAATAGGGTGATTTATAGGTACATCACACTGCCCGAACCGCTGAATCCCGGATGGCGGCGCACGGGCGTGAACCGCGCCCGCAAGCCCCGCCCGGCGGAGGGAGCCGGTCATGACCAATCCACCGCACGCACGCCCACAACAGGCGTCGCGGAACCAGATCCCCACTCAAGCCCGTCAGGAAGCGCCGGCGGCACCCGTACAGCCGACTGCGGAACAGCCCCGGCCGACCGGCTGGCTCGGCTGGGTACTGTTCGCCGGCATCGGCATGATGATCCTCGGCTGCTTCCAGGCGTTCATGGGCCTGGTTGCGATCTTCAACACGGACTTCTTCCTCGTCACCGCCAGCGGCCTGGCGGTTCCCGTCAACTACACCGCCTGGGGCTGGGTCCACCTGGTGCTGGGCGTCGTCGTCTTCCTCGCCGGCGCCGCCGTCATGGCCGGCAAGACCTGGGGCCGGGTGGTCGGCATCTGCCTGGCGGCGCTGCAGGCGCTGGTCAACTTCGCCTACCTGCCCGCCTACCCGATCTGGTCGGCGATCGTCATCGCGGTCGACGTCCTCGTCATCTACGCCCTGGCCGTCCACGGCAGGGAGATGAAGGCGTTCACCGCCGGCGACCTGTAGCCGCCTGATCACGACGGCCTGGAGCTCTGTTCCGGGCCGTCGTGTGTGTGCAGGACCCGGAAGCGCTGGGGCCTGGCGGGGGTCCCGGTCGGCTATGTGGATCGGCGCTCCGGCCCACTGCCAGACGCCTTCCGTACGGGAGAACCGGATCTGCCCGCGCGTGCCCTCGACCTCCGGCCACGACGCCGCGATGTGGGGGCCATGGGAACGCAGCACGGCCGTGTCATACCCCTCGAAGGCGACGAACGAGGGCTCCTCGCCCAGCCGTTCACGCAGAGCCGTCTCGACACGGACGCCGCGCGGGCCGAGGCGCTCGGACAGGTAGCGCAGGAACGGAATCCCGGCGCCATCGCCGCCCAGGGACGCCACCCATCCCGCGAACTCCGGCTGTCCGGCCGGAGCACCGATCATCACATCCGGGAGGCGCCGGTCGCGGCGGACGGCCTGGACGATCGGCACCGCCGGCTCCGGGTAACCGGTCAGGAGAAGCAGGGCCGTCGCGCGGCTCTCGGCGATCTCGTCGCAAAGGTCCGTGAGGGCGTCTGCCACCGCCGGGAACGCGCGAGTCCGTGGGGGCGCCTTCGGTGACTGCGCCACCGCGGGGAACACGCCCGTCCGTGAGCGCGACCTCGGTGACCGTGCCGCCGCGAGGGACGAGGTGGTCGCGCAGGATACGGGTCCCGGACGCCCAGGTCTCGATCTGTTGGGCACCGTCCCCGAGGACGCCGGCTTTCCCGTACGCGCTGCTGTCCGGCGACCGCGGTCACGACCGCTCGATCGTCTCCTGCTACCTGCCGGCCCCGACCTCACCTGGCTCGCCGCCAAGGTCGCCGCCGGCGTCCTCACCGCAGAGATCTCCTGGCGCGGCCCCTGGGACAAGGCCCCCAAAGCGATGGACGCCCTCCTGAACCGGCGGCTCCACGGCAAGGCCGTCCTGGACATCACCTGACGCCCACCTTGGCCATGAACCAGTCGAGCACCGCGACGACCACGTCGAACACGGCGACGCTCGCCAGCTGACTGTTCTTGATGGAGGGGTACAGCTCCAGCTTGGCGACGGGAATGTCGATGCCGGGCGCGTCGTTGAGGCGCCGGCGGAGCTCCTCCCGCAGTGCGGGATCGTCGAACGGCTCGCGGTTACGCAGCAGCCCGAAGGGGATCTCGGTGGTCTTGGCGTAGAAGCGGACGGCGTACAGGGACTGTCCGCCGGCCTTGACGATCGGCGCGCAGGAGGCGGCGGCGGAGGTCCCGTACTGGAGCTCGCCGCCCCGCGAGCGCCAGTGCTCCAGCAGCCGCTGAACCGCCCCGGCAGCCTGCGGCCCGCTCTGCTCGTTGAGCTGATGCAGGAAACGCTCTTGCAGCGCCGTCGACGCCTGCGGCGAAGGGGGCTCATCGCCGCAGGCCTCTGTCGCGGCCAGGTCCGCGGTGATGGGCAGGCCGAGCAGCTCGGCCATCTCACGGACGCTGATGTGCTGGTCCGGGGAGGCGCGTCCGGCCTCGTCGAAGACGAGCCCCTCCGCTTTCAGGACCTCGTGTACGTTTCGACCGTCGTCGGGGCCGACCCAGCGGAAACCGTCGGACACCTGCCCCGACCTGGTGAGGACCCGGTGCGCGTTGAGCACCGGGACGCTCGCCAGATGCACCCCGACGGGCACCGGATGGGAGCCGATCAGCTCGGCGAGGTCCGAGTACGAGGTCCAGGTGGCGGCAGGCAGAGCGGCCAGGGCGCTGTGCAGTTGTGTCCAGTCGCGGGAGGCGGCGCTGCCCCTGCCTGACTCCTCGGGACCGGGCCAGAGGGCGATCGCCCGGTCCGCGAGGCGGTCGGATCGGGCCAGGATCTCGGTCTTCCCCCAGCGGTAACAGGCGGCGATCTCCTGGTTCATCACCAGCCCGCTCTGGCTCAGCCGTTCGCGCTTGGCGGCGAAGGAGTTGTTGCTCAGCTCGGAGTTGTAGCCGCTGAGCGTGAGGTTGCCCAGGGTGTGCACGAGCTGGCGATGCAGCAGGTCGGCGTCGTCGCCCTCCTCGGAGAGTTCGCTCAGCCAGTCGGCGGTCATGGACTGCGGCAGGACGTGCTCGATGGTGATGCGCTTGTCGGCGAGGTCCACCCGCTCCTTGCTGCCCAGCGACTCCTCGATGCGCCGCAGGACCAGCTTCTGCTGGACCGTCCGCCCCTGCCAGTAGAAGGCGCGGCTGCGGATCTCCTCCCGCAGCTGCTCGTCGGAGGGCCAGTACAGCCTGGCGGGCGACAGCGCGGCCCGGATCGCCCGCGGCACCTCCTCTTCCGCCACCAGCTGGGTGGCGAGCCGCTGGAAGATGCGGTTGAGGTTGCTCGTGGTGACCCCGGCGATCAGGCGGCGGACGAGGAAACTCTCGACGTACGCCAGCGCCTCCTCCACCTCCTCGTCGCCGACGCAGTCGTCCTCCCGCAGTTCCAGCAGCCGCATCACCACGGGATAAGCGGTCGACGCCTGCCACTCTCTGAGGAAACGCAGCCGCCCGGCGAACGGCAGGTCGTCGGCGGGAGAGAGGATCTGCTTGAGATGCCGGGCACGCCGGTACAGGTCGCGGGCGTACTCCTCGATGCGGTGCTCGTCCCCGGACAGCGCCAGGAGCAGCTGCTGGTGGCCGCGGTAGACGGCGTTGTACTGGGCCTCGCCGCCTTCCTTCAGGACCAGCACTAGGTACATCAGCTGTTCCATGGCCTTGGCGTCCAGCAGGTCCTGGATCGGCTTCCAGTACTCGTCGTAGACGTGCCGGCCCCGGGTGGGCAGGCACATGAAAAGGTAGTTGCGGATCAGATCCACCTGGCTGAGCCGCATGCCCGTATTGTTGATCGACTCGAAGATGCGGAACGCGTTGTCGTCCTTTTCTACGAGGATCTGTACGAGGTTGAGCCGGTCCAGCAGCACCGACTCCACACGGTCGATGTCGTGGGGGTCGGCGGGATCGTCGAAGTCCTTCAGCACTCCGCGGAAGAACTGGTAGGCGTTGCCGATCAGGCTGTCCGACTTACCCTCCAGCGTGCCGTCCACGCACGCCTTGAAAGCGGCCCGGTCCGCCTGGGTGGGCAGAAGCCGGTAACGCAGTTCCCCCTGCTGGAATTTGTTGATCAAATGCAGCTCGTTGATTCGTTCCCGAGCCCTGGGATCCTCGGCCACCAGGTGGTCCCTGATCGCGCAGAGGGCGAGCATCAGGGTGGTGAGACGCTGCTGTCCGTCCACGACGATCCACTGGGACCGGCTCGGCGCGAGTTCCGGCCCCGGGGCGAGGACCACGGATCCCAGAAAGTGGCTGGGCGCGTCTTCCCGCTGCGAGGCCAGCACGTCGACCTGGGCGGTGATGTCGGCCCACAGCTGGGTGAGCTGCGGACGTTCCCAGGTGTATTGACGCTGGTAAAGAGGGACCATTAATTGCTGGTCGCCCTGAATGAGCTTGCGGAGGGTGGTTTCGTTCGCCTTCATACCATTCCGTTCGTCACCCGAGCTTTCAAGACCTACAAGTTAGGACCTCCGCCGGGCAGCCGCAATCAAAGGCTCTCAACTACCTATTCATAAACGACAGACGAAAGTCTTTCGTACTAAAAATCGATATGTTCGGCAAACACCCCAGGACTGGTGCAGGGGTTGGCCGGGGGACCATGATCGTGTTTTCTGGAGGTCCCCCGACCCCTGAGGATCAGCCGATGCGCCAGCCCCGAGTCGTCCTGTCCGTGCTCGCCGCGTTCTTCGCCGCCGTGCTCCTGCTGCCCGCCGGTCCCGCCGGCGCGGTGGCGGACCCGCCGTTACCCTCGGCGGTCTTCCGGGCCACGCACAACAGCTACTCCGGCGACCTGGACGGCACCAGGGGTTCGATCGTCCGCCAGCTCGACCAGGGCGTCCGGTTCATCGAGCTCGACATCCACGACAACGGGTACGCGGCCAACCGCGACTACTCGATCGGCCACGACTCCCCCGGCGACCTCGTGGACCACGCCGGGAACCCCGCCTCGAACCTGCTGCGCGACTGGCTCACCGTGATCGACACCTGGGCCGCGGAGCATCCCGCCGCGGCGCCCATCACCGTCGCGCTCGACGTCAAGGACGACCTGACCGACAACACCTCGTACGCCGCCGGCAACCTGGCCGCGCTCAACGACACGCTCACCGGCGTGTTCGGCGACAAGCTGCTGCGCGCCTCGGACTACCCGGCCACCCCGCCGACCGTGGGCGAGCTGCGCGGCCGCGTCCTCGCGGTGCTGTCCGGCGACGCCAGGACCCGTACGCTCTACAAGCGCGACGCCGGCAGCAGCCCCGCCGTCGCGATGAACGGCCGGGGCCAGGTCGTCGAGGTGCACGGCTCGGGCTCGGGCCACCTCTGGTACTGGAGCGGCAGGTACGAGCCGGACGGCACGGTGACCTGGCTGCGTCACGGCCGCTACGACTCGGGTGTGACCCCGGCGGTGGCGCTCAACGACCACGGCGACGTGGTCGAGGTCCACCAGTCGCAGAGCGCGACCACGCTGTGGTACCGCACCGGGAAGCTCGCCGGCGACGGGGAGATCACCTGGTCGCCGAGCCGCAGGTACGACAGCGGCGTGCTGCCCACGATCCGGTTCACCGACGCTTCGGGCACCCGGCTGCGGGAGATCCACCGCAGCCAGAGCAACAGCCAGAACTGGACCTGGACCGGCACGCTCGACCGCGCCGCCCGCACGGTCGCCTGGACGGGCAACGCCAAGACCGCCGACTCCCGCTACGACAGGTCCACCGCGGTCAGCGGCGCCTCCCGGGTGCATGTCTGGGCCGGCGCCGACGGCCCGGCCCCGGCCCAGACCCTCCGGGTGGACACCGCCACGCGCTCCGGCGACCGCATCCGCTACCAGCAGGTCGCCTTCACCGAGTTCCAGCGGGGCGACAGCGCGGAGCTCCAGCAGGACGCGCTGTTCTACGCCGCCCCGGCCACGCAGTCGTCGTTCATCACCGCGGCACGGCAGGCGGGGCGGATCGTCCGGGGCTGGAACTTCAACGCCGCCTCTCAGGCGACCCGCCCGCTGGCCGGTTTCCCGGCCACCGACCACCCGCACGCCGCCTGGTACGAGAACCTCCTCATCCAGGGCGGCGCCGTCCGGTGACCGTCATCGACGGCGACGTCGCCGGCTCCGCGCGGATCAGGTACATCACCTAGTCGTTACGCAGCCCGAGCGCCTCCGCGGCGGACTCCAGCGCGGCCAGGTGCCCGTCGACCGAGCCGAGCCCGGCCCCCATGGTGTTGACCGCGAGGTGGGTGGCCCCGGCCTCGCGCCACCGGCCGGCCAGCTCGGCCAGAGCCTCCTGGCTGCCCGTCCAGCCGACCCGCCCTTCCATGCCGAGCGAACCGGGATCGCGGCCCGCCTCGACGGCGGCGCCCTCGACGATCGCCTTGGCCTCCTCCAGCTCCGGGCCCGGGGACACCTGCGGGAACCAGCCGTCGCCCAGCCGCCCGGCGCGGCGGTAGGCCCGGGGCGACTGGGCGCCGAACCAGACCGGGATCGGCCGCTGCACCGGCAGCGGGGCCAGCCCGGCTCCGGTCACCCTGTCGAAGGCGCCCTCGAAGGTGATCGACGGCTCGGTCCAGAGCCTGCGCAAGAGCCCGACCTGCTCCTCCATCCGGCTGCCCCGGGTGCCGAAGTCCTGGCCGAGCGCTTCGTACTCGACCTGGTTCCACCCGAGCCCCACGCCCAGCCGCAGCCGGCCCTCACTGAGCAGGTCGACCTCGGCGGCCTGCTTGGCCACCAGGGCCGTCTGGCGCTGGGGCAGGATGATGATGGCGGTGACGAGTTCGAGCGAGGTCAGCGCGGCGAGGTAGCCGAACAGGACCATCGGCTCGTGGAACGTGCTGCTCACGTCGTACGGGCCGCGCCAGCCCCGGTGCACCTCCGGGTCGGCGCCGACGACGTGGTCGTAGGCCATCACGTGCCGGTAGCCGAGCGCCTCGGCCGCCTGCCCGTAGGCGCGCACCGCGCCCGCGTCCGCCCCGATCTCGGTCTGGGGAAAGACGACACCGATCCGCATTCCTGGCCTCCGCGCTCATATCCAGCCGAACTCGCCGATTATCATCGCCCGGCCTCGCCCGGGCTGACCGCGAGGGACTGTCAAATATGGGTCATCCCCACCGACATAGGATGTCCGCGTGGATCTTGAGGACCTCGCCGCCCGGCTCGGCGTACCCGCCGAAGACGTCGCACGCGTGCACCGGCTCGCCGGTGACCGGCCGTCCGCCCCGCTGCCCGCCAAGTCCGAGGCGCCCGCACTCCTCGACCGGCTCGCGGTGCCGCCGGACGACGCCGCCGAGATCATGGCGGGCTGGCCCGACCCCGGCTCTCCGCTGTGGACTCCGGAGCTGCTCTGGCTGCTCGACCGCTCGATCGCGCTGGTCCGCGCCGACCTCGGGGGTTCCGTGTGGCTGCCGCCCGGCCCGGAGCTGCCGCGCGATCGCGGCCTGGCCTGGCGTCATCTGTACGTGTACGCGTACCTGGCCTTGATCGGCCCCGTCCGGACGTACCACCGCGACCACGGCGTCCCCGACGCCGTGTCGTGGGCCACGCTCGCGGACCTGGGCCGCAACCTCGCGGTCGACCGGCGCATGCGCGGCGAGGGCTGGCCGGTCATGCAGAGCTGGCTGACCCTGCACGTGCGCGGCGGCCTGTACGAGCTGGGCCGGTTACAGCACCACCGCGGCGACGGCGTCATCGACCTGCACATCCCCGAGTCGGGTCCGCTGACCCCGGAGGCGGTCGACGCCTCGCTCGACCAGGCCCGCGCGTTCTTCCCGCGCTGCTTTCCCGCCGAGCGCTACACGGCGTTCGCCTGCGGCTCGTGGCTGCTCGACCCGCAGCTGCGGGAGTATCTGCCTGAAGACTCCAACATCGTACGGTTCCAGCAGAGGTTCGAGCTGGAGCCCTACGAGCAGCCGGAAGGGCTGGACCCCGACGTGGAGGCGCTGCGGTTCGTGTTCCGCAGCCTGACCACGCCGCTCGACCGGCTGCCGCGCGGCACCGTGCTCCAGCGCGCGATCATCGACCACCTGAAGGCGGGCGGCCACTGGCACTGGCGCCGCGGCCGCTTCCCCCTGTAGGGCCCCTACAGCAGCTCGGTCAGGGCCGTGATCATGGCGATCAGCGCGATCGGCCCCAGCACGGCCACCGACATGGTGAGCGCCCGATGGCCGGGCAGCAGCCGCGCCAGCGTCCGCGAGGCCGCCTGCCGTACCGTCCCCGCGCCCGGCAGCACGAACAGCCCCAGCGTGAACACGCTCGCCGCCAGCGGCTCCACATGCCTGGTGCCCAGCCGGCCGGTCGAGTGCAGCAGGGCCGCGGCGGTGACGCCGAGCGCCAGCGCCAGCACCACGTGCCCGAGCGTGACGAGCACGACCCTGGACAACGTCCGCCGGTTCTCCCCCAGGAAGTACGCCCCGGCGCGCAACGCCAGCGACAGCGCCGCCACCGTCAGGCCGACCGCCACCGGCTTGACGACGGTCAGCGCCATCAGCGTCACCAGGATCAGCACGCCGCAGAAGTCGCTGCCGGCCACGAACCGCCGCAGGTCGAAAGGCTCCCTCGGCGCCGCCGGAGGCCCGGGAGGCTCCGGCAGCTCGGCCCGGACGGTCGGCGCGACCGGGACCGGCGGCAGCGGGGCGCGCATGACGCGCGTGCGCCCGGCGGCCGGATCGAGCGCGTCGGCCAGCCGCAGCAGCTCCCGCGCGGTGGGCCGCGCCGCCGGATCGACCCGCAGCGCACGGCTCAGCCAGTCGCGCAGCCACACCGGCGCCTCGTCGATCCGCGCCCGCCCCTCCAGCGTGTTGAAACAGACCGCCTCGAACGTGCCCGCCCCGAACGGCGACAGGCCCGTCGCGGCGAAGAACACCGTCGAGGCCAGGGAGTGGACGTCGGCCGCTTGGGTGATCCGCGAATCCCGGATGACCTCCGGCGCCAGGTAGCCGGGCGTGCCCACGAACATCCCGGACTGCGTCAGCCGGGTCGCGTTCACCAGGTGGGCGATGCCGAAGTCGATGACCAGCGGCTCATCCCCCACCAGCATGACGTTGGACGGCTTGAGATCGCGGTGGATCACGCCCGCGTCGTGGATGTCGACCAGCGCCTGGCACAGCTTGCGGGCGACCGCCACGACCTCACGGGGCTTGAGCGGGCCCCGCTCCCGCACGGTCGCCTCCAGCGTCCGGCCCGGGGCGAACCGGGTGACGATGTACGGCCTGGAACCGGTGAGCTCCGCGTCGAGCATCTCGGCCACGTACCGGCTGCGCACCCGGCGCATGCTCTCCACCTCGCGGGCCAGCCGGTCGCGCGCCTTGAGGTCGGCCGCCACGTGCGGGTGCAGCACCTTGACCGCGACCTCACGGCCGGCGCCGTCGAGCCCGAGGTGGACGACCCCCATGCCGCCCTCGCCGATCTTCTCGATCAGCCGGTACGGGCCCAGTTGCTCGTGCGTCCGCGTGCTCATCCCCGACGTCTTCCTCCTCGCTCCGGTTCTGCCTAGGACAGTAAGCGAATACCGAAGCGAACGCGCCGGGGTCAGCCGACCTTCCTGGCCGTCAGCCGCTCTCGTCCGCCCGGGCGATGAGGTTGCCGGTGAGTCGCCGCAGCAGTGTCCTGGTCTGCGCCAGTTCCTCCTCGGTCAGCCCCATCGCGGCTTCCAGGCGGGGGACGATGTCGTCGGCCTGCCGGCGCAGGGCCAGGCCCTCCTCGGTGAGCGATACCTCGACCAGCCGCTCGTCGTCGGCGCGGCGCCGCCGTACGACCAGCCCGTTCGCCTCCAGGCGCTTCAGCAGCGGGGTCAGCGTCCCGTAGTCGAGATGGAGTCTGGCGCACAGGCTCTTGACCAAGGACGGGCCGTCCTCGCAGAGCGCGACCAGCACCAGATACTGCGGGTAGGTCAGGCCGAGCTTGTCGAGCAGCGGCCGGTAGGCGCACATCACCGCCCGCTGCGCGGAGTACAGGTCGAAGCACATGAGCTCGTTCAGGCCCAGGAACTCCTCCTCCTGAGCCTCGACTTCGGCGGTGCGGGTGACTGACATGGGCCCTGCTCTCTGCTGAAACCTTCGCCTCACCGGTCTGTCGAGCCATCCTACCTCTTCCAAAGCTCGAAAGTTAATCGTACAAAACTAGCTTGCGCACAAGGCAATCGTGCCCTACTGTCTTGGCTGAGCACGGAACGCCGCACCCCCCAACGGAGCGGCGCCCCACCACAACCCGTAAGGAGCACCGACATGTCCGGCACCAGCCCCGTCCTCGAACCCGCCGCCGCCGCGTTCGCCACGGCCACCGCCACCCCGCCGTTCCTGTTCCAGCTGCCCATCGACGAGGCCCGCGCCGCGGTCGACGAGGCCCAGTCCGGCGAGATCACCAAGCCCGAAGTCGACGAGGAGTGGATCACCGTCGAGGGCGGCCCGACCGGATCAGTCCAGGCCCGCATCGTCAGACCGAAGGGCGCCACCGGCCCCCTCCCGGTCGTCATCTACATCCACGGGGCGGGATGGGTCTTCGGCAACGCCCACACCCACGACCGCCTGGTCCGCGAACTCGCCGTCGGCGCCGGCGCCGCCGTGGTCTTCCCCGAGTACGACCGCTCGCCCGAGCACCGCTACCCCGTCGCCATCGAGCAGAACTACGCGGTGGCCCGCTGGGTGGTCACCAAGGGCGCCGACTTAGACCTGGACGCCTCCCGCATCGCCGTGGCCGGTGACTCCGTCGGCGGCAACATGGCCGCCGCCCTGACCCTCATGGCCAAGGAACGCGGCGACGTCCCGCTGGTCCAGCAGGTGCTCTTCTACCCGGTCACCGACGCGAGCTTCGACACCGGCTCCTACCACCGGTTCGCCGAAGGCTACTTCCTGCGGCGCGACGGCATGCAGTGGTTCTGGGACCAGTACACCACCGACGAGAAGCAACGCGCCGAGATCACCGCGTCCCCGCTGCGGGCCACCCTCGACCAGCTCACCGGCCTGCCGCCGGCCCTCGTCATCACCGCCGAGGCCGACGTGCTGCGCGATGAGGGCGAGGCCTACGCCGCCAAGCTCCGCGCCGCCGGAGTCCCCGTCGTCGCCACCCGCTACCTCGGCGTCATCCACGACTTCGTCATGCTCAACGCCCTGCGCGAGACCAACGGCGCCCAGGCCGCCATCGACCAGGCCGTCCACACCCTGCGCACCGCCCTGCACAAGAACTGACCCACCGCCGTGGACCACGGCAACCGGGCGGCCACCACCCGCGCCGCCCGGAAACCCCCACCGGCCTCAAGCCGATGGGCTGTCCATCAACCTGTGCGAATCATCCATGCCCGGCTATCGCGCCAGCCCCAGCCACTGAGCAGCCGCCCCGAAGTCGGTGTACTCGGTCCGCACGAACTTCACCACCCGCGACCACGGACTGCCGCTCTTCCCGGCCTGAGGCTGGCCCTTCCTCTTCTCCCCTGTCCCGACATGCCCCTTCCCCCGACGAGACCGCGCCCGGTCCAAAGTAGTCAGAACCCGGAGCTCAGCCGTACGGCGACGCTTCCCCCGAGGACAAATACCGAAGCGAACGCGCCGTGGACTGGGCGTCGGGGTCAGTTCGACCAGGTGAATCCGTTGGTGCTCACCGCGCCGCCACGGGGAACCTCGCCGTCGGCCTGCGCCGGGCCGGCGAACGCGAAACCGGCGACGGCGATGAGCGCGGCGACGAGTAAGGCCTTGACGCTGGTCCTGGAATCCATAGGACACCTCCGGTCAGGAATTCCAGGCCATCGCACATACACACATTTATCCCGATAAAGACGACGATTTCATTGGTTGGATATCGGACAGCCTTTTTCAGGTCCCCGCAGCGGGGGAACCACTCACCATCCGGGGCAGCGGCGCATTCACCCCGGCCCCGGTCGGGAAAGCTCGTCCCACCAGGGCTTCCACGTCGCAGGAGTCGTGGCCTCACAGATTCAAGGCTGGCCCGCACATCCCCGCGGGATGTGAAGATGACTCGCCCCTCTTGGCCTCAGGTGCCCCCTTAGCCAGACAGGAGACGGTCGACGAGGGCCCTGAGCGTCTTGGCGTCGTCCGGGCCGAGCCGGTCCAGCATGTGACGCCGGGTGGCCGTTTCCAGGGTCGGCAACGTCGCGTCGATCACGTGTCTGCCTTCCGGGCGCAGCGTGACCTCCACCCCGTTCGGGAGTTTGGCGCGGGCCACGTAGCCGCGGTTGACCATCCGTGTCAGCAGGTGCGACAGCCGTGTCCGGTCCCATCCGAGGGCGGCGGCGAGAGCATTCTGCCGCAGGCTTCCACCGGACTCGTGCAGGGCGACCAGGACACTCAGTTCCGCCTCGGAGACGCCGGAGGCCGCAGTCGTTTCGGCGACGACGTTGGCGCGGACCGTCTCGTAGGCGCGCTTCCACCGCAACCACAGCTCGGTGGCCTCACCGCCGCCAACTGTTGACATATCAACACCTTCTTCTTAGTGTTCGACCTGACCACAAAGCTCGACGTACAAGGACTCCCCCATGCTCGATTCTCGGCGGCACTACGCCAGCCTGCGCCTGGTGGCGCTGCTACCCCTCGTACTGTTCCTCCCTGCCGTGATCGCCTTCTTCACGGACCCGGACGTGGCGTGGGGAGAATACCTGGGCGTCTTCTTCCACCTCTCGATCCTCTTCCTGGTATCGCGCCTGGAGGCGGCGCCCTGGGCCAAAGCCGCAGGCTACGGCTGGGTGGCGCTCGACGTGCTCGCCGGCATCCTCATGATCAACGCGATCGAGTACGACACGGCCTGGGCTGTCCGGCTGGGCGGGCATGTCCTCGCCGGTGTCTGGATCGTGGCCAGTTCCCTGGTCAGCCGTTTCTGGCCGGTGCGTGTAGTCGGCGTCATCACCGGCGTCTGGCTCGGCGGCTACTCCTTCGTCGGCACCCATCTCGCCGAGGAGTACCTGCGCCCGGCCGGAATCATGATCCTGATCTGGTTCGCCCTCCTGGCGATCTTCCACCGCGACGACCCGGGGCACCCGGCGGCACCGGCCAGCCCTGCGCCGGCCTGACGCGTCCTCTCCGCGAGATACCGTTTGCTGTCGGCAGCCAGGGTCACGGGGCCGGCCCGCCCAGCGATGAGACATTCGGAGCGGCTGTCGCACTTGGCACACAACTACGGCCTGGGCAAATCGTTCACGGCGATGTGGGTGCGAGGTCTTGGCATCGAGGAAACCGCCGACCGGCTTTACGGTAAATTCGACGCGGCCTGGATCGACACGGAGAACGTCGGCGAAATCGCTGAGCGACTTCGGCTGGACCCCGATCCGGAACTCTCTGCGATCTCGATACTGCATTCCTCCGGGCCCACGACGCGCAGGACACCCTCCGAGACTGGTTCACGACTCCGCGCGTTAGCCTGACGGGCCGTTGAGGGTGGGGCGGTCGAGTGAGAAGGGGCGCAGCGCGTCGGGCATGTGACCGTCGATGACCGCCTGGGCCAGTGCGTGCCCGAGGAAGGCGGCGAAGGCGACTCCGTGCCCGTTGCAGCCCAGCGCGAACCAAGCACGGGGCACATCGGGGACCGGGCCGGCGATGGGCAGCTGATCGGGGGTGCGGGCCATCGCCCCGGCCCAGCGGGTGGTGACAGGGGGCAGGTCGAGTTCGGGGAACAGGCCGGGCAGGACCTGCTCGACGGCCGCCTGCACCTCGTCCGTCGGGGTCTGTGCGGTGGTGGCGAAGCCGACGTCCAGGTCGCGGCGGCCGCCGACGATGATCCGGCCGTCGGCCAGCTGCCGCCAGTATTCGCCGGTCGGGCTCACCGAGGCGCCGGTCGGCGCGTGGAAAACCGGTGCGGCGGGCGCGTACGCGAGCATCTGGGCCCGTGCCGGGGTGACCAGCCCAGCCGTCTGCGGCACCAGCGCGGGCGTCCAGGCGTTCACCGCTACGACGGCCGCCGCGCAGTTCAACGGCCCGGTGCTGGTCTCGAGGTGGATCCGGCCGTTGATGTGGGCGATCGACCGTACCTGGACACCGGTCATGATCTGGGCGCCTCGCCGCCGGGCGGCGTGCGTCAGAGCGCTGACCAGGCGCATCGGGTTGATCGACATGGCGTTCGGGCGGTACAGCCCACCAGCGACATGCGCGGCGACCGGCGTACCGATGAACCGGGCCAGTTCCTCCCGCTCCACGACGTCGGTCGGGAACCCGTCGGCCGCGAGCAGTTCGGCCTGTTTGCGTTTGGCGTCCCATTGCCCCTGTTCGAGGGCGAGGCTGAGCTGGCCGTCGGTGGACAGTTCGCAGTCGATGTCTTCCTTGGCCACCAGTTGGCGTACCAAGTCGACGTTGCCGAGGGTGGAGCGGTACACCTCGCGGGCCTGGGCACGTCCGAGCGTCGCGACGGCCTGCTGATAGGACAGGGCCAGACCCGGCCCCACGAATCCGGCGTTACGCCCGCTCGCACCGGTACCGGGGACGCCCGCTTCCAGCAGCAGCGGCTCCAGCCCGGCCTCGGCCAGCCAGTACGCGGCGCTGACGCCCAGCAGCCCTCCCCCGATGACCACCACTTCGGCCTTCCCCGGCAGCCACCCCGATCGGGCCTGCCAGAAGGACACCGAGTCGGAAGGCGATGCCGGCGATGACACCATCTCCGGCACTTCGCCACTCAACGATCCCGCAGCGCTCACTGTTCTGTCGTATCACTTCGCCATTGCCTCGCCCAGGCCCTTCAGGCACGCACCCGAACGCTTCATCCCGGCGACGGCGCTGCTGGACCAAGACTCGGTACAGGCGTCACGTGATCACCCACTGGTTGTTGGTGCTGTTGTTCGGCGTCCACAGGCCGACGGCCGAGCCGACGGTGCTGTCGCCCATGCCGTCCAGGGCGGTGCCGGTGCCCCTGTTGACGATCCGGTGGCGGCCGTTGCCCGTGCTGTCGAGCCGCCACTGCTGGTTGGCGCCGCCGTTCCAGGGTGCCTGCCGGGCGGTGGCGCCGTTGGCGGTGTTGCCCCAGCTGTCGGCGACCATGGCGTTGGTGCGGTTGACGATGCGGTACCAGCCGTCGCCCAGTTCGATGAGCTGCCACTGCAGGTTGGTGCTGCCGTCCCAGTTCCATTGTTTGAGGTTCGATCCGGAGGCGACGTTCCCGCCGCTGTCCAGGACCAGGCCGGTGGTCGCGTTGGCGATCCGCACGTAGCGGGCGGGCGCGGGGCCGGACCCGGTCATGCGGTACGTGCGACCGGCCTGGCCGGTCAGCCGGATGACGTCGTCCTCGGGTTCGGCGACGGGGACGGCGGCGCCGGTCGTGGTGTCGGCCACCTCGTAGGTGCCGGCGAACATCCGGGCGCGGACGTCGACCGTCCCGTCGCGGTCGTACCTCAGGAGGATCTCGGTGGCCCCGCCGGAGCTCCAGGTCACGTCCACGGTGTGGCCGCCTCGTCCCCGGAGACCGCGTACCGTGCCGGCCGGCCAGGCCGGCGGCAGTGCCGGCAGCACGTGCAGTTCGCCGTTCTGGCTCTGCAGCAGCATCTCGGCGATGCCGGACGTCGCGCCGAAGTTGCCGTCGATCTGGAACGGCGGGTGCAGGTCGAACATGTTGGGCGCCAGCCGGGCCGTGGTCACCAGGAGGCGGAGGAGCGCGTGCGCACGGCTGCCCTCCTCCATCCGGGCCCAGTAGTTGATCTTCCAGGCCAGGGACCAGCCGGTTCCGTCGTCTCCGCGTAGTTCGAGGGTGCGCCGCGCGGCGTTGTGCAGCGCCGGGGTGCCGCGCTTGCTGATCTGGTTGCTGGGGTGCAGGCCGTACAGGTGGGAGATGTGCCGGTGGGCGGGCTCGGTCTCGACCCAGTCGTACAGCCACTCCTGGATGTTGCCGCGCGAGCCGATCTTCGTCGGCGGGAGCCGGTCGCGGGCGGCCAGGACCTGCGACCTGAACCCGGCGTCGGTGCCGAGTTCCTGGGAGGCGCGGGCGCAGCCGTCGAACAGGTCGCGCAGGATCTGGTTGTCCATGGTGGGGCCGGCGCAGACGCTGACGCCCGCGTGGTGGGCCAGTTCCGGGGAGTTCGACGGGTTGGTGACCAGGTATCCGAGGTTCGGTTCCGGTACGAGGGTCTCGAGGAAGAACTGGGCGGCGCCTTTCATCACCGGGTAGTACCGCTGGAGGAACTCCAGGTCGCCGGTGAAGCGGTAGTGGTCCCAGACCAGGGTGGCCAGCCAGGCTCCGCCGGTCTGCCACATGCCCCAGAAGGCGCCGTCCACGACCGACGTCCCCCGCCACGCGTCGGTGTTGTGATGGGTCACCCAGCCGCCGGCGTCGTACTGGACGCGGGCCGTCCGGGCGCCGCTGACCGCGAGGTCCTCCAGCATCGCGAAGACCGGTTCGTAGCACTCGGACAGGTTCGTCGTGTCGGCGGGCCAGTAGTTCATCGGCAGGTTGGCGTTGATCGTGTATTTCGAGTCCCAGGCCGGGGTGAGCGAGTCGTTCCAGATGCCCTGCAGGTTGGCCGGCTGCGTGCCCGGCCGGGAGGAGGAGATCAGCAGGTATCGCCCGTACTGGAACAGCAGCGCGGAGAACTGCGGGTCGTCGGTGTTCGCGTGCCGGGCGATCCGCACGTCGGTCGGCTGATCCGCCGCCGGGGTCCGGCCGAGGTCGAGCGTCGTACGCGTGAACAGCCGCTGGTAGTCGGCGACGTGCCGGCCGCGCAGGTCGCCGTAGGTCCTGCTGGTGGCCGCGTCGAGGTGGCGGCGGGCGATGCCCTGGTAGTCGCCGCCGGTGTCGCGGAAGTCGCGGTAGCTGGTGCCGATGGAGATCAGCACTGTCACGCTGTCGGCGGAGGTGACCTGCAGGGTGCCGCCGGAGCTGGTGACGCTGCCGCCTTCGGCGACGGCCCGCGCCAGCGCCAGGAACCGGACCGAGCCGGACACTCCTTCCATGTCGCCCGAGATGCCGTCGAGCGCGACCGTGGTGCCGTCCGGGCTGGAGCGCGTCGCCCGCTGCGGGCTGCCGAAGGTCGCGGAGAACGTGATGGAGCCCGGCCTGTCGGCGGTCAGGCGGACGGCGATCACCTGGTCGGGCGCGCTCGCGAGCATCTCGCGCCGGTACCGGACGCCGTTCTGCAGGTAGGACACGGCGGTGGTGGCCGTGGTGAGGTCCAGGTGGCGGTGGTACTCGGCGACTCCGGCGGCGCTGCCGAAGCCGAGCCGCAGATCACCGACGGTCTGGTACGCGAGCTGACCGGCCGGGTTGCCCAGCATGTTCTGGTCGATCATCGTCTGGGCCTGGCTCCACTGGTTCTGGAAGACCAGTTGCCGGATCTGGCCCAGCGCCGCCGCCCCTCGGGGATTGCTCTGGTCGTACGGCCCGCCGGCCCAGACGGTGTCCTCGTTGAGCTGCAGCCGCTCGGTGTCGACGTTGCCGAACACCATGGCGCCCAGGCGGCCGTTGCCGATGGGGAGCGCTCGCAGCCAGTCCGTGCCGGCGCTCTCGTCGTACCACAGGGCCAGGTCGCCGGCGGCGCTCACCTCGGGAGGGGGCGCCGAGGCGGGCCGGGCGGCGGCGGTCCAGCCCGGCAGCATGGCGGCTCCGGCGCCGGCCGCGCCGAATCTGAACACTTGCCTTCGCGACAGATCAGACATCTCGCATCCCTCCGGAGGGGGTGAATCGGTCCCCGCCGCGCTGTCACGCGCGGCGGGGACCGCGGCGGCGGCTGCCGTCAGCCGATCCGCCTGAGCCGGCGTCGCGGCTCGTCGGGGCGTGGCTCGGGGATCAGAGGCGGGTCCACTTCTGGTTGGCGCCGCCGTGGCAGGTCCAGATCTGCACCCTGGTGCCGTTGGCGGTGCCGGCGCCGTTGACGTCGAGGCACTTGTTCGCGCCCACGGCGGTGATGCTGCCGTCGGCGTTCAGGGTCCACTTCTGGTTGTTCTGGCCGTTGCAGTCCCAGATGATCACCGCGGTGCCGTCCGACGTGCCCGCTCCGTTGACGTCCAGGCACTTGTTGCCGTACACGCGCAGCTCACCCGAGCTGGTGGTGGTCCACTGCTGGTTGGGCTGGCCGTTGCAGTCCCAGATGAGCGCCTGGGCGCCGTTGGCCTGGGAGGCGCCCTCGACGTCCAGGCACCGGTTCGACGCCACGCCCCGCAGCGCGCTCGTGCTGTCCGGAGGCTGACCGTCGCCCTGCCCGACGCCGCTGCCGATGAAGGTGACGGAGTCCAGGTCGAACGAGTTCGCGGCCGGCGCCTTGAACACGACGTAGAGGTCACGGGTGCCGCCGGGGTCGGTGACCGTCACCGGGGACAGCGACACGTAGGTGTTCCACCCCCCGGTCGCGGGCACGGGGCCGGAGGCGATGAGCGCCCCTGTCGGTGAGCCGGCGCGCAGCTCGATGGACGCCCCGGTGCCGGACGGCGCCGAGACGCGGAAGGACACCGAGTCGATCCCCGACAGGTTGACCGGGCTGAAGGAGATCCAGTCGTTGTTGGAGATGTCGCCGATGCGCCTGCCGCCTTCGGCTCCGGACTCGTCGATCACGCGGATGCCGGACGAGCCGGTGAAGTGCTCGGCCTGCTTGCGTTTCGGTTGCAGGGTGATTCCGGCGGTGCCCTTCAGGCCGCCGCTGTCGGTGTAGTCGGCGGACAGGACGTAGTAGATGTCGGCGGCCCCGTCATGGCCGGAGGCGGTGGTCGTGACCGTCCCGGAGCAGCCGGTGTACTGGCCGGTGTCGTGGGCGTGCTGGTCATGGCCGAGCGCCGTGGTCACGGTGACCTCGGCGCAGTCCGCGGCGCCGTCCTCGGCGTCGGTGGCGGTCACCGTGTAGTCCACCTGGTCGCCGAGGTCGATGAACCCGCCGTCGGGCGGGGCCGAGAAGGCCACCTCGGGACGGGTGTTGCCGACCACGATGGGCAGCGTGACGCTGCCGGTCTTCCCTCCGGAGTCCCGTACGGTCAGCCTGGCGGCGAAGGTGCCGTTGGCCTGGTAGGTGTGGGAGGGGTTGGCGCTGGTGGAGGTGCCGCCGTCGCCGAAGTCCCACTCGTAGGTGATCGGGTCGCCGTCGGGGTCGGCCGAACCGGCCGAGGAGAACGCCACGGTGAGCGGTGCCACGCCCGAGTCGGGGGTGGCGCTCGCCTTGGCCAGAGGTGCGCGGTTCCCGGCCACGTAGTCGATCCGGTAGATGCTGTCGTCGGTGTTGGCGTGGCCGAAGCCGTTGCCCCAGTCGGCCATGTAGAGGGCGCCGTCCGGCCCGAACTTCATGTCGATCGGCGCACGCGGGGCGATCTGCGCCACGAACGGGTTGATCTTCAGCAGGTTCCCCGAGGAGTCCAGGCGGAACTCCTTGACGAAGTTGCGGCTCCACTCGTAGAAGAACGGCGTGCCGTCGAAGTACGCGGGGAACTTCCGCTCGGAGTCGCCGGCCTCGTCGTAGCGGTAGATCGGGCCGCCCATCGCGGCGGCGCCGCCGCAGCAGTCGATCTCGGGGAACTCGGCCGAGGCGTGGTAGTCGTACCACACGGTCGCCGGCTTGGCCGCCGGCAGGTTCGTCAGGCCGGTGTTGTTGGGCGAGTCGTTCACCGGCGCCGAGCAGTCGAACTTCGGGCCGGAGGTGCCGGTGGCGAAGTCGTAGTCGTTGAACGGGATGTTGTCGCCGACGCAGTACGGCCAGCCGTAGAAGCCGGGTTCCTTGATCAGGTTCCACTCGACGGTGCCCTCGGGGCCGCGGTTGGGGTTGGCGGCGCCCGCGTCCGGGCCGTAGTCGCCCAGCGAGATCCAGCCCGTCTCCTTGTCCACGGAGAAGCGGAACGGGTTGCGGAAGCCCATCGCGTAGATCTCCGGCCGCGTCTTGGCGGTGCCGGGAGGGAACAGGTTGCCGGACGGGATCGTGTAGGTGCCGTCGGGCTCGGGGTGGATGCGCAGGATCTTGCCGCGCAGGTCGTCGGTGTTGGCCGAGGACCGCTGGGCGTCGTAGTGCTCCCGGCCGGGCCGTTCGTCGATCGGGGTGTATCCGCCGGAGGCGTGGGGGTTGGTGTCGTCGCCGGGGCCGATGTACAGGTTCCCGTCCGGCCCGAACGCGAGGTAGCCGCCGGTGTGGCCGGGCTCGTCGACGTGACGGTACGCGGGGACCTCGATGATTTTCTTCTCGCTGGACAGGTCGAGGCTGGTCCCGTCGAAGGTGAACCTCGACACCCGGTTCACCTCACCGCCGTTCGCCGGCGAGTAGTTGAGGTAGATCCAGCCGTTGGCGGCGAAGTCAGGGTCCAGCGCCAGCCCGACGCCGCCGTCCTCACCGCCGTCGTACACCGGCAGGGTGCCGATGACTCTGGTGGCCCCGCCGCCGGCGGGGATCAGGTTCACCTTGCCGGAGCGCGAGATGTAGAAGACGCTGCCGTCGGCGGCCACGTCCAGTTCCATCGGCTGGTCCGGCGCGCCGTCGAGGGTCACCTTCTGGAACCGGGACGCGACCGTGCCGCCGCAGTCGCCCGGCGCCGCGCCCGCCGCCCAGCGCACGCCGCCCAGCAGGTGCTGCCGGAACAGGGGCTCGGAGTAGGAGGACGACTGGTGGCCCATCGCGGTGGCCCACACCCGGCCGCCCTCCGGGTTGTGGCACCAGGAGATCGGGTGGTCGGCGCCCATCCGGCTCGGCCCCGCGTCGTACGTGGTCTCGTCCGCGGTCACCAGCACGTGCACCGAGCCCCGCGCGTTCTTGTCGAAGTTGTACCACTCCTCCGTGCGCACCCACCGGTCCGGCAGGCCCGCCGTGGAGGGGTGGACCTTGTCGGCGACCTTGGCGGTGCCCTGGAGGACCGACGAGTGCGCGGTCATGTGGGCGCCCGCCATGATGACCTGGTCCCACCAGGGGAACTGCGCCTCGATGTTCATGTCGGTGGCGTTGTGGACCGCGACGACGCCGTGGCCGGCGCGCACGTAGGCCTGGAACGCCTGGCGCTGGGCGTCGTTGTCCCACACCATGCCGCTGGTCTGGAACATGATCACGGCGTCGTAGGTGTCCATGGCCGCGGACGTGAAGACGGCGGAGTCCTCACTGTGGTCGAGCTCGAAGTCGTTCTCGGACGCCAGCTGCTGGAACATCGCGACACCCGCGGGGATGGAGTCGTGCCGGTATGCGCCGCTCGCCGTCTCGGTGAACAGCAGCACCCGGAACTGCGGTGCCGCCGCCTGCGCCACCTGCGGCGACAGGGTCATCGACAGCCCTGTCAGGGCTGCGACCAGGGCTGAGAGCAGGCGTGATCTTCGCATGAAGGATCTCCTGGGGGGGTGCCGGCTGCGGTCGGAGTCGGAGGTGAAGCCCGCCGACAAACCTATTAAGCATGCTTATCCGGGATATCGGAACCGATGTTCCTCATCTATCCGACGCGGGCTTCTCTCAAGGGTTCACAAATCAGCAGGTCGAAGGGCCCAGAAGATCTCGCCCCAGGCGGATAAGTATGAAACTTTCAGGTCACAGGGTGCGCAGGTGGGCGAGACCGTCCACGGCCAGCCTGTCCTGGCTCTCCGCCAGCGGCCGCCAGACGGAGGCCGCGGTGGCGATGGTCCGGTTGTGCGCGGTGAACGACTCGATGACGAGCGGCCCCTGATAGCCGGCGTCGCGCAGGGCCCGGCTGAAGCCCGGCCAGTCGAAGCGGTCGGCCCCCGGCGTGCCGCGATCGGTGCCGCACACCTGCACGTGCGCGACGCGGCCGGCCGCCTGCCGCACCGCCCGGGCGGGGTCCTTCTCCTCGATGTTCATGTGGTACACGTCGAGTGCCAGGTGACAGTCCTCGGGCAGCGCGTCCAGCGCCTGCTCGACGGTGTTGACGAGGCTGGTCTCGTACCGGTTGAGCGGCTCGACGGCGAGCTTCACCCCGCGCTCGGCCGCATGGTCCAGGACGGGCCGCAGCCCCTCGCGCAGCTCGGCGTAGACCTCCCGGCGTTCGTCCGGCGAGAGCCGCCAGGTACGGCCGACAGAGGCGTAGGCCGGCCCCGCGATCACCGGGGAGCCGACGGTCACCGCCACGTCGACACAGTGCCGCAGGTAGTCCTGGGTGTCGCGGACGGTCTCCGGGGAGGCGGCCACGAGCTCGCGCCCCGGCGGCATGACCAGCACCACGGACGCGGCCAGCCCGTGCTCGGCCAGCACCGCCGCGGCCCGGTCCGGGTCCCAGTCGCCGGGCCGCTCGACGGGCAGCTCGATGACGTCGAAGCCCCACCGGGCGACGCGGGGCGCGAGCCGCGCCAGTTCGCCGTCGGTCAGCGGGGAGACCCAGACCCAGGTGTTCACTCCGATGGCGAACATGGCGCCCCTCCTCGTCGTCGGTTCAGCGGGAAGGAGCCGGTCAGCTCTTCTTCCCGCCCCAGGCCTCCGGGAACCCGGGCAGGTCCTCGCAGCCGCAGAGCGCGTAGTGCAGCGGCGGCATGTCGGGCTGGAGGTAGTCCCCCAGGGTCTCGCCGGTGACCTTGGGCTGCGGCAGGTTCCACGTCTCCGGCACCTGCTCGCCCCCGAGGATTCTCAGTGCGGCGATGATCGGGGTGCGCCACTGATAGGTCGGGTACGTGGGCGCGACGGCGGTGAGACCGGCGTCCTTCCACTTCTGCAGGAAGTCCTGCTGGTCCTCGCCGTTGATCGGCGGCACCGGCAGGCCGGCGTCCTCGAACGCCTCGATCGCGGCCACCGCCGTGGCGCCCGCGTCCATCCAGACGCCGTCGATCTTGCCGTGCCGCTGGATGTAGTCGCTGACGATGTTCTTGGTCTTGGCGGCGTCGCCGTCGGTGAACTCCACCCCCACCACCTGGAGGTCGCTCTGGTCGAAGACCACCTTCGCCGCCGACCAGCGGGTCTCCAGCACGTCGACGCCGGGCAGGATGCGCAGCGCCAGCACCTTGCCGCCCGCGGGCACCTTCTCGGTCAGGAACTCGGCGGCGTCGGCGCCGAAGGCGTAGCCGCCGATGGGTTTGATGAACGTCACCGGGCAGTCCGTCTCCACGCCCCGGTCGAACACGATGACGGGCACCTTCTCGCAGGCGGCCGTGACGGCGGGGGTGAGCGTCGCCGTGGTGTTCGGCGAGACGATCAGCGCGTCGCAGCCCTTGGCCTGCAGCTCGGCGATGTCGGAGATCTGCTTGTCGTCCTTGCCCTCGGCGTCCAGGGCGGTGAACTTCCCGATCTCCTCGTGCAGGCCCACCTCGGCCTGCATCGTCTTCCATCCGACCTGCCGCCAGGGGTTGTCGATCGCCGCGTTGGAGAAGCACAGGTGGTACGGCCCGTCCTTCTTGTACTGCGCCGTGTCGATCATCTTCGGGGCGATGGCCTGCTCCCAGGGCCTGTCCTCCGGGCCCTCGGGTGTCTGGGAGCGCATGGCGAGCTGGGCGTCGAAGTCCGCCTGGACGAAGAACTTCGACTGGGCGCCCGTACCGGAATCCTGGGTGCTCGCGGCGGACGCCGCGGGCTCGGTGGCGGCGGTCGGTTTGTCGGTCGTACAGCCGGTGAGGACGAGCGCGGCCAGCACGGCGATGGCGGCCTTAGGACGCGGCATGGGCGTCTCCTGTTCGGGGGGTGGGCTTGCGGGGAAGCCGGACGGCTCCTGCCGCGATCGCGGCGATGATGATGACGCCCTGCACGGTGAACTCCAGCGCCCCCGAGACTCCGTACAGGTTGAGCAGGGTGAACAGCGCCTCCAGCGTGACGGCGCCCGCCATGGCGGCCGGCACGGAGCCGCGGCCGCCGCCGAGCGTCACGCCGCCGAGGACGACGGCGGTGATGGCGGAGAACTCCAGCCCCTGGCCGACCTGGGCCGAGACTCCGGCGAAACCGCCGAGCAGGATCGCCGCGACGGCCGCCGCCAGGCCGGAGAGCATGAAAGCGAAGATCTTGACCCGGTCGACCCGGACCCCGGACAGCGCCGCGGCGCGCTCGTTGTCGCCGGCGGCCATCAGCGTCTTTCCGAAGTCGGCGCGCATGAGCCGGATCGCCGCCGCGCCCAGGACCACGAGGATCAGCACCGACCACGGCACCGGCCCGAGGCCGCCGCGGCCGAAGACGCGGAAGCCCTCCGACAGCGCGCCCCGCGGCGCGCCGCCGGTCCACAGGAACACCGCCCCGGACAGGACGAGCAGCATGCCGAGCGTCACGATGAACGACGGCACCCGCATCTTGGTGGTGACCACGCCGTTGACCAGCCCGACGAGCAGCCCGGCGGCGATCAGCAGGGCGAGGACCGGCCAGGTGGCGGACTCGTCGCCGTCGATGAGGCGTGCGGCGATCACCACCTCGGCCGTCACCAGCGAGCCGACCGACAGGTCGAACTCGCCGGAGACGATGACGAAGTACTGTCCCGCGGCGAGGATCACCAGCGGCGCGGCCCGCTTGAGGAACGCCAGGAATCCGGCGGGCTCCAGGAAGTGGGGGTTGACCAGGGCGATCGCGGTGAGCAGCGCCGCGAGGACCGCGAGGACGGGAAGCGCCCGCCTCATGCCGGCCGTCCCTGGGTGCGCCGGGCGTAGACGGCCACGGCGACGACGATGACCACGCCGCGGACCACGTCCTTGACGAAGGAGTTGACCTCGAGCTGGTTGAAGAGGGTGTCCAGGACGGCCAGCAGCAGGACTCCGGCCACGGTTCCGGCCACGCCGCCCTTGCCGCCTGCCAGCGCGGTCCCGCCGAGCACGACCGCGGCGATCGACTCCAGGTCGTAGCCGCCGTCGGTGCCCACCGTGGGGGCTCCGGCGCCGAGCCTGCTGGCCAGCAGCAGGCCCGCGACGCCGGCGCAGACGGAGCACAGCACGTGGGCGAGCACGATGACCCGGCCGGTGCGGATCCCGGACAGGCGGGCGACCTCCTCGTTCCCGCCGACCGCGTAGATGCGGTAGCCGAGCCGGGTCCTGCTCAGCAGGAACCAGGCCGCGACGGCCACGCCCGCCCAGAGCAGGGCGGAGACGGGGACCGGCCCGATCCGGGAGTAGCCGAGGACCTGGAACGACTCGGGCACCGCGCCCGCGGGCCCGTCGTAGAGGTGGTCGACGACGCCTTTGATGATCAGGGCGACGCCGAGCGTGGCGATGAAGGCGTGGACCCGGAGCCCGGTGATGACCAGGCCGTTGACCAGCCCCACCAGGGCGCTGACGGCCAGCACCGCGGCGACCGCCTGCCCGATGTTCCCGTCCTGGCCCGCCATGATCTCCGCCGCGACCAGCGAGGTCAGGCTGATCAGGTACGCCACCGACAGGTCGAGCGACCCGGCCAGGATCGCCAGCGTCTGCCCGATCGCCACGATGCCGAGGGCCGCGGAACGCTGCTGGATCCCGACGACGCTCTCCAGGGTGAGGAACTGACCGCCGTCGAGCGCGACGAGGGCCCAGCCGGCCGCGACCAGGCCGAGCAGCGCGAGGAACAGCACCTGCGCGGGGTCGCGCGGGCGGGCGCGCGTGAGCAGGTGCATTCAGGCCGCCTCTCCCGCGGCCAGCCGCATGACGGCCTCCTCCGAGGCACCGGCCGGCAGCGTGCCCGCGATGCGGCCGTCGCGCAGGACGACGATGCGATCGCTCATGCCGATGAGCTCGGGCAGCTCGGAGGAGATCATCATGATGGCCATGCCGTCGTTCGCCAGTTCGCGCATCAGGTCGTGGATCGCGGCCTTGGCCCCGACGTCGACCCCCCGGGTGGGCTCGTCGAACAGCAGCACCCGCGGCGCCATCGTCAGCCATTTGACGAGCACCGCCTTCTGCTGGTTGCCGCCGGACAGGTAGCGGACCTCCTGGTCCCGGCGCGCGGGCGAGAGGCGTACGCGTTCGAGCAGGCCGCCGACGGCGGCGCGGTTCCCGCCGCCCACCGCGCGGGCGACGAGCAGGACGTTGTCGCGTACGGACTGGCGCAGCGCGAGCCCTTCGGCCTTGCGGTCCTCGGTCACGAGCCCGATGCCCAGGGCCACGCCTTCCCGGACCGAGCGCGGGCGTGCCGGGATCATCTCGCCCGTGGTGAACGGCTCGGCGCCGAAGATCGCCCGGGCCAGCTCCGATCGGCCGGAGCCCTGCAGGCCCGCGATGCCGACGATCTCCCCGGCCCGCAGCTCCAGGTCGATGTCGCGGAGTCGGTGGTTGCCCGCGCCGCGCAGGCTGAGGCGTACCTCGCCGGCGCCCGCCGAGCGGGGCGGGAAGTAGGTGCCGAGGTCGCGGCCCACCATCAGGCGGATCAGCTCGCCGGGGGTGATCTCGCCGATCGGCAGGGTGGTGACGCGGGAGCCGTCCTTGAGCACGGTGACCCGGTCGGCGAGGTCGAACACCTCGCGTAATCGGTGGGAGATGTAGACGACGGCGACGCCGCGTTCCCTCAGCCGCCCGATCAGCCGGTAGAGCGATTCGACCTCGTGCTCGGCGAGCGCGGCGCTGGGCTCGTCCATGACGACGAGCCGGGCGTTCACCGACAGCGCCTTGACGATCTCGACGATCTGCTGCTGGGCCACCGGCAGGCGCTTGACGACGTCGCGCGGGCCGAAGGAGTTCTCGCCCAGCTCGTCGAGGAGCCGCGCGGTCGCCTCTTCCATGGCGGCCCGGTCGACCAGGCCGCGCCGGACGGGCTCGCGCCCGAGGAACACGTTCTCGGCGACGGTGCGCTCGGGCAGCAGGTTGAACTCCTGGTAGATGATCGCGATGCCGGAGCGCCGCGCCTCGATCGGATGGCCGAAGGAGACGGGCCGGCCGTCGATCTCGATGGCGCCCTCGTCGGGCGCGTGGACCCCGCAGATGATTTTCATGAGGGTGGATTTGCCGGCGCCGTTCTCGCCGACGACGGCGTGGACCTCGCCGGCCGTCACCGACAGGTCCACCCCGGACAGCACCCGCACGCCCAGGAAGCTCTTGCCGATGCCTCGCATGCTCAGCATCCGGTCAGCCTCCCGGGGCTGTGAGGAAAGTTTCAGGCCCAAGCCTCTTGGTGCGGGATGCTAAAGCGGGCTTATATCGACGGTCAAGCAAAAGTCAGGCACCCTAATGACGTAATCATCGGGATGACGTGGGCGAGACGGGCGGCGATGGGCCGGCAGCGCCGCGGAATCGGACGACGAAGAGCCTACTTATACTTGACCATCGGCGAAATCGGCTCTTACCATCGCGAAGACTCACTTCCGTTACATGCGGGGGTAGTCCCGACACGATGGGGCTTTCATGAGCAAGCTCGGTGTGTGGCTTATCGGGGCACGAGGGTCCGTGGCGACCACTGCCATTGTGGGCGCCGCGGCCATAAGAGCGGGAGCGGCGTCCCCCCGTGGATGCGTGACCGAGTCCGCCGGCTTTCCGGGGCGGCTGGTTCCGCTGACCGCCCTGGTCTTCGGTGGCCATGACGTCGCTGAAATCTCCTTATGCAAGCGCGCCGAACAACTGGCCCGGGCGGAGGTCATCTCACCGGACCTGCCGGAGCTGCTCGCGTCCGATCTGGAAGCCGCCGACGCCGAGATCCGGCCGGGCCACGTCCCCGGCGACGGGCAGAGCGCGGCGCGGCTGATCGACGACATCGCCGGCTTCCGCGCCCGCAACGGGTTATCCCGGGTGGTCGTCGTCAACGTGTCCTCGACCGAGCCGCCGGTGGACGCGCGCCCGGAGTTCGGCACGCTGGCCGACCTGGAGGAGCGGATCGCCGCGGGGGACGACGTCCTGCCGCCGAGTTCGCTGTACGCCTACGCGGCCTTCCACGCGGGGTGCGGTTACGTGGAGTTCACTCCGTCCACCGGGCCGGCCCTGCCCGCCCTGGCGGAGCTCGCCGCCCTCCAGAAAGTGCCGTACGCGGGACGCGACGGCAAGACCGGCGAGACCCTGGTCAAAAGCGCCCTGGCACCCATGTTCGCGGACCGGGCGCTCCGGGTCCGCTCCTGGTCCGGGCTCAACCTGCTCGGCGGCGGCGACGGGGCGACGCTCGCCGATCCCGCCGCCAGGTCCAGCAAGCGGCTCTCCAAGGACCAGGTCGTCGCGAAGGTCCTGGGAGAACCCGTGGAGGGTGAGACGCACATCGACTACGTCCCGGATCTCGGCGAGTGGAAGACCGCCTGGGACCACGTGAGCTTCGAGGGCTTTCTCGGCGTCCGGATGACGATGCAGTTCACCTGGCAGGGCTGCGACTCGGCGCTGGCCGCGCCGCTCGTCCTGGACCTGGCCCGGCTGGTCGCCCGCGCGCACGAGAAAGGACGGCACGGCGTCCTGCCAGAGCTGGCGTACTTCTTCAAGAGCCCGCTGGGGACGGACGAGCACTCCCTGGCCGCCCAGTACGCCCGGCTGCGCGCCTTCGCCGAGGAGCTGTCATGAGGGCACTGCTCGAACTGGTCCGCGCACCGGCCGCGCTGTCGGTGCCGGGCGACACCCTGGCGGGGGCCGCCGCCGCGGGACGGCGGCCGGCGGCCGGCCTGGCCCTGGCGTCGGTACTCATGTACTGGTCGGGAATGGCGCTCAACGACTGGGCGGACCGCGAGGAGGACGCCGCCGAGCGTCCCGAGCGCCCGATCCCGTCGGGCCGGATCAGCCCGGGCGCCGCGCTCGGGCTCGCGGCCGCCCTGACCGGCGCGGGCCTGGCCACCGCCGCCCTCGCCGACGGCCGTCGCGGTCTCACCGTCGCCGGTCTGCTGGCCGGCGCGGTCTGGGCGTACGACCTGCGGCTCAAACGGACGGCGGCGGGACCGGCGTCGATGGCGGCCTGCCGGGTGCTCGACGTTCTGCTGGGCGCGGGCGACCAGACCAGGGCCGCGCTGCCCGCGGCGCTGTCGATAGGCGCGCACACGTACGGGATCAGCGTCCTCGGCCGTGCCGAGGTGACGGGGGCGGCACCCGGCACGGCCGAGCGCGCGCTGGCGGCCAGCACCGTGGCGGCCGGGCTCGCGGCCGTCACCTGCGTGCGCGGCGGAGCCGCCGCCCGGGCCGGGGCGGGCGTCCTCATCGCCGGCTACCTCGCCTCCACCGTCCCGGTCCAGGCCGGGTTACGGACCCTGCCCGACCCCGGGAACGTCCGGCGGGCCGTCCGGCTGAGCATCCTCGGCCTGATCCCGCTCCAGGCGGCGGTGGTCGCGGGCGGCGGCCGGTTCGCGACGGCGGGCGCGCTGCTGTGCTCGCTCCCCGCGGGCCGGTGGCTCTCATCCCGGGTGGCGACCTCGTGAACTGGGCCTACTGCACCAACGGCTTCGCCGGCCACCGGCTCCCCGAGGCGCTCGCCGTCCTGGCCGACCTGGGGTACACGGGTGCGGCCATCACCCTCGACCACGGTCACCTCGACCCCTACGCCCCCGGGCTGGCCGCGGAGGTGTCCAGGATCGCCGGGGTCTGCGACCGCCTCGGCCTCGGCGTCGTGGTCGAGACGGGCGGGCGCTACACCCTCGACCCCGTGCGCAAACACCACCCGACCCTCATCAGCGAGGACGCCGGACGCCGGGCGGAGTTCCTGATCACGGCGATGCGCGTCGCCGCCGACCTGGGCGCTCCCGTGGTGCATCTGTGGAGCGGCGTCCAGCCCGGCGGCATGCCGGAGGCGGAGGCGTACTCGCGGCTGGCCCGCCAGTGCGCGCGGCTGCTCGACGAGGCCGATCGGGCGGGCGTCACGCTGGGGTTCGAACCCGAGCCCGGGATGCTGGTCGCCGACCTGGACGGCTACGAGCGGCTGCGCGCGATGCTCGGCGGCCATCCCCGGTTCGGCCTCACTCTCGACATCGGGCACTGCCACTGCGTGGAGCCGGAGGATCTGGACACCTGTCTGCGGCGGGCGCTCCCGTACACCGTGCACGTGCAGATCGAGGACATGCGGCGGGGCGTCCACGAGCACCTGGAGTTCGGCGAGGGCGAGATCGACTTCGCGCCGGTGCTCGCCGCCCTGCGCGGCTACCCGGGTCTGGTGGCCGTGGAGCTGGCCCGGCACAGCCATGCGGCCCCGCAGGTGGCCCGCCGATCGATCGAGTTCCTGAGGAGGGCCCATGAACGAGCCGGCACAGGAGTGGCGGGCCTCGGCCGTCCGGCAGGTCGAGGCTGACCCGCAGGCGATCCACCGGCTCTTCCCGCAGGCCGAACGGCGGGGCGGCCCGGGCGCCCGGCGCGCGCTGCTCGGCGCGCTGCGCGGCGACCACGCCGTGATCCGCAGCCTGTACGAGGGCGGCGACAGCGGCGAGCGGCTGGCGATCCTGACCGTCCTGCACGAGCTCGGCCTGGAAGACGCGGCCGTCGCGCTGGTGGAGGACGCGCTGCGCACCAACGACGCGCGGCTGGTCGCCGCGGCCCTCGGCCCGTACGGGTCGGCGTGGCTGGACGACCACGCCTTCCGGCAGGGGGTGCTCAAGTGCGTCTTCATGTCGATCCCGCTGGCGGCGGTGGCCGGGCTGGACCGCCGCTTCGACGCCGAGCTGGCCCGGATGCTGTCCGACTACGCCGCCGAGCTGCGGGCGGCCGGCCGGCCCGTCCCGCGCGACGTCCTGGAGAGGATCTGAATGCGCATCTTCGACCCCCACATCCACATGACCTCCCGGACCACCGACGACTACGAGCGCATGCACGCCGCGGGGGTGCGGGCCGTCGTCGAGCCCGCCTTCTGGCTGGGACAGCCCCGCACCAACGTGGGCAGCTTCCTCGACTACTTCGACGCGCTGCTCGGCTGGGAGCCCTACCGCGCCGCGCAGCACGGCATCCGCCACCACTGCGCGCTCGCGCTCAACCCCAAGGAGGCGAACGATCCGCGGTGCGCGGCGGTGCTGGCCGAGTTGCCGCGTTATCTGCTGAAGGGCTCCGTCGTCGCGGTCGGGGAGGTCGGCTACGACTCGATGACGGCGGAGGAGGAGAGGGTGTTCGAGGCCCAGCTCACGCTGGCGCAGGAGCACGAGCTCCCGGTGCTCGTGCACACTCCGCACCGGGACAAGGCCGCGGGCACCCGCCGGACGCTCGACGTGGTGCGGGTCGCCGGGATACCGCCCGGGCGGGTGCTCATCGACCACCTCAACGAGATGACCGTCGGCATGGTCGCGGAGTCGGGCTGCTGGATGGGGTTCTCGATCTACCCGCACACCAAGATGGACCCGGACCGGATGGTGGCCCTGCTCAAGGAGTACGGCACGGACAGGATGCTGGTGAACTCGGCCGCCGACTGGGGACGGAGCGACCCGCTCAAGACACGCCAGGTGGCCGACGCCATGCTCGCGGCGGGCTTCGGCGAGGACGACGTGGATCAGGTGCTGTGGCGCAATCCGGTCGCCTTCTACGGGCAGAGCGGCCGGCTCGACATCGACACCGGCTCGGAAACCGGTGCCGACTACGCCGGCAACACGATCAAGCGGGGCTGACCATGCGGCTGCGCCATCCGGACGGCTCGACGGTTCATCTGTCCTACTGCACCAACGTCCACGCCGCCGAGGACCTCCCCGGCATCCACCATCAGCTGTCCGGCGTCGCGGCCCGGGTCCGGCGCCTGCTCGGCACCGAACGGCTCGGGCTCGGGCTCTGGCTGTCCCAGCGCGCCGCCGCGGACCTCACCGCCCGGCCCGGAGAGCTCGCGGCGCTGCGCGAGCGGCTGACCGCGCTCGGGCTGGAGGTCGTGACCCTGAACGGGTTCCCCTACCGCGGCTTCCAGGACGAGGTCGTGAAGTACCGCGTCTACACCCCCGACTGGGCCGACCCGGAGCGGCTGCGCCACACGCTCGCGCTCGCCCGGATCCTCGCCGCGCTGCTGCCGGACGACGTCTCCGAGGGCACGATCTCGACCCTGCCCCTCGCCTGGCGGACCGGGTGGACGAGCGAGAAGGCGGCGGCGGTGCGGGCCAACCTCGACGCGGCCGCCCGGGGCCTGCGCGCGCTGGCGAGCCGTACCGGCAAGGTGATCCGGCTGGGCTTCGAGCCCGAGCCGGGCTGCATCGCCGAGACGACGTCCCAGGCGAGCGCCCTGCTGGGCGACGCGGACCACGACCACCTCGGCCTCTGCATGGACGCCTGCCACATGGCCGTGGGGTTCGAGGAGCCCGGGGTGGACGCCGCCGGCGGGCTGCCGATCGTGAAGCTCCAGGCGTCGTGCGCCCTGGTGGCGCCGCCGGGGGCGCAGCGGGCGCTGGCCGCGTTCGACGAGCCCCGCTTCCTCCATCAGACGCGCTCCGCCAGCGGGTACGCCGACGACCTGGGCGAGGCCCTGGCCGGCGCGCTGCCCGCGGACGAGAGCTGGCGCGTGCACTTCCACGTCCCGCTGCACGACGCGCCGCCCCCGCCGCTCACCACCAGCGCCCCCTACCTGCGGCGCCTGCTGGAGACGCTGCTCGGCGGGGAGCGCCCGCTGACCAGGCACGTCGAGGTGGAGACCTACACCTGGCACGTGCTGCCCGGCGCGCCGGCCGACATCGCGGAAGGCATCGCCGCCGAGCTCGACTGGATGCGGGGGCAGCTCGCCGCCCTCGGCCTGAAGGAGACGTGATGGCACCGCTGATCGTGGTCAACGTGGTCGGGCTCACCCCGCGCCTGCTCGCGCACATGCCGAACGTGGCGAAGGCGGGCTCGGCGGCGACGCTGCGGCCCGTGCTGCCCGCCGTCACCTGCTCGATGCAGGCCACCCTGCTCACCGGTTCGATGCCCCGCGACCACGGCATCGTCGGCAACGGGTGGTACTTCCGGGATCTCGGCGAGGTGCTGCTGTGGCGCCAGCACAACGCGCTCATCCAGGGCGACCAGCTGTGGACCGCCGCGCCCGGCCTGCGTACCGCCAACGTCTGCTGGTGGTACGCGATGGGCGCGCCTTCCGACCTGCTCGTCACCCCGCGCCCCGTCTACCACGCCGACGGCCGCAAGTCGCCCGACTGCTACACCCGCCCGCCCTCGCTCCACGACGACCTGGAGGCCGCGCTGGGGCCGTTCCCCCTGTTCACCTACTGGGGCCCCACCGCGGGGATCGCCTCCTCCGAGTGGATCATCGCCGCCGCCCGCCGCATCCTGGCCCGCGAGCGGCCGGACCTGCTGCTGGTCTACGTGCCCCACCTCGACTACGACCTCCAGCGGTACGGTCCCGACGGTCCCGAGGCGGTCGCGGCCGCCCGCGCGGTCGACGCCGCGCTGGCTCCGCTCCTGGCCGAGGAGGCCGAGGTGGTCGTGCTCTCCGAGTACGGCATCACCCCGGCGTCCCGCCCGGTGGACATCAACCGGGCGCTGCGCCGCGCGGGTCTCCTGGAGGTCTACGTCCAGGCCGGGATGGAGTATCTCGACCCGTGGACGTCCCGGGCCTTCGCCGTCGCCGACCATCAGGTGGCCCACGTGTACGTGCGCGACCCCGGCGACGTCGACCGCGCCCGCGCCGTCATCGCCGAGCTGGCCGGCGTGGACGAGGTGCTCGGCCAGGCGGGGAAGGCGAAGTACGGGCTCGACCACGAACGCGCCGGCGAGCTCGTCGCGGTGGCGGAGCCGGACGCCTGGTTCACCTACTACTACTGGCTCTCCGACGACCGCGCCCCCGACTTCGCCAGGATCGTGGACATCCACCGCAAACCCGGCTACGACCCGGCCGAGCTGTTCATGGACCCGGGCGATCCGTTCGTCAAGCTGCGCGCGGCGACGGCGCTCGCCAGGAAGAAGCTGGGCTTCCGGTACACGATGCGGGTGGTGCCGCTCGACCCGTCGCCGGTGCGGGGCAGCCACGGCCGGCTGCCCGATCGCGCCGACGACGGGCCGGTGATCATCGGCCCCTTCGACCGCGACTCCTACGACGCGACCGAGGTCAAGGGACTCCTGACCGCGCTGGCCCGGAGAGTCCGCTGACCGCTCCCCCGTGACCGGAAGCCCCGGCGCGGCGGCCCGGATCGCCGCGCCGGGGGCCGGTGGACGGGCGGCGTCAGCCGCGGGTCCACTTCTGGTTGGTCGCTCCGGTGCAGGACCAGATCTGCACCCTGGTGCCGTTGGCGGTGCCGTACCCGCTGACGTCCAGGCACTTGTTCGCGCCCACGGCGGTGACGCTGCCGTCGGCGTTCAACGTCCACTTCTGGTTGTTCTGGCCGTTGCAGTCCCAGATGATCACCGCGGTGCCGTCCGCCGTGCCCGCTCCATTCACGTCGAGGCACTTGTTGCCGTACACCCGGAGCTCACCGGCGCCGGTGGCGGTCCACTGCTGGTTGGGCTGGCCGTTGCAGTCCCAGATGTGCACCTGGGCGCCGTTGGACTGGGAGGCGCCGCTGACGTCCAGGCACCGGTTCGAGGCCACGCCCCGCAGCGCTCCCGTGCCGCCGGCCAGTTCCTTGATACGGATGTCACGGAAGGAGACCACGTCACCGGGCCCGTGGTTCTGGATGCCGATGTGGCCCTGCTGCAGGGAGCGGGCCGGGTCGGTGTTGGTGAAATCGTTGATCTTGCTGCCGTTCAGGAACACCTGCAGCCGCTCACCCTCGACCAGCAGTTCGTAGGTGTTCCACTGGCCCGGCAGGTTGAGCGCCGCGTCACGGGCGGCGAGGTCCGCGGACTGGACCCCGTAGATCGCCCCGGTGGTCTTGTCCGGGGTGTCGGTCGCGTCGATCTGCACCTCGTATCCGGTGTCGAGCGCCGCCTGGGGATCGCCGGTGGCGGGGAACCCGACGATCACGCCGGAGTTGGCGTCGCCGGTCAGCTTCCAGTCGAGCTTGAGCGAGTAGGAGCCGAACTCCTTCGCGTCGTACCACAGCATCCCCATGCCGCCCTGCGAGGTCAGCGTGGCGTCGCTGTTGGCGAACGACCCCGGCCCCGCCTGCGACCAGCCGGTCGTCGAGCCGTTGTACAGCGGCGTGTACCCGGTCTCCGGGCGGCAGTCGGCGTTGACGGCCTTGGCCGCGTACCGGATCCCGCCGAGCAGCAGCGCGCGGAAGTCCGGGTCGGCGTACGACTCCTGGGTGTGGCCCAGGCCGGTGTAGAACGCACGGCCGGCGGCCTGCGGGTGGCACCAGGTGATCGGGTGGTCGCCCATGCTGCCGCCGCTGTAGCTGCCCTCGTCCAGGCTCTGCAGCACCCGGACGTCCGGGCGGGGGTTGGAGCGGTAGTTGTACCACTCGTCGGTGCGGGTCCAGCGGGTCCCGAGGTGCGCGGTCGCGGCGTGCGCCCGGTCCTCGTTCCGTACGGTGGCCTGCTGGATCGCCGGATGGCTGGCGAACCAGGCGCCCATCAGCTGCCCGTAGTACGGCCAGTCGTACTCGGTGTCGGCGGCCGCGTGCACGCCGACGACTCCGCCCCCGCCGTCCACGTACGCCTCGAAGGCGGTCTGCTGGCTGTTGTTCAGTACGTCGCCGGTCGTGCTGAGGAACACCACCGCCTGGTACTGGGCCAGGTTGGCCGTGGTGAAGGCGCTGGAGTCCTCGGTGGCGTCGACGTCGAAGTCGTTGGCGGTCCCCAGGTCGCGGATGGCCTGGATCCCGGCGGGGATCGCGTCGTGCCGGAACCCGGCCGTCTTGGAGAACACCAGCACCTTGAAGGCGGCGGCCTGGGCGGGGACGGCGGGGAGCACCGTCGCGGCGGCGGTGATCGCCGCCACTGTCAGTACTGACAGGCGCCGCAGTACGGAGGTCTTGCGGGCGCCCCCGGGCGGGGTCGGATGTCGCAGCATGAGTGTCCCTTTCAGACGCGGGTCCAGCGCTGGTTGGTTCCTCCGGTGCAGGTCCAGATCTGTGCCTTGGTGCCGTTGGCGGTTCCGTTGACGTCCAGGCACTTGTTCGCGCCGACCGCGGTGATGCTGCCGTCGGCGTTCAGCGTCCACTTCTGGTTGTTCTGGCCGTTGCAGTCCCAGATGATCACCGCGGTGCCGTCGGCCGTCCCGGCTCCGTTCACATCGAGGCACTTGTCGCCGTACACCCGGAGCTCACCGGCGCCGGTGGCGGTCCACTCCTGGTTGCTCTGACCGTTGCAGTCCCACAGCTGCGCCTGCGCGCCGTTGGCCTGGGAGGCGCCGTTGACGTCCAGGCACCGGCCCGACGCGACGCCCTCGAACGCGCTCGTGCTCTCCACGGGCGGGGTGCCGGTCTCGAAGGTGAAGGCGTCCACGTCGAACAGGTAGCCCTGTCCGGTCGGGCCGCGGAAGACCAGGTACAGCGTCGTCGTGCCGGCCGGCGCGCCGCTGAGCTGTGCCGAGACCTCGGTGAAGGTGTCCCAGCCGCCGGTGCTCGCCACGTTCGCGGTGCCGAGCAGGGTGCCTGTCGCCGAGCCCGCCCGCACCTCGATCCTGCCGCCCGCGCCGGCCGAGGACACCCGGGCGGTGATCCTCGTCGCGCCGCTCAGCCGGTACGGGTGGAAGGAGATCCAGTCGCCGTCGTCGATGAAGCCGGCCGTCACGCCGCCTTCCGCGCTCTCGTGCTCGGCCGTCTGGATGCCCTGGTGGGCGGCGAAGTGCTCCGCCTGCCGGTGCCGTGGCTGGAGCGTGCGGACGCTGGTGGAGGTCAGACCGCCCTGGTCGGTGTAGGAGGCCTCCAGGACGCCGTAGATGTTGGCCGCGACGTCGTGCTCGCCGTCGATCGGCACCGAGATGGTGCCCGAGCAGCCGGTCTTGGAGGTGATCTGGTGGCGGTGGCTGTCGTGGCCGAGGAAGTAGGCGACGGTGACCCGGCCGCAGTCGATCGTGCCGTCCTCCGGGTCGCCGACGGTGACCTCGAAGGGCACGGTGTCGCCGAAGGAGAAGAGCTGCCCGTCGGCCGGGGCGGTGAGGGTGACCGTGGGCGCGGTGTTGCCGACGGTCACGATCACGCTCGCCGTGCCGGTGAGGCCCTGCGGGTCCCGGACGGTGAGCGTCGCCGTGTAGGTGCCTTCCGTGGAGTAGGTCTTGGTCGGGTTCGCCGCCGTGGAGGTGGTGCCGTCGCCGAAGTTCCACGCGTACGTGAGCGCGCCGCCCTCCGGATCCGAGCTGCCCGCCGAGGAGAAGGCCACCGTGAGCGGCGCCGGTCCGGACGTCCTGTCGGCGGAGGCCTTGGCGATCGGGTTGCGGTCGGCGTCGCCGATGTACTCGATGCGGTAGAGCGCCTGGTTGTTGCCGCCGGTGCCGTAGTCGAGGACGTACAGGGCTCCGTCGGGGCCGAAGGCCATGTCCATCACCTGCGTCCCGGACCAGGGGAAGGCCGAGATCTCCCCGTACCCGCCGTCCTGCCTGACCTCGATCGCCTTGATCCAGCGCCGGCCGTACTCACCGGCGAAGAACCGCCCGTCGAGCGACTGGGGGAACTTGACGGCCGAGTTCAGGCTCGGGTCGTAGCGGTAGACGGGGCCGCCCATCGGCGACTCCGACCCGGAGCCGAACTCGGGCGGGCTCCCCGCGTCCCCCGCGTACCGGATCCACGCCGGCTTCGCCGGCGGCAGTGTGGTCAGGCCGGTGTTGCGGAAGGAGTCGTTGGCCGGGCCGCCCGCGCAGTCGTACTTCGGGCCGGTGCTGTTGGTGGCGAAGTTCCACGCGTTGTAGGTCTCGGCGGTGGTGTTCGTGCCGGTGCAGTACGGCCAGCCGTAGTTGCCCGGACCGGTGATGCGGTTGAACTCCACCTGCCCGCTCGGCCCGCGGCTGGAGTTCGTCACGCCCGCGTCCGGCCCGTAGTCGCCGAGGTAGACGACGCCGGTCGCCTTGTCCACGCTCATCCGGAACGGGTTGCGGAAGCCCATCGCGTAGATCTCCGGCCGGGTCCTGGCCGTGCCCGGCGGGAACATGTTGCCGGCGGGGATCGTGTAGGTGCCGTCGGGCTCGGGGTGGATGCGCAGGAGCTTGCCCCGCAGGTCGTTGGTGTTGGCGGACGAGCGCTGGGCGTCGTACTGCGGGTTGCGGTTGGTCCGCTCGTCCAGCGGGGAGTAACCGCCCGACTCGAACGGGTTGGTGTCGTCGCCGGTGGTCAGATAGAGGTTGCCGGCGGCGTCGAAGTCGATGTCCCCGCCCACGTGACAGCACTGGCCGCGGTCGTTCGGGACCCGCAGGACCACCTTCTCGCTGCTCAGGTCGAGAGTGTCGTCCGCCTTGAGGGTGAACCGGGACAGGTACAGCTCGCCCTTCCACTGGTCGAACTGGCTCTGCGTGCCGGTGCTCGGCGCGTCACCGTTCGGGGTGCTCAGCCGCGGCGAGTAGTAGAGCCACAGGTGCCGGTTGGCGGCGAAGCCGGGGTCGGCCGCCACGCCCTGCAGGCCCTCCTCGTCGTGGGTGTAGACGTTGAGCTTGCCGGCCACCTTCGTGTTGCCGGCGGCGTCGGTGACGCGGACCGTGCCGTCGCGTGCCGTGTGCACCACCGAGCGGTCCGGCAGCACGGCCAGCGACATCGCCTCGCCCAGTTCGGCGCCGCCCGAGGCGAGGGACACCTGCTGGTAGTCGGACGGCGGGATGTCGAGCGCGTTCGCGGGGGTGGCGGTGAGCGCGAGCGCGCCGGGGATGATGAGCGCCATCGTGGTCAGCATCGTGGTCAGCGAGGTGAGCCACGGACGTCGGGGCATGGGTGTTCCCTCCTGCGGCAGGAAGACCGGTCGGGGTAGGCGATGTCAGGAGCGGGTCCACTGCTGGTTGGTGCCGCCGTGGCAGGTCCAGATGTGCACCTTGGAGCCGTTGGCGGTGCCGTAGCCGCTGACGTCCAGGCACTTGTTCGCGCCCACGGCGGTGACGCTGCCGTCGGCGTTCAGCGTCCATCTCTGGTTGTTCTGGCCGTTGCAGTCCCAGATGATCACCGCGGTGCCGTCCGCCGTGCCGGCGCCGTTCACGTCCAGGCACTTGCCGCCGTAGACGCGCAGCTCACCGGCGCTGGTGGCGGTCCACTGCTGGTTCGTGCCGCCGTGGCAGTCCCAGATGTGCACCTGGGCGCCGTTGGACTGGGAAGCGCCGTCGACGTCCAGGCACCGGTTCGACCCGACACCCCTGAGGGTGCCCGTGTCGTCTCCCGGGGACTGGCCCCCGGGCCCGGCGGCGGCGATCACGGCCTGGGCTCCGGCCGGCCAGGCGCCGTTGGCGACGGTGACGTTGTTGTTCACCACGTTGCCGCGGTCGCCGTCGGTGACGTTGGTGCTGCCGTTGGTCGACCAGTTGCCGGTGACGGTGAAGTCACCCATGTTCTCGCCGTACCAGTAGTTGGCGGTGGCCCAGGTGCCGGTGTTCGACAGGACGTTGTTCCTGACGGTGTAGTACCGCGAGCCCTCGTCGAAGTAGATGCCGAACCAGCCGTTGGTGCGCAGGCAGTGGTTGTCGCTGATCACCGCGCCCGGGTTCCACGAGAGCGTGTAGATGCAGCCGCCGTCGGTCATCTGCTGCATGACGTCGTGCACGTAGTTGCCGACGAGCCGGTTGCCGGAGGCGGTGGTGGGCGTGGTGTAGCGCGGCTGGAAGTCGTACAGGCCGCGGTCGGCGTAGTGGGTGCTGCCGCCCGGCTCGTTGGCTCCCCAGCCGTACCCGATCGACAGGCCGGTGTACGGCAGGTTGTAGATCTCGTTGTGGGACACGTCGGTGCCGGTGACGTACGTGGTCAGGACCGAGACGATGCCCCGGTGGTCCAGGCCGAGGTCGTGGATGCGGTTGTGGCTGACGGTGATGTTCCGGTTGACCATCCGCTGGTCGCCCGGGTGGTGCGCGTCGCCGCGCACGCCGCCGGCCACGATGCCGCCGGCCGCGCTGTGGGCGATCTCCGACCGGGTGACCGTGATGTCGGAGGCGCCCAGGCCGACCCCGCTGGCGTGCGCGTTGGCGTCGTTGCCGATGCCGATGGCCGTCTGTCCCAGGTTGACGAAGCGCGAGTCGGTGAAGGTGACGTTGTTCGCCGCGGAGATCTGCACGGCGGCGGGCATCTGGTACCAGTTCGGCCGGGCCGCCTCGAACTGGCGGCAGCCCTGGTGGCAGGAGGTGAAGGCGGGCCAGTCCCAGTCGCCCGCTATGTAGGCGCCGGTCTGCTGGTCCACGTAGCCCTGGTCCTGGCCGGGGCCGAGCCAGCTCGTGCCGGTGAAGGTGATCCCGCTGAACGTGATGTGGTGCGCGGGCGCGTCGTAGGTTCCCCCCACGTGCACCAGCGACTCGAGCACCGGCAGCTCCACGCTGACCTCGGCCATGTTCTGCCCGGCGAGCGGGATGTAGGACAGCGCGCCGTTCGCGGGGTCGAGGTACCACTCCCCCGGCGAGTCGAGGAACTCGTAGGCGTTGACCAGGTAGAGCGGCCCGGCGCGGTGCGGGCTGGTGAAGGTGTCGTAGCCGAAGTTGTTGTTGTTCCAGGCGGGCTGCCGCATCGTGATGAGGTTTCCGCTGATGCTCTGCACGGGCGCGTACCGGTCGGTGAACGAGCCGATGCTCTCCATCTCCACCCGGCCCTGGTCGGCGAGGTTGTTCAGGTAGCTCAGCGCGCCGCTGGTGAACCTCATCCCGGTGCTGTTCGCGGTGAAGTCGGACCGGTTGACGGCGGTGCGGGCCCGGGTGGCGAGCGCGCCGTCGACGTACAGCTGGCGGGTGTCGGTCCCGGTCGCGACGGTGGCGCGCCAGATGTTCTTTCCGGCGTCGGCCAGGGTCCATCCGGTGACCGCCCTGGCTCCGCTGATGACCGGGTCGGCCCCCGCCGCGGCCTGCCATCTGACGGAGTAGCCGTTGTTGCCGGAGTCCGCGGCGGTCAACTGGAGCGGCGTGGACAGCCGGTACACCCCGCCGGCCAGTTCCACGACGATGTCGCCGGACATCCCGGCGTTCAGCGAACGTACCGCCGTCTGCGCGGCGGCCAGCGAGCAGGGCTGGGCGGAGGTGCAGGCGGTGCCGGTGCCGGCGGGTGACGCGTACAGGGTCGTGGTGGCCGCGCGGGCCGGGGACGCGGGGGCGACGAGGACGAACGCCGCGGCCAGCGCGGCGACGACGCCGATCAGGACCGGTCTCAGCATCGTGACGAGTGGCGGTAAGGGCACGGTGGTTCCTTCGGGGGGTAGGCGTATGGCCAGGTCACGCCCTGATCGTCAGGAAAGGCCGCGCCATTGCGGGGTCGAGCGGACGTGGAACGCCGGCCTCGCTCCCCATTAGCTTCGCCGCGGGCATACCCGTCAACCCCTTAAGCCTTCCTATTTCCCGCCTCGGACACCGGGAGTGCGGCCGTTTTCCGCGTTCACCAGTATCGACACCTGTGACTCCGCGCCTCCACAGCCACAAGCTCGGATGAACCGTTCATAATGCTTCAGACTTATCGCGCAGCTCTGGCGGCGGTGAAGAGTCGGCTCTTGCGTCATACTCTTGCAAGGAAGGGCGAGGAGGAAGCACCGTGAGTGAGGCGCCGCGCCAGAGCGGATACCGGCCGGGCTACGAGGTAGCAGCCGAGCAGGTGCTGGAATTGATCGTCAGGCTCGGCCTGCGTCCGGGCGACCGCATGCCGACGGAGCTCGAACTGGCCCGGCAACTCGGCACCAGCCGCACCGTGGTGCGCGAGGCGGTGAAGATCCTCTCCGCGCTCGGCCGCGTACGCGCCCAGAAGGGCCGCGGCCTGTACGTGGCCGACGACGAGGGGATGTTCGGCACCGGGCGCTGGGGGGCCTTCTTCCTCCCGACCGACCTCGACCACGTCTACATGCTGTTCGAGTTCCGCCGGACGCAGGAGATGGAGACCAGCCGGCTGGCCGCCCGGCGCGCCACCCCCGCCGAGCTGAGGGCCATCGAAGAAGCGGCCGCCCGGTGCCGCCGCGGCTTCGAGACCGGACGCGAAGAGCTGTTCAACGAGGGCGACGACTCCTTCCACACCGCGGTCGCCGCCGCCTCGCACAACATGTTCCTCCAGGTCGGCGTGCGGGAGGCGCGCAGGCTGCAGGCGCAGTCGAGCATCATCGGCCTGCACGGCTCGGTGGGCGGGCACGCCGCCAAGGCCGTGGAGGAACACGAGGCCATCTACGAGGCCATCCGCGCCGGCGACCCCGAAGCGGCCGCCCAGGCCGCGGCCACGCACATCGACAACACCCTCGACGACTACCGCCGGGAGATCCAGCAGCGCCTCTTCTCGTCCCCCTGATCCCGGCGGCTCATCCGGAGGACCGCGCCGCGGAGGGGTCTGCGGCCGCCAGCAGCCGGCGTCCGGCATGCTCCGGCCGGATGTGGGGGCCCTCGGCCGGCCTGGCGTCCGGCCGGTGGGCGTCGATCGCCTGCTCGTCGACCGTGATGCCCAGCCCCGGAGAGTCGCCGAGGACGAACGCGCCGTCCTCGACGCGCAGGTCGAGCGAGAGCCCGAGCGGCGGGCTCAGATCCTGCAGCTCGCTGGCGATGTGGTTCGGCACCGACGTCGCGGCGTGCAGCAGCGCGACCGGCGTGGACCCGATCGGGCTGACCGGCAGGTCATGGGCGTGCGCCAGCGCGGACACCCGGAGGAAGTGGGTCACCCCCCACACGGCGGCCGTCTGGACGATGTCCACGCCCCCCGCGGCCAGCAGCGGCCGGAACTGCTCCAGCCCGGTGAGGTTCTCCCCCGTGGCGACGGAGGCGCGGATCCCCCGTCCGACCGCGGCCAGGCCCTCGGCGTCCCACCGCCGTACCGGCTCCTCGATCCACGTGAGATCCAGCGTGCGTTCGAGCTCGCAGACGTGCCGGACCGCCTGCTTGCGTGTCCAGGCCTCGTTCACGTCGAGCATCAGGCCCGGCCGCGCTCCGCGCCCCGCCTCGGCCAGGACGTCCCGCACCAGCGTGAGGCGGTGCCGGTCGCGTTCGATGTCGAGGCCGCCCTTGACCTTGGCCGCGCGCAGGCCGTGCCCGGCGTAGACCTGGTAGGCCTCGACGAGTTCGTCGTCGGTCAGGTCGATGTCGAGGCCGGAGGCGTACGCGGGCACCACCCGGTCGCGCCCGCCGAGCAGCCGCCAGAGCGGCTCACCGGCCGCCTGCGCCTTGATGTCCCACAGGGCGGTGTCGAGCGCGCCGATCGTGCCGAACACGGCGCCGGCGTGGCCCGCCTTGAAGGTACGCCGCAGCATGTGGTCGTAGAGCGCCGTCACGCCGCGCGGATCCTCACCCTCGATCGCGGCGAAGACCGTCTCGATCTCCACATGGGGCCCGAGGCCGACGCCGGTGATCCCCTCGTCGGTGTCCACCAGGACGAGCGGCACCTGGACGACTCCGCCGGCGAAGACCCCGTTGACGTCACCGACGGGACGACCCCACTCCTGGACCGTCGTCATGGTGCGATAACCCGTGATCCGCATGTCAACCCTTCGTGAAACCGTCGGTGATCTGACGCTGGAGGACCAGATCGATCATCAGCACGGCAGGACCCCTGGACGGGGATGTCGCCGCAGTACTGCCCGTGCAGCGCGTTGACCCTGATCACGAGAGTACGACGCTCCGGCGACGACATCATGATCAGGAACGCATCGTTCCCGATGAGCAGGGTGTCAAGAAATGCCGACCGACAGCTGGACCGTCCGCCGCAGCGGCACGGCCGATCCCGCCGCACGGATCGGGCTGAAAGTTTCACGGCGGAGGATCGGCGGCGGCCGCGGCGGCCCTTCCTGGTCAGGCGGAGGAGCGCCGCCCTCCTCCCGGTCCACGGCCCTTGACGCCGATCGGGCCGAGGCTTGACAGCTCTCGTCGTGGTCGTATTTGCTCCGCTGCACCATCGCCGACAACCGCCGCAAAGAAAGGAGAACCGATTACGGCGGTATTGAGTTAGCGCTAACATCCGGTCGTCCGAAGCGCAGCCGAATGACGTCTCTCCGCATAGGCCCCCGAAACAGGAAACGCCAGAAAAGGCGATGCGAATTCTTCCCTTTCACGTGTGTCACCACGACAACGGCAAAGGAAATTGCGTGATGTCGAGGCTCAGGTCCCTTTTCACCGCCATCGCGTCGGCGGCGCTGCTCGTCGTCGCGGCCCCAGGCCAGCCCGCGCTGGGCGACAGCGCGAACCAGTCGAACACGATGCTCGCGCCCACCGCGGGATGCGGCAAGTCCCCGACCCTCAGCAGCGGTACTCATACGATCACCACGAACGGCAAGAATCGAAGCTTCATCCTGCGGATCCCGGACGGCTACAACAACACGACGCCCTACCGGCTGATCTTCGGCTTCCACTGGAACGGCGGCACCGCCGGCGACGTCGACTCGGGCGGGACCAGCGGCTACCCGTGGTCCTATTACGGACTCCGGGCGCTGTCGAACAACACCGCGATCTTCGTCGCGCCGCAGGGCCTCAACAACGGCTGGGCCAACTCGGGCGGCGAGGACGTCACCTTCGTCGACGCCATGATCCAGAGGATCGAGGCGGACCTCTGCGTGGACACCGCACAGCGCTTCGCCCTCGGCTTCAGCTACGGCGGCGGCATGAGCTACGCGCTCGCGTGCGCCCGGGCGGACGTCTTCCGCGCGGTGGCGGTCTACGCCGGAGCGCAGCTCAGCGGCTGCAGCGGCGGCACGCAGCCCGTCGCGTACATAGGGTTGCACGGCCTGAGGGACTCGGTGCTCAACATCTCCGCGGGCCGCTCGCTGCGCGACCGGTTCGTCAGGAACAACGGCTGCACGCCACAGAACCCGCCGGAGCCCGCCCAGGGCAGCCTCACGCACGTCGTCACCTACTACTCGGGGTGCCAGACCGGGTACCCGGTCGCCTGGGCGGCCTTCGACGCGGGCCACACCCCCGGTCCCGTGGACGGCCGGCCCGGCGACTTCGAACCCGGCGAGAACTCCTGGACCAGGCCGGTGGTCTGGGACTTCTTCACCCAGCTGGGAGGCGGCCCCCAGAACCCGCCGGACACGGGCGCCCTCAGGGGCGTCGGGTCGAACCGGTGCCTGGACGTCGACGGCGCCTCCCAGTCCAACGGCGCCCAGGTGCACATCTGGGACTGCCACGGCGGCACCAACCAGCAGTGGACCGCCACCAGCGCCGGCGAGCTGCGCGTCTACGGCGGCAAGTGCCTGGACGTGAACGGCGCCGGCACGGCGGACGGCACCGCGGTGATCATCTGGGACTGCAACGGCCAGAACAACCAGAAGTGGACGTTGAACGCTGACGGCAGCATCACCGCGGTCGGCGCGAACAAGTGCCTGGACGTCAGCGGCTACGGCACCGCCAACGGCACCAAGGTGCACATCTGGACCTGCCACGGCGGCACCAACCAGCAGTGGACCCGCTCCTGACACCACGGACACCCGCCATCGGCGCGGGCGGCCCCGCACCCTGATCACGGCCCTATCCCGCTTGAGCAGGCCGGCGCGGTGTCGCCGTTGACCTGGAAGCCGGTCTGGGTCGAGCCCGGCTACGGATTCGAGAGACGCGAGCCCGCCGAGGCATGGTCACCGCCGCCCGCCACGTCCGGCGGCGCCTTCCCGGCGGGCCGCCCAGGCAGCGGGTCAGGCCGATCGGTAGCCGGGATCCACGACGGCACGCCCGCCGGAGCGGCGTAACACCCGTAACAGGCAGGCCGGTCGCAGGAGCGCGGACGGAGGATCGAGGAGGTTGGCCACGCGCAGGAAACGCCGGCCGAGTTCGGCGTCGTGCTCGGCCGCGCGGTGGAACCGCTCCAGATAGGCGTTGATCATGTTGATCTTGGCGGTTCGCCGTCCGCGGACTCCGGGCAGCCGCAGGTCGCCGGCGACGACGATGTCCCACGGTCCGTCGACGACCCGGGCGATCGACCGGAACAGCTCGCCCACCGGTCTGTCCCGACCGGCCCAGTCCCTCAGCTTCAACGCCTCCACCGCGGCGACGCTCATCCCCTGACCGTAGATCGGGTTGAAGGCGCACACCGCGTCGCCGACGACCGCCAGACCGCGAGGGAAACGGGACAACCGCTCGTAGCGCCGCCGCACACTGGCCGGCGTGCGGTGATGGCGTCCTTTCTCCAGAGGTTCGGCGGAGGTGACCAGTTCGTGGATGTCCGGCGCCGGCAGAGATCTCGCGTACGCGACGAAACCCTCGTAGTCGGACGGCGGATCATCGCCGTACCCGCCGACGGTCACGATCCACCGATCACCCTCCATGGCCAGCGCCACCCCGGCACGCGGGATCGCCCGGGTGGCCGCCATGATGACCACCGGATCCCCGGCGAGGTCGTCGGCACGCCGGCGAAGCACCCAGGTGGTATAGGTCAGATCGATCTCGACCCGTTCCTCCCGAGGCGCGGGGAACCCCAGCTCGCGCAGCCAGGAGGGAGTCCGCGAGCCCCGCCCCGACGCGTCGACGACCAGGTCGGCGCTGATCGTCTCGCCGGAGACGAGCCGGACACCGGTGACCCGGTCGCCGCTGTGGGTGAGGCCGGAGACCTGACTCCCCCCGATCACGGACACCCCGGGGAGCGCGGCGACCCGCCGCCGGATCTGCCCTTCCAGGAGAAGACGGCTGACCAGCAGCCCGGTCATGCCACCCGGCGCCGGCGCCAGGCGGCGTCCCTCGTTGATCCAGCGGCAATCGGCCTGCAGATCTCCGCCGAACGCCCCGCGAGCCGTCAGCTCTGCGGTGAGACCGGGCAGCAGCAGTTCCATGACCTCCAGGCCCCGCGCCAGCAGCCCGTGGGCGTGTTTGCTCTGCGCCGTGCCGCGGCGGTGGACGTCCTCCCGCGGCAACTCGTCCCGCTCCAGCACGGTGATCCGCTCCGCGATCCCGCTGAGCGCGGCGGCGGCCAGAAGCCCTGACACACTGGCCCCGATGATGACGACGTGATCCACGGCCGCTCCGAGGAAATGGGGGGGTCTCGCCCCAGAATGACTCTCCCCCGGCGGCTCCGCACCTTCGAGCTTGCTGCCCTTCTCCCGGGCTTCATCTCTCGGCGTACATCACGCCACACCGGCCGCATGTCCGGTATGGTGCGGTCAGCGTCGCGTGCCGGTGGCAGACCGTGTCAGGCATGGAGGCGCCGGATCGAAGGAGCCTGACGATGTCCTCGTCGCATCCTTCAGCCTTGCGTGGCTGAGCGCGAGACGCCCAGGCTGATCGCCTGGAGCCGAGAACTGCGCAGCGTGCATACCCGTCTCCGTGCCGCCCTGCACGTCACCCGTACCGCGATCGAGGACGGCAACCCCGGCGAGAGCGCCACCCGTGACCTGCTGCTGTACTGCCACGGGTTCTGCGCCGCGCTCGACGGGCACCACCGGAGCGAGGACCGGAAGCTGTTCCCCGCGATCGAGGCCGCGCACCCGCACCTCGCCCCCGTGCTGCGCACACTCGAACAGGACCATTCGATGATGGCGCACCTCCTCGGCGGCCTGGCCGCTGCGATCGAACGTGCCGCCACCCCCGCCGAGCTCGATCGGCACCTGGAAGGGATCGAGGCGATCATGGAGAGCCACTTCCGCTTCGAGGAACGGCAACTGCTCACGGTCCTGGAAACCCTGGAACTCGACGGCACCACCGAGGAAGTCCTCGGCCCTCTCTGAGCCACCTCGCCCTCCCGCAGCAGGTCACAGCCGAGATCCGGTGTTCTGTCACTTCCGTCATCAGCCCGATTCCGGCCGGAGTACTAGGCGCTCTGGTCAGATCGTGGCGCGCACATGACGCCCACGACCTGACCAGAGCGCATGCTCAGGATGCCCGCAAAGACGGAAAAGGTGCAGGATACGCGGCCGTCGGCACCCAGACCGCCTTCGCCTGGGTGTACTCGCCCAAGACATCTGGGCCGGATGAACGGCCCCAGCCCGAGTCTCCGAACCCCCCGAATGGCACCGCCACATGGATCGTCTTGTAGGAGTTGATCCAGAACGTGCCGGCCCGGACGTCGTCGGCGATTCGGTGCGCCCTCTCGACTGACCGCGTCCAGACCGCTCCGGCCAACCCGAACTCGGTGTCGTTGGCCTGCCTGACCGCGTCCGCCTCATCGACGAACGTGCTCACCGCCAGCACCGGGCCGAAGACCTCGGTCCGAGCCACCGTGTGCTCGGTGGTTACGCGGTCGAGCACGGTAGGCTCGACCCAGTAGCCTCCCTTGCTCAGCCCGTGCCGTTCGCCGTGCCTGCTGACCCGCGTGGCGCCCTCGCCCACTGCCTGCTCGACCAGTTCGCACACGCGCTCGTACTGCCGGGCGTTACCGACCGGGCCGATCTCGACCTCGGGGTCCAGCGGGTCGCCGACCTTCAGCAGGGCGGCCTTGCGAACGACTTCGGCGACGAGTTCCTCGTGCAGGTCAGCGTGCACCAGCAGCCGGGAACCCGCCACGCAGGACTGGCCCGCACCGGCGAAGATGGCCGCGAGCACGCCGTCGGACGCTGCGTCGACGTCGGCGTCGCCGAAGACGATGTTCGCGCTCTTGCCGCCCAGTTCCAGCAGCGCTGGGACGCCTCTGGAGGCGGCTGCCGTGGCGACCGTACGGCCGGTGGCCACCGACCCGATGAACGCCACCTTGCGCACCCGGGGATCGGCTACCAGCGCCTGCCCGACCGTTTCCCCCAGCCCGCTCGCGACGCTCAGGGCGCCGGGTGGCAGGCCGGCCTGCTCAGCCAGCCGGGCCAGCACGATGGTGGTGGCCGGCGTGAACTCGCTGGGCTTCAGCACCACGGTGTTGCCGCAGGCCAGGGCCGCCGCCGAGTTCCACGCCGCAGTGAACAGCGGAGCGTTCCACGGGGTCAGCAGCCCGACCACCCCGTACGGCACGCGGCGGGTGTAGGTCAGCCACGGTCCGGGGACCGGCAGCGTCTGGCCGGTGATCTTGTCGGCCCAGCCGGCGTAGTAGTCGAAGAAGTCGGCGGCCCGCAGAGCCTCCACGCGGCTGTCGCGCAACGGCTTGCCCGCGGTCGCCGACTCCAGCCTCGCCAGTTGTTCGGCCGTCTCCCGGATCAGCGCGGCCAGACGGCGCAGCACCTCTGCGCGGCCGAACGGGCCGGCTTCCTGCCAGGGCCGCAGCGCCGCCGCGGCGGCGTCGATCGCGGCGGCCGTGCCTTCGGCGCCGATGTCTCGCCAGGTGGTCAACAGTTCCCCAGTGGCTGGGTAGCGTGCTTCGACGACCGCGCCGCGCCCGGCGAGGTGCTCACCGGCGGCGTACCCGCCCAGTCCCTCGGGCAGGGCTTCGCTGAGGATGCCGGCGGCAGTGGCGGCGGTCGCGCTGAGTTCGAGCGATGGCGAGTCGGTCACTGGTTCCTCCCGGTCTGAGCCAGCACCCCGGACGAGGCGGCGATCACCTGGGCCACTCGGTTGAAGTCGGCGTCCGGCGACAACTGCCGCGCGGCCTCCTGCCAGGTGCGGCGGGTGGCGTCGATGACGGTCATGGCGGTGCCGGTGCTCGCAGCCAGGTCGGCCGCCAGGTTGACGTCCCTCGTCATGAGGCGGACCGGGAAGCCGGAGTCGTACGTGCCCGGCAGCACCCAACGCGGGAAGTTGACGTCGGTCGCCGCGTTGCGTCCCGAGCCGCTGTTCAGCGCCGCGACGACCTTGTCCGCCTCCATGTCGTACGCGGCGGCGATGTCGACGGCCTCCGCGCACAGCGCTATGGCACCGGCGCACAGAGCGTTGTTGAGCAGCTTGGTGACGTTGCCCGACCCGGGACCTCCCATGTGCCGCCATCCGCCGGCGGTGATCGCATCGAGCAGTGGAGCCGCCGTTGCGACGGTTTCCGGCGCGGCGCCGACGAACGCGGCGAGGGTTCCCGCGGCGGCACCGGACGGGCCGCCGGACACCGGCGCGTCCACGAACACGACGTCGTGTGCCGCGGCGCTCGTGGCCAGGCCGACGCTGGTTCGCGGGTCGGAAGTGGACGTGTCGACGATCAGCCGTACCGAGTCCAGCTCCAGGAGTTCGGGGACGACGGCGCTCACCTGCTCAGCGCCGGGGAGGGAGAGCAGGACCTGTTCCGTTCCGGCCAGTTCCTCGATGGCGGTGACCGTGGTGACGCCGGCGTTGCGCGCCCGGGCTAGAGACTCCTCCGACGGGTCGCAGCCCAGCACTGACCAGCCGCGCCGGACGAGCATCGCCGCCATCGCACCTCCCATCGCGCCCAGGCCGATTACGGCCACCGACTCTGGTGTGGTCTCGCTCATTCCTGTCCTTTCTGGGAATCAGTTCGTCTTGCCGACCGGCTCAGTGCCGTTCGAGCCAGTCGCGTACGACGGTGAGGAACGGTTCAGGGCGCTCGATGAAGGGGAAGTGCCCGCACTCGGGCAGGACGGCGAGCGCTGCGCCCGGGATGCCGGCGGCGAGCCGCTGCGAGCAGAGCTCCAGCGGCAGGATCCAGTCGTCGTCGCCGGAGACGACGAGCGTGTCGCTGGTGATCTCGCCGAGCCGTCCGCTGACGTCGTAGGCGCTCAGCGCCCGCAGGTGCGCGGTGTTGAACGCCTCCGCGCTGAAGTAGGTGCCCTCCGACGCGCGGGCGACCAGTTCGGGGGTGGGCGCGTGGAAGTACAGCGGCAGCAGGGTGCGCCACAGGTCGGCCCACTCGTCGTCGCTGGCCTGCGGTCGGGCTAGCCGCACCCGCACCGCGTCCACCTGCTCCGGGGTACCGCGCCGCGCCGCGTTCTCGGCGATCACGTCGCTGTGGTCGAGCTTGGGCGCTGTCGAGACGAGGATCATCGGCCGGCCGGCGCCCGACGGCGTCAGCGCGTACTCCAGCGCCACGTAGCCGCCGTAGGAGTGGCCGACGATGACCGGGTTATCCAGGCCCATCGCCTCGATGACCTCGTCCACCTGCCGGACCCAGATGGTGTTGTCGCGGATCGCCGCGTAGTCCAGCGTCCGGTCTGACCGGCCGTTGCCGACGAAGTCGAGGTAGACCACCCGGTGGCGGTCAGCCAGCGTGTCGAAGGCCGCGCGCAGGTAGCCGTGGTCGAGCCCCAAGCCGCCGTGCAGCACCAGGATCGGCCGGCCGGATCCGACCTCGGCCACGTACGTTTCACCGACCGAGGTCGTAATGGTGATGCTCATCGTGATACCTCCTGATCACCGGACGTGGTGTTTCTGGTCAGACGCAGCCGGCCCCAAGGCAGCAGCGCGCGGCGGCCGCGCCGGTGGTTGAACAGGTCGAGCCCGACGGACGCGATCAGCGCGACGCCCTGGGAGATCTGCTGCCAGGCGTTCGCGACGTTCATCATCGTGAGACCGGCCTGCAGGATGTTGAGGAACAGTACGGCGAGCAGCACCCCGAACAACCGTCCCCTGCCGCCGGTGAAGGCGACCCCGCCGAGCAGCACCGCGGTGAGCACCTGCAGCTCGAAGCCGACGCCGAGCGTGCCGGGAGGCGCGCTGTTGAGACGAGAGGCGAGGATGACCCCGGCCAGGCCGGCCGCGAGGCCGTTCAGAGTAAACAGCACGAACCGGATTCGCCGCAGGTTGAGTCCGGCGAGGTAGGCGGCCTCGCGGTTCATCCCGACCGCGTAGATGTGCCGCCCGGTGGGAGTCAGCACCAAGAACGCCCCGCCCAGCGCGAACACCAGCACGGCGATCCAGATCGGGATGGCTATGCCGAGGAACGTGCCGTTGCCCAGGAGCAGGAAGCCCTCGGTGAAACCGAACACCGGCGCTGTGGTGATCAGGTAGGTCAGGCCCCGGGCGATGTTTCCCATGCCGAGAGTGACCACGATCGAGTTGATGCCAACCACGGTGACCAGGAAGCCGTTGACCGCTCCGGCCGCGGCACCGGCCGCCAAGCCGACGAGCACCGCCGTGGTCGCGCCCCAGCCGCTGGCGGCCATGAGATACCCGGCCGTTACTGCGGAGACCGCCTCCAGCGAGCCGACCGACAAGTCCACCTCTCCGGAGATCACCAGCAGCGTGCTGGTGACCGCGACGACGGCCAGCACGGTGCTCTGCAGTGCGATGTTCTTGAGCACGTCGACGGTGAGGAACGTGGAGTCGGCGGAGGTGAAGACGATCAGCAGCACGGCGATGCCGATGACGAGACTGTTGCGGACCAGGAGCGCCCCGACGCGCTGCGCGGTCCACCGCTGCCCCGGCTCGCCGTGGCCGTCGCCGTGCGGGGCGGTGGTCACGTCCGCCGCCTTGACCTGGCTCATGGTCGGGAGGCTCCTTCCGTGTGGGGTGCGGTGGGCACCGGGTCGAGAATTCCGAGGTGGGAAAGGTGCAGCATGCGGTTGCGGTCGAGCGGTTCAGCCGGGAGTTCTGCCACGATGCGCCCCCGTACCAGCACCAGGACCCGGTCGGCGAGCAGCGCGACCTCGTCCGGGTCCGACGTGGTGAACACGATCGTGCGGCCGGTGAGAACCTCTTCGGAACGGAGGGTCTGGTAGATGTCGGCGCGGGCGCCGACATCGATGCCCTGGGTCGGTTCGTCCAGCAGCAGGACGCGTACCCCCTGGTAGGCGGCGAGCCACCGGCTGAGCACCAGCTTCTGCTGGTTGCCGCCGGAGAAGGCCTGTGCCGGCAGCGTCGGGTCGGCGGGGTGCAGTCGCACCTGGTCGGCTCCGGCGGCGAACCGCCGCCGCTCGGCCTCTCTGTTCCGCAGCAGCGGCGGGCCGAGCTGTCCGAACGCCGGTTGCAGCACGTTGTCCGCCGCGTCGAGGTCGGGAAAGACGGCCTGCCGGGCCCGGTCGCCGGGCACCAGCGCGATCCCGGCGCGTAGTGCGGCCCGGGGACTCGACCGGCGTGGAACCGTACGGCCACCCACTTGTACGGTGCCCGCGTCGGCGCGGCGGGCCCCGTACAGCGTCTCCAGCAGCTCGCTGCGGCCCGAGCCGACGAGACCGAAGATCCCGACCACCTCGCCCTCGTGCGTGGTGAAGGTGACGTCGTCGAAACGCTCGCCGGACAGCCCGGACACGGTCAGCATGGGGGTGCGCCGTCGCGACAACGCGGGCCCCGCGACGCGGCGTGGAGCCGGAAGGCGGCCGGTGATGGCCTCGGTGAGCTGCTCGGTCCGCACCGAGCCGACCGGCTCGTCCAGCGCGACCACGCCGTCCCGCAGGACCGTGATCCGGTCGCAGAGGTCGAACACGTCACTGAGGATGTGTGTGATGAACAGGACGTGCACCCCACTCGCGGCGATGCGCCGTACCACGTCCTTGAGCTTTCCAGCCTCGCGGTCGGACAGCGCGGCGGTCGGTTCGTCCAGGATGAGCACGCGAATGCCGGGGCGCGAGGTGGCTTTAACGATCTCGACGAGCTGCTGACTCGCGATTGGCAGATCGCCGACGATCGTGTCCTCGCTCAGGCCATGACCCGGGCCGAGGACGCTGCTGAGCGCCTCCCTGGTACGGCGTCGCTGCTCGGCTCGCGCGAGCAGCGGGCCACGGCGCAGTTCCCTGCCGAGGAAGACGTTGTCGCTGATCGACAGGGACGCGACCAGGCTCAGGTGCTGGTAGATCACCGCGATTCCGGCCTCGGCCGCCCGCTGCGGGGTCAAGCTGGTCCACACCTCGCCGTCGAGCTGGATCGTTCCAGCGTCGGGCATGTGGGCTCCACTGAGGCATTTGATCAGCGTGCTCTTGCCCGCGCCGTTGGCGCCCAGCAAGGCGTGCACCTGCCCGGGCTCGCAGCGCAACGACACGCCCTTGAGTACCTCGTTGGCGCCGTAGCTCTTCCGTACGCCGTCGATGACAAAGCTCATGACGACCCGCTACGCCAGGTCCGACAGGTAGGCGGCCAGCTTGTCGGTGTCCGCCGCGGTCAGCGCCTCGATCTCCATCTGTACGATGGGCGAGCCGGCGGTGCCGGCGGCGAGCGCGATCGGGTGCTCCACGCAGACCTTGGCCAGCTCGGAGATCCGCAGCGCGGAGCTGCAGCGCAGCATCGAGCCCTGCTGGATGAGTTCCAGCGCCTCCTTGGCGCCGTCCTGCCCGCCAATGAAGACGCTGGGGTCGTTCTTGTCGAATCCCGCGTTGACGAAGGCTCGGTAGGCGCCGGTCGCGCCGTCGTCGTTGTAGCAGAGCACCACGTTGATGTCCTTGCGGTTGCTCAGGATGGACTGCATCACCTGCAGTCCGGTCGCGGGGTCGCTGGCGGCCTGGGTCGCGACGATCTCCGCGTCGGGTGCGCTCTGCTTGAGGCCCTCGATCATGCCGTCGCACCGCTCGATGCCGATCGTGCCGGACTCGCGGTACTCCAGCAGGACCACGTTGGCGCGGCCGCCGTGATTCTCGGTGACCCACCGGCCGGCCTGCCGGCCGAGCTGCAATCCCGATTCCTTGTTGTTCAGCAGGACCGAGCCGCTCTGGTTTTCCATCTCACCGGCGTAGGTGACCCATGCGAGTCCGGCGTCCAGAGCGGACTTGGCGACCGGTTCGAGGCTGGTGACCTCCATCGGCAGCACGGTGAACGCGGGGACCTTCTGCGCGATCCATCCCTGGAGGTTGGCGAGCTGCTTGTCGAGCTGCGCGTCGTCGACGGCGGTGAGCAGTTCGGCGCCGGCCGCCTTAGCGGACTGCTCGGCGAACTTCATGATCGTCGACCAGAGCGGGACCGTGTTGAACGGGTGGTCGAAGCCGACCTTGTCCACCTTCTTGCCGCCACTCGCCGAGGGCGGCGCGCTCTCGGGGGCGGAGCCGCAGGCGGACAGCAGAGGAGCGGCGGCGCCGAGGGCGGCGACGGTGGTGGCGTACCGGAGGAAGGAACGGCGAGTCTGGGCAGTCATCAGATCTCCTTGAGCTGGGTCAGGGGGGGTGCCCTGGGAAGGATTGGGGGCTGCGGGGCGGCATACACGGCCTCTGCGGGCCGGGACCGGCCGTCCCGAGGAGAGGGCTCTTCGTCACGGGCGCCTACGGCGGGACACCGCAGGCAGTGACGACGGCCGAAGACAGCTGGGCATACGCCGGTACGGGTTCGGCGCAGACTGGAGGAATTCGGGTGACAACGAAACGGCGTCAGGGTGTGCGGCGCGTGGCCGCCGGACTATAAGCCCAGCGGGCGGAGGACAAGGCAGAGCATGCCGGGCATGGTCACCTCCGTTGGTCGAACACGTCGAGCGCTTTCCACAGCGCCTGCGTGCGCTCGTGGGCGTTCCGCGCGTCCGCGGCGACGTGGGACTCGATCCCGGCCAGCAGCCCGTAGACCACCGAGGTGGCCGCGGTCACGGACTGGAAGAACGACACTCCCTCGCTGGGAACCGTGATCAGGTACGTGGCCGCGGACGCCAGGCGGGTGTTGGCGGCGTCCGTGATGACCACGACCGGCACGCCTGCTTCACGCACCGACTCGGTCAGGACGGCGATCTCGCGGAACTGCTTCCAGAAGCTGATCGCGACCAGGCAGTCTTCGGAGCCGAGCCTTCCGGCCGCCGAGGCCAGGTGCACTCCGCCGCGGCCCTCCAGCGTGAACGGCAGGCCCATGGTGCTCGCCAGATGGGCCAGCACGTGCGCCGGGGCGGTGAACGAGCCGGAGGCCACGACGAGGGTGCTGCGGGCGCCCGCCATGGCGACCGTCGCCGCATTCACCACTTCGGGGTCGACCAGCTCCAGCGCCAGCGTGAGATTGCGTATGTCGCGCCGCACGGCCTCGTGCACCGGGCCCATCGCACCGCCGTCGGCGTGCTCGGCCTTGGTCTGGTCGGTACTGAGGCTGGCCAAATAGTGTGCCCGCAACTCCTGTTGCAGCGCCGGCCAGCCCCGATAGCCCAGTGCCTGCGCGTAGCGCACCACGGTGCTCGGCGTGGTGCCTGCCAGCTCGGCCACCTCCGCGACCGGCGCGTAGGAGCATCGTTGCGGGTTGGCGGCGAGCGCCTGGGCGACGCGCCGCATGGTCGGGGATATGCCCTGATGCGAGTCGCCGCCCCCGAGCCAGGCCGGGATCGCCCGATCTTGCATCGCAACAATCCTTCCAATTGCGGGTGATTGGCACGATAGTTGCACAACCTGGACCTCTTGAGAAGAGACGTTTTGTAACAGATGGATCCAGGAGGCCGGCACCGCTGGAGCTTCTGAGGGGACGTCGCCGGTAGTGGCTTTGCCGGAACCGGGCTTGGCGGCGCCTTCGCCGGCGGACCGAGGTCAGGTCAGCGGAGTACGCGACTGGCCGGCCCTGGAGCCCGCGGGCCGACGCCCACGAGGTGGTCTCGAGCAAGCTGTCGGCGGACGGCGTCCCCGTCGAGAACATCACCCGCCTGGTCGGGCACTCTGGCGCGTCGGCGGTTACCGAGAAGGTCTATCGTCTGCCCGTCATCCAGGACGGCGCGATCGCCATGGACCGGAGACAGTCGCTCGGTCAGTCACTGGAGAAATCACAAAAGGCCACTTCCTGACTGGGAAGTGGCCTTTGACCGTGGTGGGCGATACTGGGATCGAACCAGTGACCTCTTCGGTGTGAACGAAGCGCTCTCCCGCTGAGCTAATCGCCCGCCCTGCCCGGCCCCCGTAGGGCCCGACGGGGAAAACCATACCGCACTCCGGGCCCCGCTGGCGAAACGATGGGGGTGGGGTGAGGATTCGGGATGAAACGCGGCGGTTGCCCACCGCCGGGGCAGGGCGGTGGCATACCATCGTCCTGTCCCGGGTAGACGCCCGATCGTGATCAGCATCGAGAGCGGTCGGCGGCGCCCATCGGGACGAGATCCACAACGCGCAAAACCCTTGCAAATACGACCCGACTGATCCCGTTTAGCCAGGTAGATGCCTAAATGTCCAGCTGTGAGTTGCGTTACAGAAGGGCCTCAGAGCGGAATCTTTCCAGGAGGTTTCTTCGTTCCGCCGTCATAGCTCGGATGTGGACGAAGTACGCCCGAGCACTGAAAGCCCCGTAGAGGGGACCTACGACGAAAAGGTTTGGCTGACGATGAACAGCACCACCGTCTCCGCCGAGCTTGGCCTTCGGCTTGTGGTCCCCGACCGTACTACCGTCCCCCTGCTCGCCGGGCTGAGCTACACAGCCGACGACCCGTACGCCATCCGCATGGCCTTCCACGTGGGGAACGACGAGCCGGTCGAGTGGATCTTCGCCCGCGAGCTGCTGACCGTCGGCATCGTGCGACGGGTCGGCGACGGCGACGTCCAGGTCTGGCCCGCCCGCGCCGACGGCGAGCGCACCCTGCACATCAGCTTGACCTCGCCCTTCGGGCAGGCGCTGTTCGAGGTGCCGCTGGCCCCGCTGACGGAGTTCCTGCACCGCACCTACGAGGTGGTGCCGGCCGGACGGGAGACCGACTACATGGATCTGGACGCCGAGCTGTCCAACATGCTCTGGTCGAGCTGAGCGCCGCGGGTCAGTGCAGTTCGTTCAGGGTGGCGCGCATCCTGGCGATCTCGATGCTCTGGCCCGCGTACATGTCTCTGGCCATGACGCGCATCCGCTGGTCCTTGCCGTCGGCCAGCTCCTCCTCCGCCATCTTGAGCGCGCCCTCGTGGTGCCTGATCATGAGCTGCAGGAACAGGCGGTCGAAGGCGCTGCCCTTGCTGGCGCGCAGGGCCCTCATCTGCGCCTCGGTCGCCATGCCGTAGCCCTCCATGTCCTTGGCGCCGCCGTGGTCGTGGCCAGACGGGACGCGGCGGCCCAGGCTCGCCAGCCAGCGCGACATGACGGTGATCTCGGGCTGCTGGGCGACGGCGATCTGCTCCGCGAAGCGGAGGACGGGCGCCGTGGTGGTGCGGTCGGGCGCCAGGGCGCACATCTCCAGCGCCTGCCGGTGGTGCGGGATCATGCCTTCGGCGAAGCGCACGTCCGCCGCCGCGGGCGTGATCGGTCCCTGGCCGAGCCGCTCGCCGGGGGTCGCGGTGCGGGCCGTCTCGCCGGGGCCGCCCGGGACGATCACCGGTGCGTCGGTGCCGATGGGCGAGGGCTGGCGGGGCTCGTCACCGCAGGCGACCAGGGCGGAAGTCAGCAGAACTGTGACCAATAGAGCGCGCATTCCGGACCAGTCTGGCATAGCTTCCATACTGAGCTATGACACGAGGGGGACTGGCGTGACGTTCGCCAAGGTTCGATGGGCCGCTCTGGGGGCGGCCTTTCTGCTGGTCACCGCATGCGCGGGAAGCCCGGAGGCCGAGGCGCCAGCCACCAGCCAGGAGACGAGCGTGTCCAGCGGGGTGATGACGAGCGACAACGTCACGCACGTGGCGAACGTCCCGCCCACCGCGCCGCTCGACGGCGAGATGGACTGGAACACCGACATGGCTTTCCAGGGCGACTACCTCTTCATGGGCAACTTCGGCGGGTTCACCATCTACGACATCGGCGACCCCACCGCTCCGAAGATTGTCAGCCAGGTCGCCTGCCCCGCGCAGCAGAACGACGTGTCGATCTACGAGAACCTGCTGATCCTGTCGATCGACGCGCCGCGCAGCGGCCCCGAGTGCGACTCGACGGAAGACCGGGGCGCGTGGGAGGGCCTGCGCATCTTCGACGTCAGCGACAAGACCGAACCGAAGTACGTGGGAGCCGTCGCCACCGACTGCGGCTCGCACACGCACACGATGGTCCCCAAGGACGGCAAGCTCTTCGTCTACGTCTCCTCCCCCGGCCCCGAGCCGGAGTCCGAGACCTGCCCGCCGCCGCACCAGCTGCTGCAGATCGTGGAGATCCCGGTGGACGACCCCGCGTCGGCCAGGCGGCTGCCCAGCCCGCAGCTGCCGATCGCGACCCAGAGCGAGGGCACCGGCTGCCACGACATCACCGCGTACCCGGAGAAGAACCTGGCCGCGGCCGCCTGCTTCGGCGACGGCTTCCTGCTCGACATCACCGACCCGGTGAACCCCACGCTGATCCAGCACGTCACCGACACGGTGAACTTCCAGATCTGGCACTCGGCGACGTTCAACAACGACGCGACCAAGGTGGTGTTCAGCGACGAGCTGGGCGGCGGCTCCTCCCCCACCTGCGTCCCGGAGGTCCCCTCCGCCAAGGGCGCGAACGCCGTGTACGACGTCGTGGACGGCAAGCTGGAGAAGCGCGGCTACTTCAAGATCCCGCGTCACCAGCAGGAGACCGAGAACTGCGTCGCCCACAACGGCTCGCTGGTGCCGGTCCCGGGCAAGGACATCATGGTGCAGGCCTGGTACCAGGGCGGCGTGTCCTTCTTCGACTTCACCGACTCCAACGACATCAAGGAGATCGGCTTCTTCGAGCGCGGCCCGTACCCGGAGGACGACGGCGGCATCGCCGGCTCCTGGTCGGCGTACTACTACAACGGGTACGTGTACTCGGCCGACATCCGGATGGGCCTGGACGTCCTGCGGATCGACGACCCGCTGACGGACCCGGCCAAGGACGTGAAGATGGACGACTTCAACGTCCAGACCCAGAAGAGTTACTGAGGCGGCGTGATCGTCCCCGCGCGCCAGCGCCGGTACGTGGTGCTCCAGGTCGAGGCGAGCACCGCCCCCTCGATCGGGGCACGCCAGGCCAGCGTGTAGGCGCGCGGGCGGTCCGCCGCGTCCAGGGTGAGCCGCCAGCTCAACGTCGACCGGGCGAGCTGCTCGCGCTCCCAGTTCGCGATCTCCTGCAGGAAGAGCTGCATGCCCGGGGGCGTCTCGTGGGCGTCGAGGGAGCCGGCGTAGGTTCGGCCGTCCCGGCGGATCTTCCCGGTGAGGGCGATGGTGTCGGCGGCGACCCCGACGGAGGTCATCATCGCCACCATGCGGGCCGCGAACGCGGTGTCGGAGTCGTCCTCCTCCGCCACCTTGCGGCCGTCCAGGTAGAGGCCCTGGCCGGGTCCGGCCGTGATGAGGACGGCCTGGGACCGGCCGGGCCGGGCGAGGGTCATGGCGTAGTCGACGCTGTTGTACCCGTCGGCGTGAGGCCGGTAGGCCAGCCGGCCGGTCGCCTCCGCGTGCACGTTGCTCTGGCTCAGGCCGCCCTCGTGGGTGAAGTCCGCCAGCGGGGTGACGGCCATGGCGTCCTGTAAGGCGGAGGCCAGCCTCCGGGGATCAGGCGAAGGCGGGGCGGCGGAGGTGCGGGACGACGCGGTGCGGGTGGGGGTGGACGGCGCGGGGGTCGTGCTCGGCGAAGGGGACGTCCCCGACGCGGGGGACGTGCTGGGCGAGGAGGACGTGAGCGCCCCGGTCCGGCCCCCCGGCAGGACGCGCCCCCACAGGACGGCGCCCGCGGTGCCGAGGGCGGCGGTCACCGCGCCCGCGCCGATCAGCACGGTGCGGCGGGAGACGCGGGCGGGCGTCGCCTCCTGCTCGGCGGCCGGCCGGTTCTCGCCCAGCAGTTCCAGCAGCAGGTCGCGGGCCGCGGGGCGGCGGGCGGGGTCCTTGGCCAGGCAGCGGGCGACGGTGCCGCGCAGCGGCTCGGCCAGGCCGCTCAGGTCGGGCTCGCCGTGCAGGATGCGGTGGATGGCGGCGGGCAGGGCGTCGCCGCCGAACGCGGGCCGTCCCGTCGCCGCGAACACCATCGTGCAGCCCCAGGCGAACACGTCGGCGGCGGGCCCGACCGGCCCGCCCGCGAACTGCTCGGGCGCCATGTAGCGCGGGGTGCCGGACAGCCCGCCGCTGGTGGTGCTGGAGTCGACGAGGCGGGCGATGCCGAAGTCGATGACCCGCGGCCCGCCGGAGGCCATGAGCACGTTGGCCGGTTTGAGGTCGCGGTGCACGACGCCGGCCCGGTGGATGGCGGTGAGCGCGGTCGCGGTGGCGATCGCGAGCCGCATCAGGGCGGCGCCGCGCAGGGGCGCGACGGCCGAGAGCGGCGGGCCGTCGATGTACTCGCTCGCCACGTACGGCGGGTCGTGGCCGAGGTCGGCGGCGATGACGCGGGCGGTGCAGAAGTCGGCGACCTTCTGGGCGGCGGCCAGCTCGCGTTCGAACGAGCGGTCGAGGTCGCCGGTGAGCGTCTTGACGGCCACGCGCTCGCCGCCGGGCCCGTGGCCGTGGTAGACGATGCCCTGGCCGCCCTGGCCGAGGCGGCCGGTGATCCGGTAGGGACCGAGCCGCTCCGGGTCGCCGGGGCGGAGGGGGGCGACGGTCACGCCGGGCTCAGGGGTCGAGGTCGGCGGCGGAGCGCTCGGCGAAGACGCGCATGGCCTTGGCGGTGAGGGGGCCGGGGGCGACGGGCAGCACGGTGTCGTCGACGCGGGCGATGGGCTGGACGTCGCGGGTGGTGGAGGTGAGGAAGGCCTCCTCGGCGGAGTAGAGGGCGGACAGCGGCAGGTCCGTCTCCTCGGCGCCGGACCATTCGAGGACGAGCGCCCGGGTGACGCCGGCCAGGCAGCCCGAGGCGAGCGTCGGGGTGAACAGCCGGCCGTCGCGGACGATGAAGATGTTGGAGCCGGTGCCCTCGCAGAGGTTGCCGGCCAGGTTGCCGAAGACGGCCTCGCCGCCGCCGCGGGCCTTGGCGTAGGCCAGGGCCTTGGCGTTGTCGCCGTAGGAGGTGCTCTTGACGCCGGACAGGGCGCCGCGCTCGTTGCGCGGCCAGGGCACGACGGTGACGTCGGCGGTGGCGGGGAACGGCTTCTGCTCGCCGACGATCACGATCGTGGTGGTGCCCTGGTCGCCGCGGTCGGAGCCGAGCGGGCCGGGGCCGCTGGTGTAGGTGATGCGGATGCGGCCGAGGTCCCAGGCGGGGGCGGCCGCCACGCAGCGGGCGACGCCGTCGCGGATGGCCTCCTGGTCGGGCTCGGGCAGGTCCATGCGCTGGGCCGAGAGCTTGAGCCGGTCGAGGTGGCGGGTGAGGGCGAAGGGCCTGCCCTTGACGGTCTTGATGGTCTCGAACACGCCGTCGCCGACCATCAGGCCGTGGTCGAAGACCGAGACGGTGGCCTGCGCGGGGTCGAGCAGCTCCCCGTTGACCCAGACAGGGACGTTCATGGATTTCCTCCTGAGGATGCCAGTGCGATCAGCCTGGACGCCTTGAGCTCGGTTTCGGACCATTCCCGCCCGGGGTCGCTGCCCCAGGTGATGCCGGCTCCGGTGCCGAAGCGGAGCAGGCCGGCGCGGATCCAGAACGTGCGGATGCCGACGGCCAGCGCCGCCGTGCGCCGGTCGGCGTCGACCCAGCCCACGGCCCCACAGTAGGGCCCGCGCGGCTCGGGTTCGAGCTCATCGATGATGCGCAGCGCCGAGGATTTCGGCGCGCCGGTGACGGAGCCGGGCGGGAAGGTGGCGGCGAACAGCTCGGCCCAGCCCGCGCCCGGCTCCAGCCGGGCCCGGACGGTGGAGACGAGGTGGACGAGGCCGGGGTGCTCCTCGACGGCGCAGAGCTCGGGCACTTCGACGCTGCCGGTGGCGGCGACCCGGCCGAGGTCGTTGCGGACCAGGTCGACGATCATCACGTTCTCGGAGTAGTCCTTCTCCAGCAGGTCGGCGGCGGTGACGCCGGTGCCCTTGATGGGGCGGGACTCGATGACGTCGCCGTCGCGCGACAGGTAGAGCTCGGGCGATGCGGAGACGACGTCGAGGCCGGGCAGGTGGATGACGGCGGCGTGCGGGGCGGGGTTGCCGGCGGCGAGCCGGGCGGCCAGCGCCAGCGGGTCGGACCCGGCGGGCAGCGGCGCGGTGAGGACGCGGCAGAGGTTGGCCTGGTAGACCTCGCCGCGCTCGATGTACCCGCGGATGGCGCGCACGCCCGCCTCGTAGGCGGCCTGGTCGAGGGAGCTGCGCCACTGGTCGGGGCGGGGGCCGTGCCAGGGGCCGCGCGGCGGGGGCAGCGGGGCCGGGCGTACGCGGTCGAAGCGGGCGCAGGTGACCTTGCCTTCGTAGTCGACGACGACGGCCCACCAGCCCTCGCCGTCGAGGGCGGCCAGGTCGGTGGTCACGTCGCGCAGCCCGGTGGCGAGCCGGTCTCCTAAATACGCGTAGCCGTCGTACACGTCTCCCATTCTCCCAGCATTCCGGCGAGCTCGGTCGCGGCGGGCAGCGCCGGTTCGGGCAGGGCCGCGTACACGGTGCGGGCGGGCAGCCGCCCGCGCAGGGGGCGCAGGACGAGTGAGGGCGGCACGGCGCGGGCGGCCAGTTCCGGCACGAGGGTGACGCCGAGCCCGGCGGCGACGAAGCCGAACTTTCCGGACCATTCGGCGACGCGCAGCCCGGTGCGCGGGGTGAAGCCGGCGGCGGCGCAGGCGGCCAGGAGCAGGGTGGGGTGGCCGCGCGGGGCGGCCTCGATCCACCGCTCGTCGGCCAGGTCGCGCAGGTCGACGTCGTCCTGCCCGGCGAGGGGGTGGTCGCGGGGCAGCGCGACCAGGAGGCGGTCCTGGAGCAGCGGGACGAGGCGGAACTCGCCGGGCGGCGTCACCAGGTAGTCGCTGATCACGGCGATGTCGAGCGCGCCGGCGTGCAGGCGTTCGATGAGGCGCGGGCTGAGCGCCTCTGCGAACCGCAGGTCCACGCCGGGGTGGCGGTCGGCGAACCGTTTCAGGGTGGCGGGCAGCAGGTCGGCGTTGGCGGTGGCGAACGAGCCGACGCGCAGCGTGCCGCCGCTGCCGCGGTGCAGCGCGGTCAGCTCCTCCCCGGCCCGGTCGAGCTGGTCGAGGACGCGGGCGGCGTGCCGGTGCAGCAGGTGTCCGGCGGGGGTGAGCCGGACGCCGCGCGGGAGGCGTTCGAAGAGCGGGCCGCCGGCGGCGCGTTCGAGCGCGGCGATCCGGCGGGAGACGGCGGACTGGGTGTAGCCGAGCAGGTCGGCGGCGGCGGTGAACGATCCGCTCCTGGCGACCTCGTCGAACAGGCGCAGGGCGGCGGTGTCGAAGGCATTCGGGTCAGGCATGGCTGGCATGCAATCTAGTCGGTGGTGGAATGCCGCGCGATCCCTTTCACTGTGGGACATGATCACTTTTCTCGGACAGGGACGGATGGGCGTCCCCATGGCCCGGCGGCTCACCGAGGCCGGGCACCAGGTGACCACGTGGCGGCGCGGAGCCGGGGTCGACGCGGCGTCGGCGGTCGAGGGCGCGGACCTGGTCATCACGGTGCTGCGGGACCCGGACGCGGTGCGCGAGGTGCTGACGGCGGCGCTGCCAGGGCTGCGGCCGGGGGCGACGGTGGTGGAGATGTCCACGATCGGGCCGCAGGCGGTGCGGGAGCTGCGGGCGCTGCTGCCGCCGGAGGTGCGCCTGGTGGACGCGCCGGTGCTGGGCGGCGTCGGCCCGGCCGCCGCGGGCACGCTGACGGTGCTGGCCGGCGGTGACGTGTCCGGCTGCCGGGAGGTGCTGGAGGTCTTCGGCACCGTGCGCGAGTGCGGGCCGCTGGGCGCGGGCGCGGCGCTGAAGCTCGCCGTCATGAGCGCGCTCGTGCCCGCCCAGGTGCTGGTGGCGGAGACTCTCGCGTACGGGAACGCGCACGGGATCGATCGTGAGGCGCTGCTGGACGTGCTGGCGGGCACCCCGCTCGGCGCGGTGGCGGAGCGGCTGCGCGAACCCGCCCGGGAGACCCGCTACGCGCTCGGGCTGGCGGCCAAGGACCTGTCGCTGGCGGCCTGGCCGGAGGCGACGCTCGCCGCCGCGGCCCACCGGCGGCTGCGCGAGGCCGAGGCGGCGGGCCTGGGCGAGCGGGACCTGACCGCCGTCGCCGGGCATGTGGCGGCCGGGCATGGCCCGGTCGCGCGGGTGGTGCCGCTCAATCCGGCGACGGTGCCGGCCACGAACGGGATGTACTCGCACGCGGTGCGGGTGGGAGACATGCTCTACGTGTCCGGGCAGGCGGCCTTCGACGAGCGGGGGAACCTGGTCGGCGAGGGGTCGATGACGGAGCAGGCCGAGCACGTCTTCCGGTGCCTGGGCAGGATCCTCGCCGACCAGGGCGCGGGGTTCGGCGACATCGCGTTCCTCCGTACGTACCTGACGAACATGGACGATCGCGTCGAGTACGGTCAGGTACGCCGGAAGTACATCACCGGCACTCCCCCGGCCAGCACGACCGTCGAGGTGTCGCGGCTGTTCATGCCGGGGCTGCTGCTGGAGGTGGACGCGATCGTCGCGCTGCCGTCCTAGCCGTACACCTAGCTGAGCGGCCCGGTGACGCTCTCGGCGGCGCCGACCACGCCGCCGGTGACCACCAGCCGCACCGCCGCGTCGATCTCCGGCGCGAGGAACCGGTCGGGCCCCGGCCCCGGCACGGACTCGCGCAGCGCCTTCACCACGGCGGCGGTCGCCGGGGCGGGGGTGAGCGGGCGGCGCAGGTCGAGGGCGCGGGCGGCGGTGAGCACCTCGATGGCCAGCACGCGGGCCAGGCCGTCGACGGAGCGGCGCAGCTTGCGGGCCGCCGACCAGCCCATCGACACGTGGTCCTCCTGCATGGCGCTGCTGGGGATGGAATCGACGCTGGCGGGCACGGCCAGCCGCTTCAGCTCCGAGACGATGGCGGCCTGGGTGTACTGGGCGATCATGTGGCCGGAGTCGACGCCGGGGTCGTCGGCCAGGAACGCGGGCAGGCCGTGGTTGCGGGCCACGTCCAGGAAGCGGTCGGTGCGCCGCTCCGCCATCGAGGCCAGGTCGGCGGCCACGATGGCGAGGAAGTCGAGCACGTACGCGAGCGGCGCGCCGTGGAAGTTGCCGTTGGACTCGACCCGGCCGTCGTCGAGCACGGCCGGGTTGTCGACGGCGCTGGCCAGCTCGCGCCCGGCGACGGCGGCGGCGTGCGCGATCGTGTCGCGGGCGGCGCCGGCGACCTGCGGGGCGCAGCGCAGCGAGTAGGCGTCCTGGACGCGGGTGCAGGCCTCGGGGTCGCGATGGCTGGCCATGATCTCCGATCCGGCGAGGATCTTGACCATGTTGGCGGCGGCGACGGCCTGGCCGGGGTGCGGGCGCAGGGCCTGGAGCTCGGGGGCGAAGACGCGGTCGGTGCCGAGCAGCGCCTCGACGCTCATGGCGGCGCTGACGTCGGCGGTCCTGGCCAGCGTGGTGAGGTCGGCGATGGCGAGGATGAGCATGCCGAGCATGCCGTCGGTGCCGTTGATGAGGGCCAGGCCCTCCTTGGCGGCCAGTTCGACCGGTTCGACGCCGGCCTGCTTGAGCGCCTCGGCGGCCGAGGTGACATTTCCGGACTCGTCTCGTACGACTCCCTCGCCCATCAGCGTGAGGGCGACGTGCGCGAGCGGCGCGAGGTCGCCCGAGCAGCCGAGACTGCCGTACTCGTGCACCACCGGCGTGATGCCCGCGCTGAGCAGCGCGGCGAGGGTCTTGGCGGTGGTCGGGCGGACGCCGGTGTGGCCGGTGGCCAGGGTGTGCAGGCGCAGCAGCATGAGCGCGCGCACCACCTCGGTCTCCACCTCGGGGCCGTTGCCGGCGGCGTGCGAGCGCACCAGCGAGCGCTGGAGCTGGGCGCGGAGCGAGGGGTCGATGTGGCGGGTGGCCAGCGCGCCGAACCCGGTGGAGATCCCGTACGCGGGGACGGGGGCCTCGGCCAGGTCGTCCACCCGCTGGCGGGCCGCCGAGACCGCGGCGACCGCGTCGTCGGTGAGCCGGACGGGGGCACCGTGGCGGGCCACCCGGATGACGTCGTCGAAGGTGAGGGGCTCGGGACCGACGTTCACGACCTCGTTGTCGCGCATGATGTGTTTCTCCCGCCTTAGGTAACCGGCGAATGCGATGTTAGCTCCTTACCGGAGAACAACGCGGCCAGCCCCTCCCGTCCCTCGCCGGTGAGCACGACGGCGCGCGGCAGGCTCCCCCTGCGAAACCAGCCGCGCTCCAGCAGCACCCCGGTGATCGCCGCGCCGAGCGCGCCGCCGAGGTGGGGGCGGCGCTCGGTCCAGTCGAGGCACTCCGGGGCGAACCTGCGCCGCGACCGGCGCGCCCGCTCGACGTCCACGCCCAGCTCCGCCAGCAGCCGCTCCCCCGCCGGGGTGACCCGCTCGCCGTCGAGGCAGCCGTGCCCGCGCAGCGCCTCCAGCAGCGCCACCCCGGCCCGCCCGGCCAGATGGTCGTAGCAGGTGCGGGCCTCCTCCAGCAGCCGGGCCTGGCGCGACTGCCGCAGCGACCGCACCGGCGGCCGGCCGCTCACCCGGGCCAGCACCTCCAGCACCTCGGCCACCTCGTGACCGGCCAGCCGGTAGTAGCGGTGGCGGCCCTGCCGCACCACGGCGACCAGCCCGCCGTCGAGCAGCCGGGCCAGGTGGGCGCTCGCGGTGGCGGCGCTCACCCCGGCCACCCGCGCCAGCTCCCCCGCCGCCAGCGCGGTCCCGCCCAGCAGCGCCGTCAGCATCGCGGCCCTGGCCGGGTCGGCGATGAGCGCGGCGACCGGCGCGATGTCGGCATCGGATCGGTTGCCCATACGGCGACCGTAACGCAGGCACGTTTCGACGCCGGGCGAAACGTCAGCGGTGCCGGGTGCCGAGCGTGCGGCGGCCCAGCACCACGCCGAGCGCGATCATGCCGAGGCCCAGCACGAAGTGCAGCCAGTCGTCGGCGGTGTTCAGCGGCACGAAGTTGGCCGCGCTCTCCTTGTCGATGAGCAGCCCGTAGACCCAGAGCAGCAGGTAGATGACCCCGCCCCCGATCAGGAACCACTTGGCCAGGTTCATCGTGCGCGCCATGAGCAGCCCGGCGACGCCGAACAGCAGGTGCACGATGTTGTGCAGGATCGACACCTGGAACACGCCGAGCAGCCGCGCCTCGGAGTGGTGGCCGGCGAACGCCATGGCGTCGAAGTTCGTGGTGATGCCCGGCACGAAGCCGAGCAGCCCGACGATCAGGAACAGCAGCCCGACGAGCAGCGACGCCGCCTGTACGGGCGTGCGCGCGACGTTGGTGTGCGACTTCGGGGTGACCATGAGACCCTTCCCCCGGTTGCCGGTACATGGTGCCGATCAGCTACCCCGCGATGGCCACCCCATACCCCTGGATAGGGTGACGGAATGCATGAGCAGGCAAGAGTCGCGCTGGTCACCGGCGCCTCCCGCGGCCTCGGCGCCGCGATCGCGCGCAGGCTGGGCGCCGACGGCTGGGCCGTCGCGGTCAACTACCGGTCCGACACTCCCTCCGCCGCCGCGGTGGTCGACGAGATCAAGGCGGCGGGCGGGCGCGCGGAGGCGTTCCAGGCGGACGTGACGGACGAGGCCGCCACCGCCGCGCTGGCGGCCCGGGTTTCGGAGGCGCTCGGGCCGGTCGAGACGCTGGTGCTCAACGCCACCGGGCCGCAGCCGGAGCTGGGCGTCGAGGAGCTCACCTGGCAGGACCAGCTCGACCAGCTCACGTTCTTCGTCAAGAGCCCCACGCTGCTCGTCCAGGCCTTCCTGCCCGGGATGCGCGAGCGCGGCCGGGGCCGGATCATCCAGATCGGCTCCGACATCGTGGACCGGTCGCTCCCCCGTACCTCCGCCTACACCGCCGCCAAGGCGGCGCAGCACGCGATGTCCCGCAGCTGGGCGCGCGAGCTCGGCCCGTACGGGATCACCGTGAACGTGGTCGCGCCCGGCTGGATCCCGGTGGAACGGCACACCGGGCTGGCGGTCGACGGCTACGTGGCCGAGGTGCCGGTCGGCCGGATCGGCTCACCTCGGGACGTGGCTGCGGTGGTGGCCTTCCTCGCCTCCGACGAGGCCGCGTACATGACCGGGCAGCGGGTCACCGTCAACGGCGGGCACACCTCGATCCCGATCTGAGTTTGGGGAGTCGGCGACTTTTCGCTATGGTTCTCTCGTCACCCGGAGTTCATCCGGGGAAGACGCGGAAGTGGCTCAGGGGTAGAGCATCACCTTGCCAAGGTGAGGGTCGCGGGTTCGAATCCCGTCTTCCGCTCGGTCTCACGCGAGGACGATTAGCTCAGCGGGAGAGCGCTTCCCTGACACGGAAGAGGTCACTGGTTCAATCCCAGTATCGTCCACCATCAGCCCCCGGCCTCTGGCCGGGGGCTTTCGCGTTTCCGGGGCCGTCCCGGCTGCTCGCCCTCGTGGACGCGCTCAACGAGGAGAACGCGGGCGTGAGCCGGACGTCGCCGGGCTCGGGACCGCTGCTCCCCGCATATGACGACCGCCCCGCGTGGGGACGGTGAGGAGCGGGTCAGAGGCCGAGGTCCCGGAGCAGGGCCTCGCCGTGGGCTTCGCCGGCGAGGAACAGGGTCCGGGCGGACTGGTAGCGGCACCCGGCGGCGTCGAACGCGTCCTTGGTGGCGAGCAGGGCCTGCCGGTCGCCGTCGAGCAGGGCTGCGGCCCGTTCCACCAGGGCGCTCGCGACGGGGTTGCCGGACACTGTTGTGCGGGCCTCGGCCAGCCGCTCGCGGGCGCCGGGGGCTCCTGACAGTACGGTGGCTTCGGCGCGCAGGGCCACATACCAGTGGAGCCAGGTCCAGGTGATCCACTGCCACACCTCGCCCGGTTCGGGGGCCAGCCGCTCCAGAGCCTCGGCCGCCTGACCGCGGTGGAGCAGGAGGATCGCGGCGAAGATCGCGCCGTAGCCGCGGGTGCCGGCCGGTGACTGGTCGACCTGGCCGAGTACCGCGTTCCATTCTTTGCAGGCGTCCTCGTCGCCGCGCAGGCCGTGGATCGTCGCGACGGCGGCGGCAGGAGGGCCGAGAACCGACCCGGCGGGGCTGGCCGCCCGCCGCCATCCGTCGAGGAAGCGGACGCCGCCGGTGAGCACCTGCGCCGCGTCTCCGGCCAGTGCGTCGGCGACCAGGAGCCAGCCCGTGGCCCGGTGGCCGACCTCGGCCAGCAGGGGGTGGTCCGCGAGCCTGCGGGCCCACCGGCGGGCTCCCGGCAGGTCGCCGGTGCCGATGGCGGCCTCGGTGGCCTCGCCCAGCGCCTCGATCAGCTCGTGCGTACCGGCCGGGGTGTACGAGGCGGAGGTCCGCAGCCCGTATCCGGCCGTGGCACCGGCGTCCGTACCCGCCGGGATGTACGAGGAGGACGTCAGCAGCGCGGCGCGGTGGGCGGCGGTGGTGGCGGCGGCGAATGCGTCGCCTGTCCAGCTCTGGGCGCAAGTGAGGGTGTCGAGTGCGGCGGACTCGGCGAGCGGGTCGCCTGTGCGGCGGGCGAGTTCGACCGCCCGTCCGGCGCGGGCGATCGTGGTGTCGTCCAGGCTCTGGTCGACGAGTGCGCGGCCGGCCTCGGCCAGGGCCAGTGCGGCTCCGGCGGCCGGGTCGTCACCGGCAAGCTCCCGTGCCCTGGTGATGAGGGCGTCCGTCTCCTCCCGTGGACGTTCCCGTACGAACCTGCTGGAGAAGCGGTAGACGTCGGCGGCGGCGGTCGCCAGGTCGCGGGCGGCGCCGGCGGGGTCGCCGGAGCGGAGCGCGGCGTCGGCGGCGGCGCGGCGCAGGCGGTACATGTCGTCGCCGCGCATCCGGCAGCCCGCCACGGCGGCGGCGTGCCTCAGCATCGGCGCGCAGGCGGGGTCGGGGGCGAGTTCGGCAGCCTGTTCGTAGCGGGCTTGGGATTCGCCGATCAGGTTGCGGGTGAAGGTCAGTTCGGCCAGGGAGCGGGCGAGGTGATAGGCGTCCTCACGCCTGTGCGGGCGGTCGGCGGTCCAGGCCAGGGCGGCGCGGAGGTCGTCGGCCACCGCGTCGAATCCGGCCCTGCCGCCTTCGCTCGTGGTGAGCCTGGTGGCCTGGGTCAGGCACCAGCGGGCGTGACGGGTTCTGGTGTCGTCCAGTTCCTTGGCCTCGGTCAGGCGTTCCAAGCCGTACTGGCGGATGGTCTCCAGCGCGCGGTACTCCGTCCCGAGCGGGGAGGGCGTCACGGCCAGGAGGCTCTGTTCGGCCAGGCGGGCCAGGCCTTCGGCGACGATGCCCTCCTCTCCCCCGGTCACGCCGGCCGCGGCCGTGGCGGTGAAGGGGGCGACGAAGACCGACACGCGGCGCAGCAGTTCCCGGTCGTGCGGTTCGAGCAGGGCGTGGCTCCAGTCGAGCGCGCCTCGTACCGAGCGGTGCCGTTCGTCGGCGCGGGAGCCGCCCGTGAGCATCCGCAGCGGGTGGGACAGGGCGGCGGTGATGCCGTCCAGGCCGAGCGTGGCGCAGCGGGCAGCGGCCAGTTCGATGGCCAGGGCCATGCCGTCCAGCCGCTCGCAGACGGCGGCGATCCGGTCGCTCGATGCGGGATCCAGGGGGCTGCCCACGGCGGCGGCGCGCTCCATGAACAGCGCGACCGCGTCCGCGTCCACCGAGAGCGGCGGCACCGCGTAGACCCGTTCGAACGGCACCATCAGGCGGGCCCGGCTGGTCGCCAGCACGGTGAGCCGCGGGCAGTCTTTCAGCAGCCGCTCGACGAAGAACGCCACCCCGTCCAGCACGTGCTCGCAGTTGTCCAGGACCAGCAGGGCACGGCGGTCGGCCAGGGCGGCGACCACGGACTCGGTCAGGTCCTTGCCGGGCTGCTCGCTGAGACCGACGGCGCCGGCGACCGCGGTGGCGACCAGGCCGGGATCGGTGACCGGGACGAGATCGGCGAACCACACCCCGTCGGCGTACTCTCCGGCCGTCGCGGCGGCCACCGCCAGGGCCAGCCGGGTCTTGCCCACGCCGCCGGGGCCGACCGCGGTCACTTGACGGTGGTTTCGGATCAGCGCGCTCAGGTCGGCCTGTTCGCTCGCCCGGCCGATGAACGAGGTCAGGGGGGTGGGCAGGGCCGGGTGGGGTTCGTACGAGGTCCGCTGGGGTGCTCGGCGGGCCAGCGCCCGGCGGTCCGGTAGCTGGAGCTTGCGGAGCAGCGACGAGACGTGGCTCTCGACCGTGCGCACCGAGATGAACAGGCGGGCCGCGATCTCGGCGTTGCTGAGGTGGGCCCCGACCAGTTCCAGCACCTCGGCTTCCCGAGGTGAGATCTCCACATCTGTCAGCACCGGTCCAAGTTTGCCGTATTTCTCGCCGTACGCACCCGGGGCGACCACCGAGCACGGTCCGTGCCGCCGATCCGTGGTCACCACGGATGTGGGCGGGCCGGGCCGGACGACAAGCTGAGCCTGTCCGAAACACCGGGCCGGCGCGGCCCACGACCACCGGAGCGACCATGACCACCTACGGCATCAAGACCGTGCTGCATCCCGTGTCCGACCTGGCGAAGGCCAAGCCGGTCTACGCGGCGCTGCTCGGAATCGAACCCCAGACCGACTCGCCGTACTACGTCGGCTTCGACGCCGGGGGCCAGCACATCGGGCTGGTGCCGGACGGCGGGCCGCAGGGCATGACCTCGCCGGTGGCCTACTGGCACGTGCCCGACATCGAGGCGACGCTGACCGCCATGACCGCCGCGGGCGCCGCCGTGAAGGAGGCCGCGCACGAGGTCGGCGGCGGCCGGCTCGTCGCCACCGTGACCGACCCCGACGGCAACGTGCTCGGCCTGATCCAGGACCACTGAGCCCGGCGCGGGTTTCCGCCAGATCGACACATCTTCGAGAGGAATTTCGTCATGAGCAACACCGAAAGCGCCACGTACGAGGGGTTCACGGCCGAGGAGCGGGCCGCGATGAAGGAGCACGCCCAGGAGCGGAAGAAGGCGGCACGGCGCGCCTCGCGGGCGGACAAGGCGGCGGAAGCGGTACGGGACGTGCTCGCGAAGATCGCTGAGATGGGCGACGCGGACCGGGTGACGGCCGAGCGGGTCCACGCGGTCGTCATGGCCGCCGCGCCCGACCTGGCGCCGCGGCTCTGGTACGGGATGCCCGCCTATGCGCTGGACGGCAAGATCATCTGCCACTTCCAGCCCGCGGCGAAGTTCAAGACCCGTTACGCGACGCTCGGCTTCAGCGACCAGGCCGGGCTGGACGACGGGGCGATGTGGCCGGTCGCGTTCGCGCTGGCCTCGGTGACGCCCGAGGTCGAGGCGGAGATCAGCGTGCTGGTGAAGCGGGCGGTGGGCTGACGGGCTGAAGTTTTTCGCACGCCTCGTGCAGGGCGGGGGTCGGCGCCAGGTCGCGGGCCGCCCGGATCGCGGCCGACAGGAACGTGATCCAGATGTCGACCAGGGTCTCGATCGGGTGGTGGCGGCCGCTTCTGAGCCAGGTGAGCGCCGTCTCGTCGCAGGCCGCGGCGAATCCGCGCAGCGGCAGCCGGAGGGCGGGCTCGTCGGCGTCGAGGCCGAGCATGCGGCAGATGCCGCGGAGACCCTCGCGGCGGCTCGCCTCGAAGGCCTCCGCCGCGACGTCGGTGGTCTCGGCGCGGCGCAAGATCAGGTTCTGGGCGGCGTCCTCGTGCTCGGCCAGGAACCGCAGGTGACCGGTGAAGTGGCGGCGCAGCTGCTCCAAGGGGGGTCCGCCGGGGCCGGCCTCGCAGGCGGCGCGGAGGCGGCGGTCGATCTCGCGCACCGTCTCCGCGTACAGGCTCTCCTTGCCGTTGAAGTGGTGGGACAGGAGGCCGTGCGCGACCCCGGCGGTGCGGGCGATGTCGGCGACGGTGACCTCGGCGTAGGGGCGCCGCGCGAAGTTCTCCATCGCGGCCTGCAGCAGTTTGCGGCGCGTCTCCTGGGCGGCCAGTTGCCGCCGGGTGGGCGGCTTGCCGGTGACGGGCGGGGTCACGTCTGTTCCTTCCGGCGCGGGCGGTTTCTCACCAGGGTAGGGCTCTCACTTGATTGACTGTCGTTCAATGACTTATATTCAACCAAAGTATGAGCGACACCGCGCGAAAGGACCCCACCGTGGCTTTCCGGTTACCGCTGCCCGACCAGGACGACCCCGTCTGGACGGCGGCCAACGGCTTCATCGTGCGCAGGGACGAAGGCACCCTCCGGCGCATCGGGCACGAGAGGATGACGGTCAAGATCACCGGTGACGAGACCGGCGGCACCCTCGCCCTCATGGACGGCGTCATCGAGCCCGGCCACGGCAACACCCCGCACATCCACTCCAAGGAGGACGAAGCCTTCTACGTCGCCTCCGGCGCCTTCGAGTTCATCAACGGCGACCAGAAGATCAAGGCCGAGGCCGGCGACTTCCTCTACATCCCCAAGGGCACCCGCCACGGCTTCCGGAACATCGGCGCGGACCCGGCCCGACTGCTCATCTTCTACCTGCCTGCCGGCCCCGAAGCCTTCTTCCTGGCCCACGGCGAAACCGACGGATCACCGGCCCCGTGGACGGACGAGAAACTCAACGGCATGGTCGACATCCTGGGCGCCCACAACATGGTGCTCCTCCCCACCAACCACGACTGGGACTGAGCCCGTCAGCCAACCCCCCGCTAAGAGGTCTTAATAAGCTAAGGGCTTCGCCGTAGAGGCGCTTCGCGCCTTTCCCGCTCAGGCGTTTCTTCCAGTCGGCCCGGCGGCCGACCCCTGAAGGCCCTCGCTCCACTCGGACGGCTTTCTTGGAAGAGCGCCTGGCGGCGCTCCACCAGGGGGATCTGGTCACCATCTATGCAATAGATAGGCAGTCAGGCGTCGTACGCGTCGGCTCAAGGCCGGGGCGCGGCGTGAGGCTGCCAGGGCCGTCAGACCTCGCCGGGACCGATTGATCGTCAGCACCTCGCCCGACCCAGACGACCTTCCCTCCGGGGAGATAGGCGCCCCAGCAACCTTCCCTCCGGAGATAGGCCCAGCGGCCCCTTCACGGATAGGCGCCCCAGCGACGCGAGGGCACGCCTACAGCGCTTATCTGAGGATCCGATGGCCAGTGTCTGGTGAGGTGGGGCCCATGTCCCACACGTCGATGATTAGCATCTCCGAGGCCGTGGACTTGAGCTGCACGAATGCCGCTTCGCTTCATGACACCTGAGATTGTGTCGGGAGCCATGTCGAGTCCGGCGGTACACGTTCGACGCGTCGGCGAGGGGACGGAGATCCGGTCACCCTCGCACGAAGTCGACCAGGTACTCATCCCGGAAGGAAGCCATGAAATACGTGCTGATGCAGTTCGGCGACGAAACCGTCCTGAGCGGCAAGTCTCAGGAATGGGTCCAGCAGATGATCAAGTTCATGAGGAAGTTCACCGAAGGGCTGAGGGAGTCCGGTGAACTGCTCGCCGATGAAGGGCTGGCACTCGCACCGAATGCGAAGCTGGTGAGTCTCGAAGACGGCGAGGTGTCCGTGCGGGACGGCACGTTCGCCGAGCCCAGCCAGTCACTGGCCGGCTGGTGGCTGGTGGACGTCGTGGACGAGGCCAGAGCGCTGGAGCTCGCCCGCCAGATCGTCGCCGGGGCCGGCGAACCGGTGGAGGTCCGCCGATGCCACGAAGCTCCGGTGATGTGAACGGATCAGGCCAGGAGTCCCAGAGTCTCGGGCATCTCGCAGGCCGTCAGTGAGAGGGCACGGGCTCGCTTAGGAGATGCGGTTTCGGCTATCGGCTATCGGGAGGTGGTTACCGCAGTAACCCGTCCCGCGTTTCTGGTGGAGCGCCGCCAGGCGCTCTTCCCGGGAAGGCTGTCCGAGCGGAGCGAGGGCCGTCAGGGGTCGGCCGCCAGGTCGACCGGAAGAAACGCCTGAGCTGGAAGGGCGCGGAGCGCCTGGTGGCGAAGCCCACACAAGGGCACCTGAGTGCCGACGAATGGCATGGGATTTAGAGTTGGCATGCCATTCAGAAAAAGGAGGCATATGGACAGCTTCTCCCGCTATGTCTGACGGCCTCCAGAGCGTGATTTCCATATCGCTTGACGGTCCAGGCGTCACCATCCAGGCTCGCGTGTGTGCAAGTCCACGCACCTTCGGAGCAGTGGAGGCCATCATGGCGCTTCGGTTCATCGGCATCGACGGCACCAGCGAGCACGGCGGCTGTCCCTCCGTCTGGGTCGATGACGAGGACGGAAGCTTCGTCATCCAAGGCGTCGTTGTCACGGATCCGGCGAAGGTGCGGCAGGTCGCGGCCCGAAGCCCGCTCGCACCGGGCGAGATGATCGTCAGACTCCCGGCTCACATGCGCGGCTACCTCCTGGAGGCGTGTGATGGACGTGTCCCCGACGCTGGATGAACTGCTCGGGCGCTGCACACGCTCAGCCGTGCACCTGGAGATGCGCGACGGCTACGGTCATGGGAGCCCCGGCTATCAGGCCTGGAGAGAGGGCCTTCCCTTCGACCGCACCGACTTCGACGCACCGTGGGTCAACCTGATCAGGGAGACGGTCGGCCGCGGGATCGTGGTGCGCCGTGCCCGCATCGTCTCGGAGCCTGTCAGCGATTACATCCGCTACGAACATGCCGCCACGCCCTACGCCAATCTCGCGGGCGGCGAGCAGGTTCGCTGGCTCCCTCGGGCCAGAGCCTCCGATCTGACCCTGCCCGGCAATGACTTCTGGCTGTTCGACGGGCGGCTCGTGCGCTTCGGTCTGCACTCGGGCGACGGCGAAGCCACAGGTCATGAGGACTGCGGTGACCCGGCTGTGGTGGCACTGTGTTCCTCTGCCTTCGAGGCCGTCTGGGAGCGCGGCATCGACCACGTGAACTACCGACCGGCCTGATTTCGGACGTGTCCACCTCGCCTTCGTCCAGCGCCCATGAGGCCCGCCTGTCCATCGGCAAGCGGCTGCGAGAAATTCTCCGGGATTCGGGCATCACCGCCAGGGCTCTGGCTCGGCAAGCCGGCTGGGACGAGTCGAAATGCTCTCGACTTATCAATGGCCGCACCCTGCCGTCCGACGACGACATACGGACCTGGTGCCGGATCTGCGGCGCCGAAGACGAGATCCCCGATCTGATCGCCGCCAGCCGCGACGCCGACAGCATGTACGTGGAATGGCGGCGGTTACAGCGCAGAGGCATGAAGCACCTGCAGCAAACGCGGCTCTCCCTGTACGAGCAGACCCGGCTCTTCCGCTTCTACTGCTCCCAGTTCATGCCGTGGCCCCTCCAGACGCCCGGCTACATGCGAGCCGTCCTGTCAGCGTTCGCCGACTTCCACGAGGCGCCACGCGACATCGACGAGGCCGTCCAAGCCCGCGCCGCCCGCAGCAGGCTGCTCTATGAGGGACAGCACCGGTTCGCCATCATCATGGAAGAGTCGGTCCTGCATGATCGGATCGCCGACGATGCCGTTATGGCCGGGCAACTCGGACAGCTCCTGGAGGGCATGTCTCTCCCGTCCGTGTCCCTGGGGATCATCCCGTCCGACGCCCCGCGCCGCCTGTGGACGATGGAGACCTTCTCGATCTACGACGACAGGCGCGTGTTCGTGGAACTCCTCTCAGCGGGGGTGACCGTCACCCAGCCCAGGGAGATCGCGCTGTACGTCAAGGGATTCACGGAACTGGCAGACCACGCGGTCTACGGCGACAAGGCCCGCGCTCTGATCACGGCCGCGCTGGCGTCTCTTGCCTAATTGCAAGTTCGTACAAGTTCGTTGAGCCCCGAAACGGCCGGCTCCTACCGTCGGATCATGGCCCGCACACGCACGATCGCCCTCTCCGATGACCACCTATCGGAAGAGGAAGCGGGGGCGCAGAAAGCCGCCCTGGATCAGCTTCTCCCTCACCTGACAGCCGTCGGACTCCACACGGAACTGCTCCAAAGGGTGACGATCGGAGCGGGGCAGCCGAACCAGGCCGTCGAATCCCGTCGGCATCCGCCTCAGCTCATCGTCTACGCGGGCCTCCGGAAGATCGCCACGATCAGCATCGGGCCTCGCTCCGGCAGTTACCTGATCGAGCTGGGGGGCTGCGGCGCACTGATCCAGTCGGCCCCGATCGAAGTAGTCCCTGCGTCGCGGCCGGACCGAGCGGCCCAACTCATCAAGGAACATGCCGGAGCGCCGGAATGACGTCGGACCCGCCGCCGATCCGCTGGTCCCCCTCCCCTCGTTCCCTGACCTGCGAGCTCGGCCGGGTGGGCACGCGGACGCTGTTCTCGATCATTGATCGGCGGTACGAGTTCGCGCTGCATCCCCAGATCCCTGGACGCGACGGGATCACGCTGCGCAGCGAGGCGTTCGAGGTTCACGATCAGCCTCCTGAAGCCGCCCGGGAGAGGGCGGGCGCGCGCTAAGGAGATGTGGCACGAGTTCCTGCTGGACCTGGCCATGCCCAGCGGGCACCGTAGCCCGGACAGAAGAAATCGAACGAGGCGACGAGGTCTTTCAGCTTCGCACAGGCGTCGGACGAAGTCGGCACCACATGAGGTCGGACAAAGTCGGCACCGCATGGAGGCCGGACAGGGTTTCCGGCACGGCTCGGAGGTCGGACGAGGCCCTCCGACAACCACACGGAGTCACGACGACCCGGTGAGAGCGTGCCGGCTGTCCACGGCTCCCCCACCGGTGACCGCACCCGGCCAGGGGTTCCCGGTACACGCCCATCAGGAGCGGCTACCGCAGCCACCCCGTCCTTGAACGCCTATCGGGAAGTGGCTACCGCAGCCACCCGTCCCGGGTTTCTGGTGGAGCGCCGCCAGGCGCTCTTCCCGGGAAGGCTGTCCGAGCGGAGCGAGGGCCTTCAGGGGTCGGCCGCCAGGCCGACTGGGGGAACGCCTGAGCTGGAAAGGCGCGCAGCGCCTCTACGGCGAAGCCCTTTGGCGAAGCCCTTTGGCGAAGCCCTTTGTGGTGAGGCCCTTTGTGGTGAGGCCCTTCGGGTTGACCGTCAGGGGAATGATGGCGGGGTCTGGGTGGTTAGGCTGCGTACGTGCGGGTCATCGTGTTCGGGGCCGCCGGCATGCTCGGGCAGGGCGTGCTCCGGGAGTGCCTGGACGACGAACGGGTGACGGCGGTGCTGGCCGTCGGCTCCCCGGCCGGTGTCGCGCATCCGAAGCTGCGCGAGGTCCGGCACGACGATCTGCTCGACCTCACGCCCATAGCGAGCGAACTGGCCGGTTACGACGCCTGTTTCTCCTGCCTGACCTCGTCGTCGGCGCGGATGCGGGAGCCGGAGTACCGGCGCGTCACGTACGACTCCACGCTCTCGGTGGCGAGGACGCTCGCGGAGGTCGGCCCCGGCTCCACGTTCGTGTACCTGTCGAGGGCCGGCGCGGACGCCCGGAGCCGGACGATGTGGGCGAGGGTGACGGGTGAGACGGAGAACGCGCTGCTGGCGCTGCCGCTGGACGTCTACGTGTTCCGCCCCGGTTACGTCCAGCCGACGCACCGGACCGGGTTCTACCGGCTGGCGTACGTGGTGGCGGCGCCGTTCTATCCGGTGCTGCGGCGGCTGTTCCCGTCGACGGTGACCACGGCGGCGCAGGTCGGGCGGGCGATGATCGCGGTGGCCGAGCGGGGGGCGCCGGGCCGGGTTCTGGATGCGGCGGCGATCAACGCTCTGTGACACCCTGGAATAACGAGCTCCGGCTGGGCGCTTACATAGCTGTTGAAAGTTCAACAGTAAAGATGGGTGACTAATATGCAGTTCGGCATCTTCAGCGTCGGTGACGTGACCACGGATCCGACCACAGGGCGGACGCCCACCGAGGGCGAGCGGATCAAGGCGATCATGCGGATCGCGCTCAAGGCCGAGGAGGTCGGCCTGGACGTGTTCGCCACCGGTGAGCACCACAACCCGCCGTTCGTGCCGTCCTCCCCGACGACCATGCTCGGCTACGTCGCCGCCAAGACCGAGCGGCTCATCCTGTCGACCGCGACGACGCTGATCACCACGAACGACCCGGTCAAGATCGCTGAAGATTACGCCATGCTGCAGCACCTGGCCGACGGCCGGGTGGACCTGATGATGGGGCGTGGCAACACCGGCCCGGTCTACCCGTGGTTCGGCCAGGACATCCGCCAGGGCATCCCGCTGGCGATCGAGAACTACGCGCTGCTGCGCCGGCTCTGGCGCGAGGACGTGGTCGACTGGGAGGGCCGCTTCCGCACGCCGCTGCAGGGCTTCACCTCGACGCCGCGCCCGCTGGACGGGGTGCCGCCGTTCGTGTGGCACGGCTCCATCCGCAGCCCGGAGATCGCCGAGCAGGCCGCCTACTACGGCGACGGCTTCTTCGCCAACAACATCTTCTGGCCGAAGGAGCACTTCATGCGGCTGATCGACCTCTACCGGCGGCGCTACGCCCATTACGGGCACGGCACGCCGGAGCAGGCCATCGTCGGGCTCGGCGGGCAGGTGTTCATGCGGAAGAACTCCCAGGACGCGATCCGCGAGTTCCGCCCGTACTTCGACAACGCGCCGGTCTACGGGCACGGGCCGTCGCTGGAGGAGTTCATGGCCGAGACCCCGCTGACGGTGGGCAGCCCGCAGCAGGTCATCGACCGTACGCTCGAGTTCCGGGAGTACTTCGGCGACTACCAGCGGCAGCTGTTCCTGATGGACCACGCCGGGCTGCCGCTGAAGACGGTGCTGGAGCAGCTCGACATCCTCGGCGAGGAGGTCGTGCCGGTGCTGCGCAAGGAGTTCGCGATCGGCCGCCCGGCCGAGGTCCCCGACGCCCCCACCCACGCCTCCCTGGTCGCCGCCCGGGACGCGAAGAACCCGAAGGAGGTCAACGCATGAAGCTCGCCGTCGTCACGGCTGGGCTGACCCAGCCGTCCTCGACCCGCCTGCTGGCCGACCGTCTCGCGCAGGCCGTCGGCGAGCGTCTCGGCGGCGCGGCCGAGACGACCGTCGTCGAGCTGCGCGACCTGGCGACGGACATCGCCGGGAACTTCGTCACCGGGTTCCCGAACGCCCGGCTGCGCGAGGCGATCGACGCCGTGACCGGGGCGGACGGGCTGATCGCCGTCACCCCCGTGTTCACCGCCTCCTACAGCGGGCTGTTCAAGTCGTTCTTCGACGTGCTCGACCCGGAGGCGCTGACGGGCAAGCCGGTGCTGATCGGCGCGACCGGCGGCACGGCCCGGCACTCGCTGGTGCTGGACCACGCGATGCGGCCGCTCTTCGCGTATCTGCGGGCCGTGGTGGTGCCGACCGCGGTCTACGCGGCCTCGGAGGACTGGGGCGGCGGCGGTGACGCCTTCACCGACGGGCTGTCGGACCGGATCGCCCGCGCGGGGGCGGAGCTGGCGGCGCTCATGCGCCCGTGCCGGCACTCCCCGAACGGGAAGCAGACCGAGGAGGTCGTGCCCTTCGAGGAGTATCTGGCCTCGATCCGGCCGCCGTCCTGACCTACTCGCCGTTGCGCAGGTCGGACAGGCGCGTCGGGGTGTGGCGGATGTCCTCGAAGCGGACGGTGGCGCCCGGGCCGGTGGGGCTCTGGGCGAGGAAGCCTGCCTCGGGCTCGCCGTCGAGCGCGAAGTACCTGATGAGGCTCCAGGGGCCGGCCCCGGCTGCGGCGTGGAAGGCGAACGCGGGGCCGACCCTGGAGACGCGGAGCCGGACGTCGTCGCCGGTCATGGGCAGGGAGTTGCAGTCGTCGGAGACGCCGCCGCGAGTGACCACCGAGACGATGGTGGGGACGCCCTGCGGGGAGAGCTCCAGGCAGAGCTTGGCCCATCGCTCGTCGTCGGCGTAGAGGAGCAGGACGCCCGCGTCGAAGGTGGAGCGCAGGTCGACCCTGATCCGGGCGCTGAGGGTGAAGTCGCCGTCCAGGCGCCCGACGAGGGCGGGGGCGTTGGCGTAGTGCTTCGGCTCGCCGGGGTCGGAGAAGAGGTCGGTGCGCGGCCCGGCGGTGATGACGAGGGCGTCGTCGCCGTCGGCGTGCCACTGTCCGGGCTGGTTGAGCCAGCGGAGCGGCGCGGGGAACGCTGGCAGGGTCACGGCGGCCATCAGGTGTTCTCCTCCCGGGGGTGTCGCGGACGGGCCCACCCTAGCGCCCCGGGGCGGGAGCCCGTCCGCGCCCCCGGCGCGCGGGCGGGCTCCCTGGCACGGATCAGCGCAGGTACGGATCAGCGCAGGTACGGATCAGCGCAGGTACGGATCAGCGCAGGTACGGATCAGCGCAGGAACGCGGCGGCCACCCCCGCGTCCACCGGAACGTGCAGGCCGGTGGTGTGCGTGAGGTCGCCGCCGGTGAGCGCGAAGACCGCCGCGGCCACGTGCTCCGGCAGCACCTCCTTCTTCAGCAGCGTCCGCTGGGCGTAGAACTCGCCGAGCTTCTCCTCCTCGACCCCGTACACCTTCGCCCGGTTGGCGCCCCAGCCGGAGGCGAAGATGCCGGAGCCGCGGACCACCCCGTCGGGGTTGACGCCGTTCACCCGGATGCCGTGGCCGCCCAGCTCGGCGGCAAGGAGCCGGACCTGGTGGGCCTGGTCGGCCTTGGCGGCGCCGTAGGCGACGTTGTTCGGCCCGGCGAAGACGCTGTTCTTGGAGGAGATGTAGACGATGTCGCCGCCCAGGTCCTGGTCGATCATGACGCGGGCGGTCTCGCGGGAGACGAGGAACGAGCCGCGCGCCATCACGTCGTGCTGCAGGTCCCAGTCGTCGAGCGTGGTCTCCAGCAGCGAGCGCGACAGCGACAGCCCGGCGTTGTTGACGACCAGGTCGACGCCGCCGAAGGCGAGCACGGCCTGCCGGAGCGCCTCCTGGACCTGCTCCTCGGAGGTGACGTCGACGCCTGCCGCGATCGCCACGTCCTGCGGCCGGTGGGCGTGGGCGCCCAGTTCGGCGGCGACCTTCTCGGCGGCGGGCAGGTCGCGGTCGGCGACCACGACGCAGGCGCCCTCGGCGGCCAGCCGCCTGGCGGTGGCGGCGCCGATGCCGGATCCGCCGCCGGTCACCAGGGCGACCCGACCGGTGAGCGGCCTGGGCTTGGGCAGGCGGCGCAGCTTGGCCTCCTCCAGCTCCCAGTACTCGATGCGGAACTTCTCCGCCTCGTCGATGGGCCGGTAGCTGGACAGCGCCTCCGCGCCGCGCATCACGTTGATGGCGTTGACGTAGAACTCGCCGGCCACCCGGGCGGTCTGCTTGTCCTTGCCGAAGCTGAACATGCCGACGCCGGGCACGAGCACGATGGCCGGGTCGGCGCCGCGCATCGGCGGGGAGTCGGGGGTGGCGTGGCGCCGGTAGTAGGCGGCGTACTCCTCCCGGTAGCGGGCGTGCAGCTCGCGGAGCCGGGCGACCGCCTCCGCCAGCGGCGCGTCCGGGGGCAGGTCCAGCACCAGGGGGGCGACCTTGGTGCGCAGGAAGTGGTCCGGGCAGGAGGTGCCGAGCGCGGCCAGCCGGGGGTGCTCGGCCCGCGACAGGAAGTCGAGGACCTCGGGGGTGTCGGTGTAGTGGCCGACCTGGCGGGCGTCCGTGCCGGCCAGGCCCCGGACGACGGGGAACAGCTCGGCGGCGCGGCGGCGCCTGGCCTCCTCCGGCAGCGGCTCGTGGACGACCGGCCCGAACGGGTCGGGGCGGCCGTGCTCGGCGATGTAGGCCTCGGCGGTGCGGATGATGTCGAGGGAGTTGCGCTCGCACTCCTCGCTCGTGTCGCCCCAGGCGGTGATGCCGTGGCCGCCGAGGATGCAGCCGATCGCCCGGGGGTTGGCGGCCTTGATGGCGGCGATGTCGAGGCCGAGCTGGAAGCCGGGCCGCCGCCACGGCACCCACACCACCCGGTCGCCGAAGATCCGCCGGGTCAGCTCGGGGCCGTCGGCGGCGGTGGCGATCGCGATGCCGGAGTCGGGGTGCAGGTGGTCCACGTGGGCGGCGTCGACCAGGGCGTGCATGGCGGTGTCGATGGAGGGGGCGGCGCCGCCCTTGCCGTGCAGGCAGTAGTCGAAGGCGGCGACCATCTCGTCCTCGCGTTCGACGCCCGGGTAGACGTCCACGAGTGCGCGCACCCGGTCCAGGCGGAGCACGGCCAGACCGGCGGCCTTGAGCGTGCCGAGGTCGCCGCCGGAGCCCTTGACCCACATCAGCTCGACGTCGCCGCCGGTGACGGGGTCGTTCGCGGTGCCCTTGGCGGAGGTGTTGCCGCCGGCGTAGTTGGTGTTGCGGGGGTCGGCGCCGAGGGCGTGGGAGCGGGCCAGGAGCTGTTCGACGGTGCTGTTCATGTCGGGGCCGTTCATGTCGGGGGTGGTCATCAGGCGCCCCAGCCCGCCTGGTCGCCGCCCACCCGCTCGGCGGCGATTGTCTCGAAATATCCGGACTTGGCGTAGGCGGCCATCGGGTCCGGCTCCAGCCCCATCTCCTCCCGCAGCTCCGCCAGGAGCGGGCGCACGTCAGTGTTGTAGGCGTCCATCAGCACGGCGTTGGCGCCGAGCACGTCACCGGCCCGCTGCGCCGCGGCCAGCGCCTCCCGGTCCACCAGCAGCGCCTTGGCGGTGGCCTCCTGCACGTTCATCACCGACCGGATCTGCCCGGCGATCTTCGGCTCGATGTTGTGGCACTGGTCCAGCATGAAGGCGGTCCGCTCGGTGTAGCCGCCGCCCCTGATCACCTCGTACATGATCCTGAAGAGCTGGAAGGGGTCGGCGGCGCCCACCATGAGGTCGTCGTCGGCGTAGAAGCGGGAGTTGAAGTCGAAGCCGCCGAGCTTCCCCTCGCGCAGCAGGAACGCCACGATGAACTCGATGTTGGTGCCCGGCGCGTGGTGGCCGGTGTCGACCACGACCTGCGCCTTCGGGCCGAGCTTGAGGCAGTGCGCGTAGGCGGTGCCCCAGTCGGGCACGTCGGTCATGTAGAAGGCGGGCTCGAACAGCTTGTACTCCAGCAGGAAGCGCTGCTCGTCGCCGAGCCGCTCGTACACCGCCGCCAGCGCCTCGGCCAGCCGGTCCTGGCGCTCGCGCACGTCGTCCTGGCCGGGGTAGTTGGTGCCGTCGGAGAACCAGAGCTTGAGCGTGTCGGACCCGGTGGCGTCCATGATGTCCACGCATTCGAGCAGGTGCGCCAGCGCCTTGGCGCGTACCTCCGGGTCCGGGTGGGTGACGCTGCCGAGCTTGTAGTCGTCGTCCTGGAACACGTTGGAGTTGATCGCGCCGATGCCCACCCCCAGCTCGGCGGCGTGCCGGGCCAGGTCCTCGTAGTCGTCGACCTTGTCCCACGGGATGTGCAGCGCCACCGTCGGCGCCACCCCGGTGAACGCGTGCACCTGCGCGGCGTCGGCGATCTTCTCGTACGGGTCGCGCGGCACCCCCCGCTGGGCGAAGACCTTGAAGCGGGTGCCGGAGTTGCCGTACGCCCACGACGGGGTCTCGATCCGCTGCCTGCGGAGCTGTTCCTTGATCATTTGTCTCCCCGATTCAGTCGAGATGGAAAACTTCTTCGAGCAGGACCCGGCCCTCGTCGGCGCGGCCCGTCTCGAAGAAGGGCGCCATGTCGGTCTCCCACCGGGCGCTCACCTCGGCGGCGGCCATCGCCCGCTGCGCCGCCTCGAAGTCGTCGGTCTCCAGGTAGCCGACGAGCAGCCCGTCGTCGCTGAGGAAGAGCGAGTAGTTGCGCCATCCCGCCTCACGCAGCGCGTCGAGCATCTCGGGCCATACCTGCCGGTGTCTCTCCCGGTACTCCTGGAGCCGGTCCGGCCGGACTCGCAGCAGGAAGCACACCCGCTCCACAGATCTCTCCTTTCCGCGCGCACGCGCGCCCCGGGCCGGTCCCGGGGCGCGCGGTGCGTGCCGATGAGGGTCAGAAGTCGAAGTCGTCGATGTTGGAGGCCTCGAAGGTGAACGGCGGGCCGAGGATGATCTCGCCGTTCGCGCCGACGGTCCGCTCGCCGAGCCGGCCCGCCTGGAACGTCTCGCCCTCGGCGCCGGTGATCTGCCCGGACACCAGCGCGGCGGCGGCGTAGGAGGCCAGGTAGCCGAGGTCCTTGGGGTTCCACAGGGCGAACTTCTCGACGGTGCCGTCCTTGACGAACTGGCGCATCTGGTTCGGCGTGCCGAGGCCGGTGAGCACGACCTCGCCCTTGTACTTGGAGCCGGAGATGTAGCGGGCCGCCGCCGCGACGCCGACGGTGGTGGGCGAGATGATGCCCTTCAGGTCGGGGTAGGCCTGCAGCAGGCCCTGGGTCTCGGTGAACGACTTCTGGTCGTCGTCGTCCCCGTAGGCGACCTTGACGAGCTCCATGTCCTTGTACTCGGGCTTGGTCAGCTCGTCCTTCATGAACTCGATCCAGGTGTTCTGGTTCGTGGCGTTGGCCGTGGCCGACAGGATCGCGATCTCGCCCTTGTGGCCGATCATCTCGGCGAGCAGCTGGATCTGGCTGCGACCGATCTCTTCGGATCTGGCCTGGTTGATGAAGAGGTCACGGCACTCGGGAGCGGCGTCCGAGTCGTACGAGACGATCTTGATGCCCTTCTCCCTGGCCTGGTTGAGCGGCCCGCACACGGCGTTGGGGTCGTTGGCCGAGATGAGGATGGCGTCGTGGCCCTGCTGGGTGAGGGTGTTGATGTAGGAGATCTGCGAGGACGCGGAGGCGTCGGACGGGCCGACCTCCTTGGCCTCACCCTGGAACTCCGCCGCCGCCTCCTCCCCCGCCTTGGCGACGATCGTCATGTACGGGTTGTTGATCTGCTTGGGCAGGAAGGCCAGTTTCAGGCCCGGCTTGATCGGCGCGTTCGGGTCGGCGGAGGCCGCCGCCGCGGAGGAGGCGGGCGGCTCGGCGGGCGCGGAGGTGACGCTCGACTTGGTGGTGCCGCCGCAGGCGGCGGCGCCGAGGGCGAGCACCGCGGTGAGGACGGCGAGGCGCATCGGTCTCATGAGGTTCCTTTCAGTGCCGACGTGCCGGTTCTGACCGGTTTGAGCAGGGAGATGAGTCGGGGGGTGAGCACCGAGACGATGAGCAGGAGGCCGGTGACGATGGACTGGATCTCGGTCGAGACGTCGTTGAGCATGAGCAGGTTGCGCAGCAGCCCGATGAGCAGCACGCCGGCGATGACGCCGCCGAGCGTGCCCTTGCCGCCGTCGAAGTCGACGCCGCCGAGCAGTACGGCCGCGATGACCGCGAGTTCGATGCCGAGGCCGTTGTCGGCGCGGGCGGAGCCGTAGCGCAGGGTGAAGACGACCCCGGCGAAGGCGGCGACGGTGCCGGAGAAGACGAAGAGCAGCAGCTTGATCCGCTTGACCCGGATCCCGGCGAAGAACGCGGCCTGCTCCTGCGCGCCGATGGCGAACAGCGCCCGGCCGAACCCGGTGGCGTGCAGCACCACCGCGACGACCACGGCCAGCAGCACGAAGAGCGCGATCGGGTACGGGATGAACGTGCCGGGCACGTTGCCCACGGCCAGCGCCGTGTACTGGGGCGGGAACTGGGCCACCGCCTTGTCGCCAAGCACCACGTACGCCAGGCCCCGGTAGAGGGCGAGCGTGCCGATCGTGACGGCCAGCGACGGCAGCCCGAGCCGGGTGACGAGCAGCCCGTTGACCAGCCCGCAGAGCGCGCCGGCGAGCACCACCAGCGGGATGATCGTCTCGATGGGCAGGCCGCCGTCCCACAGCGCGCCCACCAGCGCACTCGACAGGCCCAGCACGGACGCGACCGACAGGTCGACCTCGGCGGCCACCACGAGCATGGTCATGGCGAGCGCGATGAGCGCGATCTCGCCGAGGTCGCCGAGCGCGAACGACAGGTTGCCGGCGGTGGCGAACGCAGGCGAGCCGAGCGAGCCGCCCGCGAAGACGGCGACCAGCAGCAGCCCGATGATCACATCCCAGCGGAGCACCCTAGCCATGTCGGCTCCTCCTCCTGAGCAGCCGGGCGACCCGCAGGGCCAGCACCCGGTCGACGCTGATGGCGAGCAGCAGCAGCGCGCCGGTGATGGCCTGCTGCCAGAACGGGTTGACCCGGAGCACGACCAGGGCGCTGCCGATCACGGTGAGCAGCAGCGCGCCGAGCGCCGCCCCGTACACGCTGCCGACGCCCCCGGTGATGGCCACGCCGCCGACCACGACGGCGCTGATCACCAGGAGTTCCCAGCCGTTGGCCGAGTCGGCGACGACGGTGCCGAAGCGGGCCAGCCAGAGCACCCCGGCGAGCCCGGCCAGGCAGCCGCTGACCAGGTAGGCGGCCAGGATGCGGCGGCGGACCGGGACGCCGGCCAGCCGGGCGGCCTCGGGGCTGGACCCGATCGCGTAGAACTCCCGCCCGCTGGGGTAGGCGCGCAGGTAGTAGCCGATCGCCAGCATGATCACCACGGTGATGAGCGGCAGGTACGGCACGCCCAGCACGGCCCCGTTGCCCAGCGACAGCAGCGCGGGCGGCAGGTCGACCGCGTTGATCTGCCGCCCGGCGGCGACGTAGTGGCACACGCCCTGGAAGACGTAGAGGGTGCCGAGCGTGACGACCAGGGCGGGCACCCGGCAGAAGCTGACCAGCAGCCCGTTGAGCAGGCCGCAGGCGGCGCCGACGGCGATCCCGAGCACGACGCCGGGCACCGGGCCCCAGCCGCTGGCCAGCACGTCGCCGACGGTGAACGCGACCAGCCCGACCACGGAGCCGACGGACAGGTCGAGGTTGCGGGTGATGACCACGATCGACTGGCCGACGGCCAGCAGCGCGAGGATGGCGGTGTTGAGCAGGATGTCCTCGACGCCCTGCCCGGACAGGAAGTTCGGGTTGGCGGCGGCGGTCCCGCCGACGAGCGCGGCCAGCGCGATGACCAGGCTCAGCTCGCGGGCCCGGAAGACCAGGTCGACCAGGTTGCGGGCGCTGCGCTCGCGCACGGCCGGCTCGGGCTGGGTGGCGGTGGCCGTCATGCCGCCCTCCCGGTCGCGGCGGACATGACGCTCTCCTCGGTGGCTTCGGTACGGGGGATCTCGGCGGTGATCCGGCCCTCGTGCATGACGAGCACCCGGTCGGCCATGCCGAGCACCTCCGGCAGGTCGGAGGAGATCATCAGCACCGCGATGCCCTGCCCGGCCAGCTCCGACAGCAGCCGGTGCACCTCGGCCTTGGTGCCGACGTCGATGCCGCGGGTGGGCTCGTCCACGATGAGCACCGACGGCTCGGTGGCCAGCCACTTGGCGAGCACGACCTTCTGCTGGTTGCCGCCGGACAGCACGCCGACGCCGTCGCCGAGCCCGGCGAACTTGAGCCGCAGGCGCACCGCCCAGTCCCGGGCGCGGGCGCGCTCGGCGGCGCGGGAGATGACGGGGCCGCGGCGGAGCGAGCGCAGCCCGGTCAGGCCGATGTTGCGCTCGATGGACATCTCCATGACCAGGCCCTGCTGCCGCCGGTCCTCGGGCACCAGGGCGAGCCCGGCGGCCATGGCGGCGGTGGGGCTGGCGGGCGGCAGCGGGCGGCCGGCCACGTGCACGGTGCCGGCGTCCCACCGGTCGATGCCGAAGACCGCCCGGGCGACCTCGCTGCGGCCCGCCCCGACCAGCCCGGCGAGGGCGACGATCTCGCCGCGCCGCACCTCGAACGAGACGTCGGTGAACACGCCCTCGCGGGTCAGCCGTTCGACCCGGAGCGCCACCTCGCCCGCCTCGCTGTCCTGTTTGGGGTAGAGGGAGCCGAGCTCGCGGCCGACCATGCGGCGGATCAGGTCGTCGTGGGTGAGGCCCGCGACGGGCTCGCTGGCGATCCAGGCGCCGTCGCGCAGGGTCGTGACCCGCTGGCAGAGGGAGAAGATCTCGTCCAGCCGGTGGGAGATGAACAGCACGGCGCAGCCCTGCTCGCGCAGCGCCTCCACCACCGAGAAGAGCCGGGTGACCTCGTTGCCGGAGAGCGCGGCGGTCGGCTCGTCCATGATCAGGACGCGGGCGTCCCGGGAGATGGCCTTGGCGATCTCGACGAGCTGCTGGTCGGCGATGGACAGGCCGCGGGCGGGCTGTTCGGGGTCGACCGTGACGCCGAGCCGGTCGAACAGCCCGGCGGCTTCGGCGCGCATGGCCCGGCGGTCGATGCGGCCGAGGGTGGTGCGGGGCTGGCGGCCCATGAAGATGTTCTCGGCCACGGACAGGTCGGGGAAGAGCGTGGGCTCCTGGTAGATGACGGCGACCCCGGCCCGCTGGGCGTCGGCCGGGTTGTGGAAGACGACGGGCTCGCCGTTGAGCAGCACCTGGCCGCTGTCGGGCCGGTGGACCCCGGCGAGCGTCTTGACGAGCGTGGACTTGCCTGCGCCGTTCTCGCCCGCGAGCGCGTGAGCCTCTCCTGCGAACAGCTCCAGCGACACCTCACGCAGTGCCCGCACCGCGCCGAACGACTTGCTGACGCTGGCGAGCGCGAGGGTGGGGGGACCACTCATGCGTCCTCCGGACGACAAACGTTTTAACGGGATGTTCCCGGAATCTAGGTGCTGGGTCCCTGGGCGTCAATCCCCTGAGAGGAGAACTGGCGCACACGAGATTGTTACGTTTTAATCGAGATCGTGCGATTCACAGCTGTTGATCTCGGCGCCTCCAGCGGGCGGGTGATGAGCGCCGGTGTGTCCGGCGGACGGATCGAGCTGCGGGAGGTGCACCGATTCCCCAACCGGCCGGTACGGGTCGCCGGCACCCTGCACTGGGACATCCTCTCCCTCTACCAGGGGGTGCTGGACGGGCTGCGCGAGGCGGGCCCGGCCGAGTCCGTCGGCGTCGACTCCTGGGCGGTCGACTACGGGCTGCTCGACGGCGACGGCAGGCTGATCGGCAACCCGGTCCACTACCGCGACGCGCGCACCGCCCGCTTCACCGAGCGGATCGACCCGTACGAGGTGACGGGGATGCAGTTCCTGCCCTTCAACACCGTCAACCAGCTGCTGTGCGAGCGGCTGGACCGGGCCGAGACCATGCTGCTCATCCCGGACCTGCTCGGCTACTGGCTGACCGGGGTCATCGGGGCCGAGCGGACCAACGCCTCCACCACCGCCCTGTACGACGTGAGCAGGCGTGACTGGGCGTGGGAGCTGATCGGCAAGCTGGGGCTGCCCAGACGGATTTTTCCTGATTTTTCGGAAAGCGCTTCCCCGCTGCGGGCGGACGTGGCCGAGGAGATCGGCTACACCACCGAGGTGGTCAAGGTCGCCTCCCACGACACCGCCTCGGCCGTCGTCGCGGTGCCCGCCGAGACCGACCGCTTCGCGTACATCTCCTGCGGCACGTGGTCGCTGGTCGGCGTCGAGCTGCCCGCGCCGGTGCTCACCGAGGAGAGCCGCCTGGCCAACTTCACCAACGAGGCCGGCCTCGACGGCACCACCCGTTACCTGCGCAACGTCATGGGCCTGTGGATCCTCCAGGAATGCCTGCGCGCCTGGGGGAACCCGCCGCTGGAGCCGCTGCTGGCCGCGGCGGAGAGCGCGCGCAGCGGCACCGTCATCGACCCGGACGACCCGTCGTTCCTGCCGCCGGGCGACATGCCGGCCAGGATCGCCGCCTACTGCGCCCGCACCGGGCAGCCGGAGCCGGAGGGGCGCCCGCAGGTCGTACGATGCATCCTGCAGAGCCTCGCCCTGGCCTACCAGCGGGCGATCGCCGACGCCGTCCGGCTCAGCGGCCGGCCGGTCGAGGTGGTCCACCTGGTGGGCGGCGGGTCGCTGAACACGCTGCTGTGCCGGCTCACCGCCGACGCCACCGGCCTGCCCGTCGTGGCGGGCCCGGTCGAGGCGGCCGCGATCGGCAACGCGCTGGTCCAGGCTCGCGCGCGCGGCCTGGTCGGCGGCCTGGCCGAGATGCGGGAGCTGGTCCGGCGGAGCGCGGGCGTGCGCACGTACGATCCCGGCCACCCCTACGAGTCACAGGAACGCGGATGAGCACCGACGGATGGGACGAGGCACCGGCCGGGAGCACCCGGCCGAGCCCATCGATCAAGGATGTCGCGGCCCTGGCCGGAGTGTCGCCCGGCACCGTGTCCAACGTGCTCAACCGGCCGGAGAAGGTCGCCGGGGCCACCCGCGACCGGGTGGAGAGCGCGATCAGGGAGCTGGGCTTCGTCCGCCACGGCTCGGCGTCCACGCTGCGCGCCGGCCACAGCCGCACCATCGGCCTGTCCGTGATCGACATCGGCAACCCGTTCTTCACCGACGTGGCCGCGGGCGTCGAGGACCTGGCCAGCGAGCGCGGCTACGCCGTCATCCTCGGCAACTCCTCCGGCAGCCGGGTCAAGGAGGAGCGCAACCTGCTGGTCTTCGCCGAGCAGCGGGTGCGCGGGGTGCTCATCACCCCCTCCGACCAGGACACGCTCCGGCTCGACCGGCTGCGCGAGCGCGGCATCAGCGTGGTGCTCGTCGACCACCCGGCCGAGCGGGCCGACCAGTGCGCGGTCGCGGTCAACGACGTGACCGGCGGGGCGATGGCCGTCGAGCACCTGCTGGCGGGCGGGGCCGACCGGATCGCGTACGTCACCGGGCCGGCCGCCATGCGCCAGTGCCAGGACCGGCGGCGCGGCGCCGAACGCGCGCTGGCCGCCGCCGGGCGCGACCCGGGCAGCCTGCGGGAGGTCGCCATGCCCGCGATGACCGCCGCCGCCGGGCAGCAGGCCGCCGAGAAGCTGCTCGCCCAGGACGTGCTGCCGGACGCGCTGTTCTGCGCCAACGACCTGCTGGCGCTGGGCGTGCTGCGCGGGCTGATGCAGGCGGGGGTGCGGGTGCCGGACGACGTCTCGCTCATCGGGTACGACGACATCGACTTCGCCTCGGCCTCGGCCGTCTCGCTCAGCTCGATCAGGCAGCCGACCTACCAGCTCGGGCGGACGGCCACCGAGCTGCTGCTGGACGAGTGCGACAACCCCGACACGCACGCCCACCAGCAGATCATGTTCCAGCCGGACCTCGTCGTGCGGGAGTCCACCCGGTAGCTTGGTGGGCCGAACCGAACAACGGGGATATTCATGACAAACGGTGTTCGCCACGTGCTCGGGTTCGTCGCCGGTGTCTTCCTGCCGTCGCTGATTCTGGCCGGTCTGTCCTACTCCACGGGCCGGCTCGCGGTCTCCCTGCAGCGGTTCTCCGGCATCGACGGGCAGGCGATGGCGGTGCTGATCCTCACCGGCGTCGGGCTGGCGTTCCTGACCTCGTCGCGGCTTTCCCCGGTCGCGTCGCTGCTCGGCGCGCTGCAGTACCTCGTGCTGGGGGCGCTGCCGCTGCTGGAGCTGAGCGGGCTGCGCCTCCTGCCGGGCAACTGGCTGCCGTACCCGTTCGCCTCGGGATTCATGAACGTCGGCTACACCGGCCTGCTGTTCCTCCTCGGGGTGTTCCTGCTCGCCGTCTCGGCCTTCCCCTCGCGGTGGCGCGGCCGTCCGGCGCCGAGCGCCCCGCCCTACCCCGGTCCCCCTCCCGCCGATTCCCCGTACGAGCCGTGGCGAGGAGACGACGCGACCCGGCCGATGCGCCGCGACTGACCACCGGCCGGGCTGACAGAATGCCTGCCATGCGCGAGACGAGCATCGCCCGATTCCTGTCCGAACTGGCCGGCAAGGTCCCCGCCCCCGGCGGAGGCGCCGTCGCGGCCCTGCACGCCGCGCAGGCCGCGGCGCTGCTCGGCATGGTGGCCCGCTACTCCACCGGCGACAAGTACGCCGAGCACGCCGAGACCGTGGAGAGCGTGATCTCCGAGACGGACGAGCTGCGGGCGCGGGCGCTGGACCTGATGGAGCAGGACGCGGCGGCGTTCACCGCGGTCACCGACGCCTACCGGCTGCCCAAGGGCGAGGAACGCACCCTGTCGATCGCCCGCGCGCTGGCCGGCGCCGCCGAACCGCCCGCCCGGGTGGCCGAGACCGCGCACCGGCTGGTCGAGCTCTGCGAGACGCTGCTGCCGATCGGCAACCGCAACCTGCTCACCGACGTGGCGGCGGCCGCCGAGGCGGCCCGGGCGGCGCTCACCACGGCCCGGGTGAACGTCGAGGTCAACCTGGGCGGCATCACCGACGAGACGGTCCGCTCCGCGCTGCTGTCCCGCCTGGCCGGGGTGGACGCCGCCGCGGACCGCGCCGCCCGCGTGACGGCCGAGGTCCGCGCGGGTCTCAAAATCTGAACGTTTCGCCACCGGGCGAGCAACCTCCGCCCCGTACCACGTACAAGATCAAACGTAGCGACCCGAACGTTCCCGTACCGCCCGGTAGGGCGGGGGGCTCTCCGGTGCGGGAGGGAAGGGATGGGAGGGTGAGGGTGTCGGCGGACGAGAGGGCGGGCGTGTGAGAAAGCTCAGCGGCAAGGACCTGGCGCAGGCGATCAGGGCGCAGACGGCGGCGGAGGTGGAGGCCGGGCCGCAGCCGCGGCTCGCCGTCGTGGTGGCGACCGGCGACGAGGCGAGCCTGTGGTACGTGCGATCGATCGCCAAGGCGGCGGCCGGGGTGGGCATCGCGGCCGACATCGTGGACCTCGGCCCCGACGCGCGGCCCGAGCAGATCCGGGAGAGCCTGATCAGGCTGAGCGGCGACAGCGGCGTGCACGGGCTGATGCTGCAGACCCCGCTGCCGCCGGGCGCCTCGGCGCAGGAACTGGCGGGCGCCATCGACCCGCGCAAGGACGTCGACGGCGCCAACCCGCTCTCGCTGGGCAGGCTGGCCGCCGGGCTGCCCGCGTTCGCGCCCGCCACGGCGGCCGCGGTGATGGCGCTGCTCGACCACTACGAGGTGGAGCTGAAGGGCAGGCGGGCGGTCGTCGTCGGCCGGTCCACCGTCGTCGGCAAGCCCCTGGCCCACCTGCTGCTCGACCGGCACGCGACGGTCACGGTCTGCCACTCGCGCACCCGCGACCTGGCCTCCGTCACCTCCGCCGCCGAGGTCCTGGTCGCCGCCGTGGGCCGGGCGGGGCTGATCGGCGCCGAGCACGTCGCCCCCGGCGCGGTCGTCATCGACGTCGGCACCAACCCGACCGAAGACGGCGGCCTGACCGGCGACGTGGACTTCGAGGCGGTCTCGGCCAAGGCGGAGGCGCTCACCCCGGTGCCGGGCGGCGTCGGGCCGGTGACGACCGCGCTGCTGCTGCGCCACACCGCCCGGGCGGCGAACCTGCCGTGAAGATGACGCGTGAGGTTCTGGTGGTGCAGAACAGCCGGAGCGGCGGCCCGAGCCGGTGGGGCGCCTGGATGGAGGAGGCGGGGCTCCGGCTCGACGTGGTGCACGCCTACGACGGCGCGCCGGTGCCCGACCGGCTGGAGCACGACGCGATGATCGTGCTGGGCGGCGGCTACCTGCCGGGCGACGACCACCGGGCGCCCTGGCTGGCCCCGACTCGGAAGCTGGTGGCGCAGGCGCTGGCGGACGAGGTGCCGCTGTTCGGCATCTGCCTGGGCGGGCAGATGCTCGCCGAGGTGGCGGGCGGCGAGGTGACCGCGGACGCCGGCGCCCCCGAGAACGGCAGCCTGCCGGTGACGATCCGGCCGGAGGCGTCCGGCGACCCGCTCTTCCACGGCCTGCCCGGGGTGGTGCCGGCCATCGAGCACCACGTCGACGCGATCACCGCGCTGCCGCCGGGCGCCGTGTGGCTGGCAGAGACCGAGAGCTGCCCGTACCAGGCGTTCCGGGTGGGCGGCCGGGCGTGGGGCGTGCAGTTCCATCCGGAGGTGCTGCCGGCGCGGATCCGGGAGTGGCGGGCGGACGGGTTCGACCCCGACGAGGTGTACGCGCGGGCGGTGGCGGACGAGCCGGTCTCGACCCCGATCTGGCACCAGGTGGCCCGCCGCTTCGCCGACCTGGTCTGACCGGCCGCGCGAGCTTCTTTGTGGAGTCCGCGTTTCTTCGGAGAGACACCCGTGTCTTTTGACAGACCCGTCAGGCGGTGTAAGCGTCGTAGCCGAGTTTGACCGACACCGCCAGGCCGCAGGCGGCGGCGAGGTAGCGGAGACTCTGCCCCGGGAGGCGGCGCGCGATCTTCGGGCCGAACCAGCCGCCCAGCAGGAACCCCAGCGCCAGCGGGACCGCCGCGCCCCAGTCGACCGGCCCGAAGATCGCGAACCCGGTGGCGGCGACCGCGTTGGCCATGCCCGACAGCACGTTCTTCACCGCGTTCAGCCGGGCCGGGGTGCCCTCCAGCATCGACGTCAGCACCGCCAGCATGAGGATGCCGCCCGCCGCCCCGAAGTAACCGACGTAGATCGCGACGGCGAACAGCGCGCAGCGCGTGAGCGGCCCGTGCTCGCCGCGCCGTCTCCCCCGGGGCGGGCGGATCAGCAGCAGCGAGGCCAGCCCGATCAGCCAGGGCGCGAGCTGCCCGAACGTCTCGGACGGGGTGACCAGCAGCAGGAACGCGCCCGTCGCGCCGCCCAGCATGGTCAGCCAGCCCAGCCGGACCACCTGCGCCCCCTGCCCGGCCAGCTCCGGCCGCGAACCGAAGGCCGCGCCGAGACCGGTGAACAGCAGCGCGACCGTGTTGGTGACGTTCGCGGTCAGCGGCGGGAGCCCGAACGCCAGCAGCGCCGGGTAGGACACGATCGAGGCGAGGCTGACGACGGTGCTGACCACCCCGGCCAGCGCCCCCACGGCAAGCAGGCCGAGCAGCTCTCCCAGGATCACCCGGACATGCTAGGCGGCACCCGTCCTCGCACCGCGCCCGCCCCCGACCATCGGCGTCGCCCGTCTCCTCTCGCCGCGCCTGACTCCGATTTCTCGGCGTCGCACCGTACGGACGAGCCTGGCCGTCAGGAGGACGCCGGCGCCGCCAGGTGACGCGGCACTCCACCTCGGAGCACGGGGTACTGAAGAGCGACACCAGCCCGTGCGGGCCGAGCAGCGCCTTCACGCCTGGCATGACGGTGGCGGCATCCAGCGTGGCCTCCGTCGCTCTTCCGTACGGCCGAGCAGGCATCCGAAGAGGCCCGCACCGGAGTGATCTCCGTCACTCCTTCGTACGGGCGAGCAGGCGTGAGATCGGGGGCCGGGCATACCGGGATTAGATCGGCATCCCGCTGACGCCGCGAGTGATTATCCGCGGAGGGCCTCGGTGATGGCCTGGGCGGTGGCCTGCCAGATGGGGGTGGCGGGGTCGATCACGTCGAAGTGGTCGCCCACCATCTCCAGGTAGGTGACCTCGTCTCCGGCGTTGGCGGCTGCTCGCGCGTACCGCCGGCCGAAGTCCACCAGGTCGAGGGCGTCGCCGGAGCCCTGGACGATGAGCTGCCGTACCTTGAGCGGCACCCGCGTCAGCGGGGAGGCCCCGCCGTAGACGCGTTCGGCGGCGGCGTCGTCCCAGGTGGTGGCGCCGAGCGCGGAGGCCACGGCGCCCGCGCTGAGCCACCGGCGGTCGCCCTCGACCAGGTCGAGCACGCCCGCCAGCGACACGGCCAGCGCGACGCCGGCGCCGTCGGCGGCGGCCCGCAGGGCGAGCTGGCCGCCGGCCGAGTGCCCGGCGATCGCCACCCGCTGCGGGTCGAGCGGCGCCTCCAGGCGGGAGAGCGCGGCCAGCCCGGCGGCCACGTCGGCGACGGTGGCGTCCCAGCCGTGCAGGTCGGGGCGGCGGTACTCCAGGTTCCAGACGGCGAACCCGCGGGCGGTCAGGTCGGCGCAGAGCGCCTCCATGAGGTCGGCCGCCCAGATGGACCGCCAGTACCCGCCGTGCAGGAGCACCACGACCGGCCACGGTCCGCCGGTGGATTCACCGACTCGGGTTTCCGGGGCCGGGGCGCGGCGGCGTGGCAGCGCCGGTCCGTCAGAGGGCTCTTCCGGGCGGCGCCGTCCGGGAACCTCGGATGCCGCCGCGTCGTCCGCCTGCGGGAGGTAGAGGTGGCCCCACTGGTCGGGGTGCGGTCCGTACGGGACGCGCACGTGGGGGTGCCTGAGGCGGTGGACGGCGTGACGGATGGCCCAGCGGAGGCCGTCGAGACCGCGGCCGTGCAGGTGGGTGGCGTCCTCGGCCACCTCGGCGCCGTCCGCGCGCCAGAGGTCCAGCCAGGTGACCGGGCCGAGCGGTTCCGTCATCAGGGCGCGCAGTTCGCCGGGGCCCGGCAGGATGACGACCGCGTGGCCGTCCGCGTTCCGCCGCTCCCCCGGGTCGCCGCCCGGGCCCTGGTGGCGGCGGCGGGCGCGGGAGCGGACGTCGGCGGGGTCGCGGACGCGCGTGATGACCCCGCGCACGCCGAGCGAGACGAACTCGCGTTCGGCGATTTCGCCTAGGAGGGGCTCGTCCGCGGCCAGTCCGGGGCCGATCAGCACCAGGACATCGCTCATGACTTCCGACACTACAGAAGTTTCACCATCTGGGCCTTTGCTTAACCTTGTATCGGTATGGAAGTGCGAGGCGTAGGTTGTGAGGCGTGCGGGTCGATCTTCATCCATGGCCGGGGAGCATCGCGGAGGCGGAGGCCATACAGGAATTGCTCCGCCCTCGGGTCGAGCTGACCGGTCCCGAGCAGTTCGGCACCGTGGCGGGCCTGGACGTGCACTACCACGGCGACGACGAGTTGACGGCCGCGGTGGTGGTGCTGGACGCGGCCACCCTCTCCGTGGTCGAGGAGGTGGTCGCGCACGGCAAGGTGGAGTTCCCGTACGTTCCGGGACTGTTCGCCTTCCGTGAGCTGCCCGCGCTGGTGGACGCGCTGCAGAAGCTGACGATCACACCGGACCTGCTGGTGTGCGACGGGTACGGGCTGGCGCATCCGCGCGGCTTCGGGCTGGCCTGCCATCTCGGGGTCATCACGGGCCTGCCCGCGCTGGGCGTCGGCAAGACCGAGTTCGTGGGCACGTCCGAGACGCCGCCGCCGGAGCGCGGCGCGTGGTCGCCCATCCTGGTGGACGGGGTGGTGGCCGGCCGCGCCCTCCGCACCCACGACGGCGTCAAGCCGGTGTACGTGTCGCAGGGGCATCGCATCTCCCTGGACACGGCGACCGAACAGGTGCTCCGCCTGGCGCCCCGGTACCGGCTGCCCGAGCCGATACGTCTCGCCGACCACCTGGCCAGGCGCGGCAACCCTAGGGGCGCCAGGACCAGACCACGAGCCACACGCTGAGCCCGAACAGCGCCATCCCGAGCGGCAGATGAGCCATCACCTGCCCGGCCCCGCCCAGCATGGTCTGCACGAACCCGAGCACCAGCATCGCCGTGCTGACCAGGGCGGGCCAGGCGGCGCCCCGCCCCGGCCGCCAGAGCAGGACGGCCGTGACGACCAGGACGAGGCCGAGCAGGTGGACGGCCCCGGTGCCCGCCCCGTGCGGGCCCGCCCCGGCGCCGCTCAGCAGCTGTCCTGCCGTGACGGCCTGGAAGAACACCGCCGCCGCGTAGAGCAGCGCCGCCGCCCGGAACGCCGTCAGATATCCGCTGCGCTGCGCGACCTGGGTGACCACAGTTCTCTCCTTCGACTCGTACGGGATCACCAGGATCGCGGCCGCCTGCCCGCACGACATCCGCCGGCGGGCGGCATCGCGCGTACTCCAGGAGTGGTACTCAGGCGGCCGGGTGGGCGCCTGACCGCGCGAGGGGCGGGAGCACCGCCTGGGCGTCGGCGCCGCCGGCCCACAGCCCGATCATGAACGCGGCCGTGGCCTCCAGCAGCTCGGCCCGGCCGAGCCCGCCGCCGTCCATCGGCGTGCACCCCAGGTCGGCGGCCAGCTCACGGGCGAGCGCGAGCGCGCCCGGGTCGTCCCCGCAGAGCGGCACGGCGAGCGGGCGCCCGCCGAAGACCGGCGGCGTCATCCGCCACACGTCCACATGGCAGAGGTTGAACGCCTTGACCACGTGGCCGCCGCTCAGCCGGGCGATCTCGCGGGCGACGGGGCGGAAGCCGTGCGGCCCCACGTCGTTGGTGACGTCGATCACCGGCTTTCCCCGCAGCGCGTCCCCTGTCTGGGCGATCACCGCGGGCACCGCGCCGGCCAGGACCGCCACCACGGCGACCTCGCCGAACGCCGCCGCCTCCTGCCACGTCCCGGCCCGGGCGCCCAGCGTCGCGGCCAGGGCCGCCGTCTTGCCCGGGTCGCGCCCGCTGACGATGACCTCGTGACCGGCCCGTACCCACTGCTCGCCGAGAGCGGCGGCCATGTTCCCCGCCCCCAGGATCCCGATCCGCATGTCACTCCTTCACGTGCTGATACATGGAGGAGCGACCCTAGAAAGCCCGATACGCACCGTTCGGTGCCCGACGGAGGCCGCGTTGTTCCTCGCCGACTGCCAGGCCCGGCTCGCCTTCGACCTGCTCGCCAACACCTGGAACGCGGTCGTCCTGTGGGCGCTGCGCCACGGCCCCCGCCGCCCCGCCGACCTGCGCACCCAGATCGGCGGCATCAGCCAGAAGGTCCTCACCGAGACGCTGCGCCGCCTGGAGTTCAACGGGCTGGTCCACCGCCGGGCGTACGCGGAGGCGCCGCCCCGGGTCGAGTACGAGCTGACAGAGCTGGGGCGGAGCCTGCTGGAGCCGATCGGCGCGCTCGGCGCCTGGGCGTTCGAGCACGCCGGCGAGGTCATGGACGCCCAGGAGGTCTACAGCCGCATGTCCGCGGGCATCAGGTTCTCGGCGTCGGACAGCTCCACGCCCAGCAGCTCCCCGCCGCCGCCGAAGTCGAGCACCACGCCGTCGGCCGACACCTGACGCGCCGCCTCGCCCGCCACGGTCTCATGCTTCATCGATATATATGCGATGTTGTGGTCGCGGTCCCAGCTGAGGTAAACCGTGCAAGGCCGTCTGCCGCCCGGCTCCTCCTCCCAGACGAGCAGGCCCTCCTTGCGTTCGTGCGAGCCCGCCAGCGCGGCCCGCACCATCGCCATCGCCAGCTCCACTGCCTGCAGGGAATCCGCCCCGGTGGCCTTCCGCTCGTGCTCCCAGCCGGCCAGCCCGTCGATCCGGTACGGGCAGGACCACTCTCCTCCGGGCTCCGCGTACGGCATGCCGATCGCGGCGACCACTTCCCGAGGGGGATCGGTGCGCAACATCAGCGTGCGCCGGGCCATCTCGTACATGTTCGTCGCTTTACCCGGAGCGCCCGCTCCGGAAGACTGCCCATGCGACTTCACGAAGGGGGCCTGTGATGACCGAGTCGTTCGGGACACGGTTACGAGCCAGACTCGACAAGTACGGACCGCTCTGCGTGGGCCTGGACCCCGGCCCCGACCTGCTGCACGCGTGGGGGCTGGACGATTCCCCCGCCGGTCTGGAGCGCTTCAGCCGGGGCGTGGTCGACGCGGTGAGCGACCTGGCCGCCGTGGTCAAGCCGCAGTCTGCCTACTACGAACGCTGGGGCAGCCGGGGCATCGCGGTGCTGGAGCGGACCATCGCCGACCTGCGCGACGCCGGTCCGCTGGTGCTGCTCGACGCCAACCGGGGCGACACCGGCGGCCCGATGGCCGCCTACGCGGAGGCCTACCTCGACCGGGGCAGCCCGCTGGCCGCCGACGCGGTGACGTTCCACCCGTATTTCGGGTTCGGCAGCCTGGCGGGGGCGATCACCTCGGCGCTGGCCAGCGACGCGGGCGTGTTCGTGCTCGCCCGCACGGGCGCGCGGCTGCAGGAGGCGGCGGCCGGGGAGATCTACGAGGGGGTACGGGCCGCCAACGCCGACCGGGAGCCGCTGGGCTCGGTGGGGGTGGTGGTGGGCGCTTCCGTGGCCGACCCCGGTTACCCGCTCGACCGTCTCAACGGGCCGGTCCTGGTGCCGGGCGCCGAGGGTTCGACGCCCGCCGAGGTAGGGCGGGTGTTCGGCGCCGCGCGGCACGCGGTGCTGCCGTCCGTCTCTCGCGCCCTGCTCGGCGAGCAGTCGGGACTGCGGGCTCGTACGGAGCGTTATCGGGACGAGTGCGTTCACCACTTGTCGCCCTGACCTCCTCGGCATCGGCAGGCGGGATGATCACTACTACTTCGGCGGACGGCACCGAGGTCCGCGCCCATGACGACGGGCAGGGGCCACCGATCCTGATGGTCCACCCCGGGCTGTCCGACGGGACCCGCTGGTGGCCTCGCCGTCGTCGTTCGCCGGAACCGTCATCTTCGAACCGGCCTCGGTGATCGGGCCGCCCATGTCGGGCCCGGGCGGCGAGGTGCTGAAACAGGCCCGCGCGGCCGTCGCGGCGGACAAGCCCGGCAAGGCGCTGACGATCTTCCTGCGCAAGCTCCTGCCCGTATGAGCGTGTCTCTTGGCCCCGTCCACCCACCCCTTGCCCCGTGCATCCCTTGACCCCGTCAGCCCACCCGCCCACAAAGGCCCTCGCTATCGCTCGGACGCTTTCCCGGGGCCGGGCTGCGCCCGGCGGCTGTCGCCCCGCCTGAGCACTCCTGGGTGAGCCCGGGCATTGAACACCGATCTCGACCCCCGGTTTTTCCGTACAAGAGAAAAAGGCTCAGGCCACTCAGACGAAAAGCACCCGCAGATCAGCGAGATCAAGGGCGTCACATAGGCCCATTCAGGCTTCGAGAAAAGCGCGCTGGAACACACGCCGCGTGCCCTGGAAGCCCCCGAGAGCGACACGCAGCGCATGTTCGGCGAAGCCTGACAGCCTCAGCGGATCCGCGCCGCCGCCGCGCGGACCGCCTGCGCCGCCGCCTCCTCCGGTGTGCCCGCCATCGCCGCGCCCCACCAAAGGGCCCCGCCCGCGCGGATCTCCGTGTAGGCGACGTGCCGCCCGTCCACCTGATGCCCCGCCTCGTACAGCACTTCCACCCCGGCGGGCACCACCTCGGCGGGCGTCACCAGGTACGTCTCCTGGAACAGCGCCCACAGTTCCTCAGCCGTGACCTCCTCCCCGCTGCCGTCGGCCCGCCGCTGCACCACGGCCGCGAAGTCGATCTGCAGGCGCCGCGGCAGTTCGAGCCCGTAGCGGGTGCCCAGCAGGTAGGCGATGCCGCCTTTGCCCGACTGGCTGTTGACCCGGATGACCTCCTGGTAGCCGCGGCCCACGTCGGCGGGGTCGATCGGCAGGTAGGGGACGTCCCACGGGGCCTGCTCGGGCGGCACGCCCAGGTCGGCGGCGCGTTTGGCGTGGTGGGCGAGGCCTTTGCCGATGGCGTCCTGGTGGGTGCCGGAGAAGGCGGTGTAGACCAGGTCGCCGGCGTAGGGGTGGCGGTCGGGGACGGGGAGCCGGTTGCAGTGCTCGACGGTGCGGCGGATGCCGTCGATGTCGGACAGGTCCAGCATCGGGTCGACGCCCTGGGCGTACAGGTTGAGCGCGAGCGTGACCAGGTCGACGTTGCCGGTCCGCTCGCCGTTGCCGAACAGGCAGCCCTCCACCCGCTGCGCCCCGGCCATCAGCGCCAGTTCGGCGCAGGCGACGCCGGTGCCGCGGTCGTTGTGCGGGTGGACCGAGAGGATCACCGAGTCGCGCCGGTCCAGGTGGCGGTGCATGTACTCGATCTGGTCGGCGTAGACGTTCGGGGTGGAGATCTCGACGGTGGCCGGCAGGTTGTAGGTGACCGGGTGGTCGGGGCCGGCGTCCCAGAGGGCGGTCAGTTCGTCGCAGATCTCCAGTACGTAGTCGGGCTCGGTCAGGTTGAACACCTCGGGCGAGAACTCGTACCGGACCGGCGGGCCGCCGCGGGCGTCGGAGAGCCGGGCGATCTGCTCGGCCGACCGCCTGATCAGGGTGCGCAGTTCCTCGCGGTCCAGCCCGAGCACCACGTCCCGCCAGACCGGCGCGGTGGCCGCGTACAGGTGGACGACGACCCGGGGCAGCCCTTCGACGGCCTCGAACGTACGCGCGATCAGGTCGTCCCTGGCGGCGGTGAACGCCACCACCGTGACGTCGCCGGGCACCGTGCCGGGCTCGGCCAGCAGGCGCAGGAAGTCGAAGTCGAGCTGGGAGGAGGAGGGGTAGCCGGCCTCGATCTCCTTGAAGCCGGTACGGACGAGCAGGTCGAACATGCGGCGCTTGCGCTCCGGGTCCATCGGCTCGGCCAGGGCCTGGTTGCCGTCGCGCAGGTCGACGGGCACCCAGAGCGGAGCCTGCCGGATGCGCCGGGACGGCCAGGTGCGCTCGATCGGCGGCACGTGGACGCGTTCGCAGGCGGGACGGTAGCGGTGGCAGGGCATCGGGCTGGGACGTTGCGGGTTCCAGTCGGCGGTCACGGGGCTTCCTTCCGGTCTCGTACGGGAAACGGGAGAGGACCGGCATGGCCGGGCCACCGCGGCGGGGTGCCGGCCCGGTCAGGCCCCGCCGCGGCGACTGAGAAGGAGACCGCGGAACGTCATGCGCGGTACGATAAAACACCTCAGGTCCTCAGACAAGCTGAGAGGTTGCTTTTCCCTATGTCGCTAGGCGCCCTCAACCCCAGCCCCCTCGTCGAACAGGCGACCGAGCGGCTGCTCGAGCAGATCACCAGCGGGAAGTGGCCCGTCGGCACCCGCCTCCCCGGCGAGACCACGCTGGCCAAGACCCTCGGCGTCGGCCGCTCCACCGTCCGCGAGGCCCTGCGCGCCCTCGCCGGCGCCGGGCTCGTGCAGGCGCGTCAGGGGTCGGGCGTCTTCGTCATCGCCACCGAACCCGCCGAGAACTGGCCCGCCCGCCTGCGCCGCGCCGCCATCACAGACGTGTACGAGGTCCGCATCATGGTGGAGACCGGAGCCGCCCGCCTCGCCGCCACCCGCCGCACCGACGAGGACATCGAGACCCTGCGCACCGCCCTGGAGGCCCGCCGCGCCGCCGCGACAGGGGACGACGCCGCGTTCGTAGACGCCGACATAGCCCTGCACGCGGCGGTGGTGTCAGCCGCCCGCAACCCCGTCCTGTCGGACCTGTTCGCCGAATTCGCCCCCGCCCTACGCGAACGCCTCATCGACCTGGTAGACCTCCTCGGCCTGCGATCCACCGACCCCAACCCCGGCGACCACACCCACGCGTCCCTGGTCGAAGCCATCGCAGCAGGCGACGCCGACACAGCCGAACGCGTCCTCCACGAAGAACTGACCGCCACCCTCCGCCACCTCCACACCACCTGACCCCATCAGCCCGGAACATCCCTTAACCCCGCCAGGCGGGAACATCCCCTTAACCCGTCAGGCCGGTGCATCCCTTGACCCCGTCAGCCATGCCCCCACCCCTTGCCCCGTGCATCCCTTGCCCCCGTCAGCCCACCCGCCCACAAAGGCCCTCGCTATCGCTCGGACGCTTTCCCGGGGCCGGGCTGCGCCCGGCGGCTATCGCCCCACCTGAGCCACCCGAACACTCCTGGGTGAGACAGAGGGACGCGGGCATCGACCCACTCGTAGATTCAGCGCCCCTGTTCGCCGAATTCGCCCCCGCCCTACACGAACGCCTCACCGACCTGGCAGACCTCCTCGGCCTGCGATCCACCGACCCCAACCCCGGCGACCACACCCACACGTCCCTGGTCGAAGCCATCGCAGCAGTCGCAGCCGAACGCGTCCTCCACCGGGACAGAGCTTTTCCGCGCGTCTCCGGAGGGATTCACGAGCCTGGACCAGGCGGCTGCCCTGCCCCGATATCTAGATCGATATCGCTGGGTGAGCGATATCACTATTGGACGCCCTCGCTCGCTATCTGATCTTCTCTTCCGCATGCGACGACATGTGATGCTGCGACTCGGGATCGCGACGCTGACCGCCACCGCGCTCCTGAGCAGCCCCGCCGGTGCGAGCGCCCCTGGCCTGAAGGAGACGTTGCGGCAACTGGAGAAGTCCTACGACGGGCGGATCGGAGCGGTCGGCATCGACCTGGCCACCGGCAAGACGGTCGGCTACCGGGCCGGTGAGCGCTTCCCGTTCAACTCCAGCTTCAAGGTGTTCGCGTGCGCGGCCGTGCTGCACAAGGCGCGCACCGGCGATCCGGGACTGATGGACAGGGTGGTCCGCTGGAAACCCGCCGACATGGCCGAGCTGACCGGGAACTCCCCGGAGACCCTGGAATACACCGACACCGGCATGACACCCGCGCAGCTGTGCCGCGCCGGGATCACCAAGTCCGACGGATTCGCGGGCAACACTCTGCTGAAGCAGCTCGGCGGGCCGTCCGGGCTGACCCGCTTCTTCCGCGCCACCGGCGACCGGACGAGCCGGCTCGACCGTACGGAACCCACCCTGACCCAGTGGGAGCCCGGCGAGAAGCGCGACACCACCACCCCCGCGGCGGCCGCGCGGACCTTCGCCGAGCTGACCACCGGTAAAACCCTGCACGCCCATGACCGGGCCCGGCTGGTCGGCTGGTTGAAGGCCAGTCTCACCGGCGCCAACCGGATCAAGGCGGGGCTTCCCCAGGACTGGACGGTGGGCGACAAGACCGGCACCGGCGGCGCGAGCAACCACGGCAGCGCCAACGACCTGGCGATCGTCTGGACGCCCGGGGCGAAGGCGCCGATGATCCTGTCGGTGTTCACCAACCGGAACGCCGACAACACCCCGCACGACGACAAGGTGATCGCCTCCGCCGCTACGGCGCTTGCCAAGGCTCTCGGCAGGTTGTGAGCTGATTCGGTCCCTGGGTGCCGGAGGGGATTCGGCCCAGGGATGGGGGTGGGTTGACGGGGCGGGCGATGGCTGCCGGAGTCTTCGGGTCTCACTCGGGAGTGTTGGGGTGGTTCAGGTGGGGCGATAGCCGCCGGGCGTAGCCCGGCTTTGGGAGGGCGTCCGAGCGATAGCGAGGGCCTTTGTGGACGGGTGGGCTGACGGGGTCAAGGGATGACCGGCCTGACGGGTTAAGGGATGTTCCGGCCTGATGGGGTCAGGTGGTGTGAAGGTAGCGGAGGGGTAGCGGTCCGTTCTTCCCCCAATCCATCGGTAGAGGCGGAACTCCCGGTCCAGCCGGAAAGCCTCGTCCCACCGGCCGAGGCGGAGCGGTTCAGCCGGTCGGGCCGATGTCGGGGCGTTCCTCGTCGCCTTCGGCGTGGCCTCGCTCCTCCGGCCGGTCGTCGTCCGCCCAGTCCGGCGCGTCACGCGACTCGGGCGGCTCCGCCGGGACGGGGCGGCGGGACTTGCCGGTGCTGGAGCCGGAGCGCTCCGCCACCACGTCGCTTTCCCCGCCGATCCCGGTCGCGGCGGGCATGTCGTCGGGGTTCTCGCTCATGCCCTGCCCCTGCCCCGCTGGGAGAGTTCGATGCGGATGTCGGCCGAGCGCGGCCTCGATCTCCGCACGGAACCCTGCCCCTGCCCCCAGGAGGGGTTCGATGCGGGCGTCAGCCGAGCGCGGCCTCGATCTCGGCACGGAGGGGCATCGAGGTGGAGGCCCCTTCGCGCTGCACGGACAGCGCGGCAGCGGCGGCGGCGAAGCGGAGTGCGTCGGCCGCCGGTCTGCCTTCGGCCCTGGCGACGGCGAGCGCGCCGGCGAACGTGTCGCCCGCCGCCGTGGTGTCCACCGCTTTCACCGGTACGGCGGGGACGGTCAGCCGTTCCCCGGAGCGCGATCCGTACAGGGCGCCTTCGGAGCCGAGCGTGATGACGGCCTCGCCCACCCGGCCGAGCAGGAGGTCGAGGGCGGCGGCGGGAGTGGCGGCGCCGGTGATGCCGGCGGCTTCGTGCTCGTTGGGCAGCAGCAGGGTGACGGCGTCGAGCAGGTCGTCCGGGAGGGGCTGGGCGGGGGCGGGGGTGAGGATGACGGGGACGCCGGCATCGCGGGCGGCGCGGGCGGCGGCGGTGACGGCTTCCATCGGCAGCTCCAGCTGGAGCAGGAGTGCCTGGGAGGCGGCGATGACGGCGCGTTCGGCTTCGGTGGGGCCGGTGACGGTGCCGTTCGCGCCGGGGACGACGATGATCGAGTTGCCGCCCTGGTCGTCGACCACGATGTGGGCGATGCCGCTCGCCCCGGGGACGCGGCGGAGGAGTGACACGTCGACGCCGGCGTCGGCGAGGGTGTCGCGCATCTCGGTGCCGAAGGCGTCCTCGCCGACCGCGCCGAGGAACGTGACTTCGGCGCCCGCGCGGGCGGCGGCGATGGCCTGGTTGGCGCCCTTGCCGCCGGGCACGGTGCGGAAGTCGCGGCCGGTCACGGTCTCGCCCAGTTTGGGGGCTTGGGAGACGTAGGCGACCAGGTCCATGTTGGCGCTGCCGAAGACGGTGATCACTGGTGCATCAACTCCTGGGTGCGGCGGGCCAGTTCTGCGAGCCCGATGCCGTCGAAACCGGTGAGGCTGCTGGCCAGGCTGTCACGGAGCGCCCACCGGGCGGGAACGCCGCCGTTGAGCGCTCCGGCGACGGAGCCCGCGGTGGCGCCCGCGGAGTCGGTGTCCCAGCCTCCGGCGACGGCTCCGGCGATGGTGGCGGTGAAGTCGCCGCGGGCGTGCACGAGGGCGGCGGCGATCAGGGCGGCGTTGTTGAGCGTGTGGACCCAGTGGAGGCCGCCGTGCCGTTCGTGCAGCAGGTCGATGACCCGTTCGAAGTCGTCCTCGCGGGCGGCGTCCTCGACGGCCTGCCGGACGGCCCGGTGCAGCCGGGAGCGGGGCGGCACCACCGACAGCCCGGCCGCCACGACCTCCTCCGCCGAGTCCGCGACCAGCGAGGAGGCACACATGGCGGCGGCGAACATGGCGCCGTAGAGGCCGTTGGCGGTGTGGGTGAGCCGGGCGTCGCGCCAGGCGTATTCGGCGGCGGTGCCGGGATCGCCGGGATTGACCCACCCGTACACGTCCGCTCTGATCAGCGCGCCGATCCACTCGCGGAACGGGTTGCGGCGGGTGGCCGTCTCGGGGGGTTCGACGCCGTCGAGGAGGTTGCGGTACGCGACGCGCTCGGCGGTGAACGTGCGCCCGGCGGGCAGCTCGTCCAGCCAGAGCCTGGCCACGTCGTCGGTGGTGAAGCCGCGGCCGTGCCGTTCGAGGACGGACAGGGCGAGCAGCGGATAGTTGAGGTCGTCGTCCTCGGGGATGCCGTCGATGTTCTCGGCCAGGGAGTCGACGGCGCTGCGCCGGTTCCACGGCCACCGCGCCGCCACCTCCGGCGGCAGGCCCTCGGCGGTGAACCAGCCGCGGATCGGCCAGTTCCCGGTGGTCTCGGCGATCTCTCTGATGCCCGTACGGGGGATCTTCTCGACCGGCTTGCCGAGCACGCACCCGGCGGCGCGGCCCCGCCACGCGCCTAGCACCCGATCACCCGCGGCGGCGGCGCGGCGTCCGGGCCGGGGCCAGTCCGGGCAGGCGGCGACGATCGCGGCCAGGTCGGAGGGCTCGTCCAGGGGCGACGGGATCGCCGCCAGCTCGTCGAGGAGTTCCTCGGCGAGCGGGCGGAGCGCCCGCTCGCCGGGTCCCGACGCACCGGCGCGGGGCGGGGCGTCGTGGCCGCCGGCGGCGCGCCAGCGCGCGGCGATCGCGGCGACGTCCCTGCCGTCCTCGGCGGCCTGCCGCAGCTCGTGGCCGATCAGGTCCTCGGGCTGGACCCAGGTGAGCCGGATCATCAGCCCTCCAGCAGCGCGGCGAACGCGGCCTCGTGGGCGCGGCGCCTGGCCACGTCGGCGGCGTGCACGCGGCGGGCGACGGCGGCGATGACGCGTCCTGGCGCCACCAGGTCGGTGCGGCTGGCCGTGCCGACCTGCTCGACCCATTCGGGCGGGACCGCGCCGAGCCCGCCCAGCGCGCCCGCGATGGCGCCGCCCATGGAGGCGATCGAGTCGGCGTCGCGGCCGTAGTTGACGCCGCCCAGCACGGTCTCTCGGTAGTCGCCCTTGGCGATCACCAGGAACGCCAGCGCCAGCGGCAGCTCCTCGATGCTGTGCACGCGGCTCGGGCGGCGGGCGCCGAGGCCCTGGTCGCGGTAGGTGTCGGCGACCGTGTCGTACGGGCGGACGGCGGCGCGCAGCACCTCGAACGAGCCGTCCCAGTGGCCGAGCCCGCGGGCCGTCTCGCACACGGCCTCGATGGCGGCGCGGGTGCCGTCCTTGGCCAGCCGCAGGCAGGTGGCGACCACGGAGTCGGGGCCGGCGCCCGGCCGCATCGCCTCGGCGACCGCGGCGGCCATCACCCCGGCGGCCTCCCGGCCGTAGCTGGACTGGTGGGCGCCGGTCAGGTCGATCGCCTCGGCGTAGGCGGCGTCGGGGTCGCCCGCGTTGACGATGCCGACGGGGGACACGTACATGGCGGCGCCGCAGTTGACGATGTTGCCGACGCCGGCCTCGCGCGGATCGGCATGGCCGTAGTGCAGGCGGGCCACGATCCACTTCTCGGCCAGGAAGACCCGCTGCAGGAGCAGCGCCTCGCTCTCCAGCTCCGGGATCCACCGCCGCTCGGCCATCAGCTCGGGCACCAGGTGCTCGGCGACGGCGTACGCGTCGAGGTGGCCGCCCGCCTTCTCGTAGGCGCGGATGAGCGCGTGGGTCATCAGGGTGTCGTCGGTGATGTGGCCGTCGCCCTTGTGGTACGGGGCGATCGGGCGGGCGTTGCGCCAGTCGGCGTTGAACGGCGGCACGATGCCCTCGACCCGGCCGCCGTAACGTTCCACGATCTGCTCGGGCGTCCACCCCTCGGTCGCGCCGCCCAGCGCGTCGCCCACCGCCGCCCCCGCCACGCAGCCGGTGGCCTTGTCTTCAAGCGGCGTCATGCGAGTTCCTCCGTGAGTTCGATGAGATCCTTGCCCGCCAGCTCCGGCAGGCAACAGCCCGCCAGCGTGCGGGCCGGCGCGACCCATCCTCGCGGGATCGCGCCGTATCCTCCGCAGGCTCCCGTGAGCGCGCCGGTGAGCGCGGGGGCGGAGTCGGCCAGCGACGGCAGGCACGCGGCGGCGGGCACGGCCCGGCCGAGCGCGCCGTCCGACACCTCGGTCAGGGCGAGCGCGGCCGGCACGGTCAGCGCGGCGCCCACCCCGTAGCTGTAGACGTGGTCGAGGAGCGCGGCGTCCAGCGCGGGCACCGCGCCGAACGGGTCGCCCGCCGCACGGGCGGCGTCCAGCGCCAGGCGGGCGTTCCGGCCGATCGCGGTGTCTTCCGGCAGTACGTCGAGCGCGGCGGCGACGGCCTTGGCCGCCGATCCGGTGGTGACGGCCTCGGCCACGGCGGCGGCCATCGCCCGAGCGCCCAGCAGACCGTCACCGGCGTTGGTGACCTGGGCGTCCTCATCGGGATCAGCGCCGCGCAGACCGAAGGCGACGGCCCTGACGGCGGCGGCGTCGTCGAAGTAGTGCGGATTGTCGTGACCGCTGGCGGGCGGTTCGACACCCTTGGCGAGATTGTCCAGCGCGGTGACGACCGAGATCCTGGCCCGGATGTCGTCGCGCCCGGCCAGCGCCCTGAACGCGTCGGCCCGCGGCGTCCTCATCGTGAGGATTGTCCAAGCGAGCCATTCGGCATCGTCGGACGGCCCGACCGCCAGCGGCGCGGTCGGCTGGTTCAGCGCGAACGGCACCGGCAGCGTCGTCACCCGATGCTCCTCGGCGAACGCGTCAAGCTCCCGATACAACCGGCGGCTCCACGCCGCATGCAGCGCCGCCCGGTGCCTGGCCGCAGGCCACCCCGCCGCATCACCCACAGCGAGCCCGACAACGGCCCCTGCGACCCTGTCCCCCCTCATCCGCCCTACAGCCCTTCCACCCGCTCGTCGTTCCCGGCGGCCTGCGTCATCGGACCTGCCGGGTTCACCTCTCCCCCACCCCCATCTGCGGACGCCGCCACGCCTCGCCGAGCCCCAGCGGAGGCCGACGACCCCGCCGGGCCTGCCTCTCCCCCACCTGCGGACCTCGCGCGGTCGTGAGCCGTGACGAGTTCGTCCGCCACGTCCAGGACGTGCCGCCCCGCGACGACCGGGAGGCATTTGCCGGTGGCCGGGCCGATGCGGGCCGCCCAGCGGGCCGGGACGCCGGATTCGCCCTGGCCCGCGCCCGCGACGGCGCCGGCGATGGCGGCGATGGTGTCGGCGTCCCTGCCCAGGCTCACCGCGAACGTGACGGATGCCTCCACGTCGCCGCCGCCGTGCAGGCAGGCGGACAGGGCCAGCGCGACGGCCTCGGGGGCGACGTCGGTCCACGGGTAGTGACGGGCCACGACCGCGTCGTGCAGGGCCTGGGCGGGGTCGGCGGCGGTGAGCGCGGCGCGGGCGCGGACGACGTTCCGGGCCGTCCACGAGTCGGCGGGCACCACGGACAGGGCCGCCTCGATCACCTGCGCCGGATCGGCCCCGGCCATGGCGGCGGCGACGGCCCCGGCGACGGCGCGCCCGCCGAGGATGCCCTCGCCCGACTGGCTGACCCGGCCGTCCTCGGTCACCAGCCGCGCGGCCTCCACCGGGTCTCCCGGGCAGAACACTCCGTACGGGGCGGCCCGCATGGCGAGCCCGTCGGACCAGCCGTGCTGGTGGATCAGCCCGGTCATCGGCGGTTCCAGCCCGCGCCGGAGCGCCTGGACGGTGCCGAGCTCGGAGAACCCGGCCCCGCGCATCGGCCCGGTGACGGCGGGGATCACCAGGTCCCGGTAGGCGGCGGCGACCAGTTCGGCGGTGAGCCCGTGGCCGTGCGCCACCAGCAGCCCGGCGGCGAATATGGCGTACTCGGTGTCGTCGGTGCCGCCGCCCTCGATCTCGGTGAGCCGCCCCCACCGGCGGCGGATCTGCTCGGGCGTGAGGTTCTCGGCGGGCGCCCCGAGGGCGTCGCCGGCCGCCAGGCCGAGCAGACACCCCCGGGCCCTGTCGCGATGGGTCACCGCTGGTACCGCTCCAGCACCTGGTTGCCCTCCTCGACGAGCTTGCCGGCCGCCTCGTCCAGGGAGATCTTGTTCGCCAGGAACTCCTGCAGCACCGGCGTGGCCACCTTGCTCTTCCATTCGTCGTAGCCGTTCACTTTGAGGAACGGCGCCACCACGAGGTCCTTGGCGGAGGCGGTCGCCACGTCCCAGCCGTTCTCGGGGCTGGTGATCGACGGGTCGGACGCGGCCTCCTGGGAGGTGGGCAGCAGCCAGTCGCCCTTGGCGAGCCGGGCCTGGTTCTTGCCGTTGAGGAAGAACGAGATGAACTCGACGGCCTGCTCCTGGTGCTTGCTGTCGGCGGGCACCGACAGGGTCTGCGAGACCGCGCCCTGGTTGGAGGTGGTGCCCTTGAGCGGCGGCAGGGTCACCCATTCGAAGCCGTCGGGGGCCTGCTCGGCCACCTGCTGGCGCAGGTAGACGCCGACCGGGAGCATCGCGTACTTGCCGGCGAAGAAGCCGGGCAGCGGGTCGGCGGTGCCCATGCCGAGCGCCGACGGGTCGGCCGTCTTGTCCTTGTGGAGCTGGTCGTGGATGCGCTGCAGGACCGCCTTCTCCTCGGGGCCGACCTTGACGGTGGTCTTGCCGCCGGAGGTCTCGAAGAAGGTGCCGCCGAAGTTCAGCGCCAGGTTCAGCACCTTGTTGACCGGGGACTTCATCGGCCAGGCGACGCCGTACGTGCCGTCCTTGGTGAGTTTCCTGCTCGCCTCGCCGAACTCGTTCCAGGTCCACGGCTCGGCGGGGGTCGGGATGCGCACCCCGGCCTCGTCGAGGAGCTTCTTGTTGGCGATGATGACCTGCGACTCCTGCAGGAACGGCACGCCGAAGACGCCTTCGCCGCCGCTGCCGTCGTCGAAGGTGACCGTGTCCCAGGCGGCCTGCGGGATGTCGTCGCGCAGCGAGGCGGGCAGCTTGTCCTTCAGGTCGAGCAGGTAGCCCTTGGACGCGAATCCGGCCAGCGCGGGCGAGTCGTTGTGGAAGACGTCCGGCACGTCACCGCCCTCGAAGGAGGTGACGAGCTGGTCGTTGACGTTGTCCCAGCTCCCCTGGACGTAGGTGACCTGGATCTCCGGGTTGGCCTTGTTCCACTCTTCGACGATCGCCTTGTTGGCCTCCACCGACTCCTTCTGCCAGGCCAGGCTGAGGAAGTCGAGTTTCACCGGCCCGTCCGAGGACTTACCGGTTCCCCCACCACCGCACCCGGTGGCCAGCACGGCGATCGCCACCGCGGCCAGCGCTAACTTCTTACCCATCTGAGCCTCCTAGCCCTTCACAGCACCGGCCATCAGGCCTGATCTGAGCCGGCGCTGGATGATCGCGAAAAAGATCAAGCTCGGAATCGTGGCGACGAGGGAGGCCGCCGCCAGCGGGCCGAGCCGTGCCACTCCCTCTGGTCCGGTGAACCGCACCAGCGTCAGCGGGAGCGTCATCACGTCCGGGTCCTTCAGGACCACGAGCGCGAACAGGAACTCGTTCCACGACGAGATGAACGAGAAGAGCAAGGTCGCCACCACGCCCGGGGCCAGCAGCGGGGCGACCACAGCGGCGATCGCCCGCATGCGGCCGGCCCCGTCCACCGCCGCGGCCTCCTCCAGCTCGCGCGGCACCGAGCGGACGTAGCCCTGGAGCATCCAGAGCGCGAACGGCAGCGTGAACGTCACGTGCACCGCGACCAGCCCCGTCAGCGAGTTGACCAGGTCGAGCTCCCGCATGACCATGAAGAGCGGGATGATGATCAGGATGAACGGGAAGACCTGGCTGACCAGCACCCACCCGAGCGCGATCCGCTTGAGCACGCCCCGGTAGCGGGCCAGCGCGTAGGCGGCGGGCAGCGCGACCGTGACGGTCAGGAACGAGCTGGCCACGGCCACGATCAGGCTGCGCAGCCCGGCCCCGACCAGGTCCTGCTCGCCGAACGCGTCGGCGTAGTTGGCCAGCGTCGGCTCCCTGGGGATCCAGGCCGGGTTCAGGCTCGCCATCTCCTGCGGCGTCTTGAGCGACGTCGACAGCATCCAGATCAGCGGGAAGGCCAGGAAGACCAGGTAGAGCAGGAGCGCCGCGTACTGGGAGATCCTTCTCACGACGCCTCCCTCAGCTGCCGCCACAGGTACACGCCGAGCAGGCCGAGCACGACGATCATGATGGTGACGCCGAGCGAGGCCGCGTAGCCGAAGAAGCCGTACTGGAACGCCTCCTCGTAGGCGAACAGCATCGGCAGTCTCGTGCGGCCGCCCGGCCCGCCCTGGGTGAGCACGTAGACGAGGCTGAACTGGTTGAAGTTCCACACGAAGTTGAGCGAGGTGATGGCGACGATGACCGGCCGGAGCTGGGGCAGCGTGATGTCCCGGAACCTGTTCCAGGTGCCCGCCCCGTCGATGGCGCCCGCCTCGTACAGCTCCTTGGGCACGTTCTGCAGCCCGGCCAGGAGCACCACGGTGGTCTGCGGCATGCCGCTCCAGACGCCCATGAGGACGACGGCGGGCAGCGCCCAGGAGAAGTCGGCCAGCCAGTTGATGTCGGTGCCGAGCGTGCTGTTCACGATGCCGGCGTCCGGGTGGTAGACCAGCCGCCACATCAGGCCGATCACCACGGGCGGCATCGCCCACGGCACCAGGGCCAGCACCCGCGCCACGCCGCGCAGCGCCAGCCGCTCGTTGAGCAGCAGCGCCAGCCCCAGCCCGGCGAGGAACTGCAGCACGGTCACCGAGACCGCCCAGATCAGCCCGACCTGCATGGACTGCCAGAACATGCTGTCGGTGAACAGCCTGGCGAAGTTGTCCAGCCCGGAGAAGCCGGTGACGCGGTTCCTGCCTCCCTGGGCGTCGGTGAACGCCAGCCCGATCCCGTACAGCAGCGGGCCGACGCTGAAGACCAGCACCGGAACCAGCGCCGGCAGCAGGAGCACCCACAGCTCGCGGGTCTGGCGTGACATGCCCCGCCGGTGCCGCCCGGTGGCGACGGCGGTCACGGCCGTCCCCTCTCCGCACCGGGCGGGGGTAACGGTGCGGGCTCCTCCCCCGTCGTGGAAGCCCGCACCGCCAGCCGCGGCGGCACGGTCACCCGGCGGGGCTCCCTGTCGCCGTTCTTCAGCCGGTCGAGCAGCAGCTCGGCGGCGGCCTTGCCGCGCTCGGCCGAGCCGAGCGAGACGCTGGTCAGCGACGGCCAGGAGGCCGCCGCCAGGTCGGTGTCGTCCATGCCGACCACCGCGACGTCCTGCGGCACCCGCCGACCGGCCGCGCGCAGCACGTCCAGCGCGCCGAGCGCGATCAGGTCGTTGGCGCACATCAGCGCGTCGACGTCGGGCCGCCGCCGCAGCAGCGCCGCCACGGCCCGGCCGCCCTCGGCGCGGTAGAAGTCGCCGATCTCGACCAGGTCCTCGTCGTACGGGAGACCGAGCTCTTCCAGCGCCTCCCGGTACGCGGCCCCGCGGGCGGCGCCCGGCACGGTGTCGGTCGGGCCGTTGACCATGCCGATGGTGCGGCGGCCGAGCCCGTACAGGTGGCGGACGGCGAGCTGCACGCCGGTGCGCGAGTCGGCCCGGACGTTGTCCACGGGGGTGCCCTCCGGCACCGAACCGATGATCACCACGGGGGCGCGGGCGGCGGCCAGCATGTCCAGGTGCCGGCGGGTGACGCGGAGCGGGCTCATGATCAGCCCGTCCACGTACCGCTCGCCGAGGCTGTGCAGGACGTCGATCTCGTCGGCCACCACCGCGTCGGTGGAGTGCAGGACGAGGCGGTAGCCGGCGGCTTTGAGCACCGGCTGGATCTGGCGGAGCATGGCCAGGTAGGCGGGGTTGCCGATGTCGGCCATCGCGAAGGCGATCTGGTGGGTGCGGCGGGACTTCAGGGAGCGGGCGACGGCGTTGCGCACGTACCCGAGCTCCTCGGCGGCGGCCATCACCTTGCGGACGGTCTCCTGCCGGGTCGGCAGGCCGTTGAGCACCCGCGAAACCGAGGCGATCGACACACCGGCGCGCTCGGCGATCGTGGTGATCGTGGGTCCGTCGGCCAAGGCTGTCCATCTTCCTGTAAACGTTTACGATGTGCGCGCCATGTAACTAGCTTCCAGCTCGCCCGGTCAAGTCACGATCTCATCACGCATTTCGGGGCATGCCGGGCGTCAGTCGGCGACGGGCACCGGGGCCGGGTTCTTCCTGGTCAGCGCCCGTACGGAGGGGGCCCCTGCCAGGGCGACCACGGCCGACAGGACCCCGGGGACGATCAGCGCCACCGGCAGCGAGAACGACTCGGCGACATAGCCGACGATCGCGGGCCCGGCCAGCAGCCCGGTGTAGCCGCAGGCCGTGACCAGGGCCAGCGCCTTGCCCACCGGGCCGCCCGCGGCGCCGACCGCACTGAAGATCACCGGGACGACCGTCGCCAGGCCCACCCCGGCCAGCGCCCAGCCGGTCCAGGCGCAGACCGTGGCCAGCGCACCGGCCGCCGGGGAGACGAGCACGAGGGCGTACCCGCAGGTCGCGAGGAGACCGGCGAGCCGGATCGTCCGCTCGGAGCCGAGCCGGGCGCGGATGGGGTCGCCCAGCAGCCGGACGGTCGTCATGGCCACCGCGAAGACCGTGTACGCGAGAGGCGCGGCGGCCGGGTCGGCGTCCAGGATCCAGCGGGCGTGCAGGGCGGCCCAGTCGATGGCGGCGCCCTCGGCCAGGTGCCCGGCGAACGCGGCCAGGCCGAGCAGGCCCAGCAGCCACCAGCCCACGGCCCCCGCGGGCCGGTCGCCGCCGCTCTCCGGGCCGGGCTGGGCGGGCGGGTCCTTCAGCAGCAGGCGGGAGGCGGGCACGAACAGCAGCGGCACCACGACCGCCCCCGCCACCAGGAGCACCTGGGCGTCCGCGCCCGCCCCCAGGGCCAGCGCCGTCAGCGCGCCGGCCGCCGCGCCGCCCAGGCTCCAGGTGCCGTGGAAGGCCGAGATGATCGGCCTTCCGTAGCGGCGCTCGACCTCGACCGAGTGGGCGTTCATGGCCACCTCGACCACGCCCAGCGCCAGGCCGAACAGCACGGCCAGCGCGGCCAGCGCGCCGTACCCGGGCGCGAGCGCGGGCCCGAGCAGCGCCAGCGCCGAGACCGGCCCGGCGAACCAGCAGACGACCCGGCTGGAGAACCGGTCCACGAGCGGCCCGGCCGCCAGCATCGACACCAGCGCGCCGCCGGAGACCAGGAGCAGGACGCTGCCGAGCCGGCCCGGCCCGAGGTCCAGCCGCTCGTTCAGCGACGGCAGGCCCGCCGCCCACAACCCCATGACGAACCCGCTCAGCACGAAGAAGCCGAAGACACCGATCCGGGCGCGTCGCGCGTCGATTTTGTTCACGGCCAGAGCATAATAGGTTTCACGATGGCTGAGAACGGAGCGACCACGAGCGGGCAGCTGCGCACCCACAACAGCGTCCGGCTGCTGCGCGCCGTCCACGACGGCGCCGCCGCCAAGACGCGCGCCCAGCTGACCCGCGAGCTGGGCCTGGCCCGGGGAACCGCCTCGGTGCTGGTGAGCGGCCTGACCGAGGACTTCTTGCTGCACGAGGAACCCACGGCCGAACACGCCAGAGGACGCCCCACGATGGTGCCGGGCCCCCACCCCCGCGGACCGGTCGCCCTCGCCGCCGACGTCCGGGAAGACGCCTGGGAACTGGTGGCCTGCGAACTGGGCGGCCGGGTCACCGTCCTGGAGACCCGCCCCCACGACGGCACCCCGCAGGACGCCCTCGCCACCCTCGGCACAGCCCTCCGCACCCACGCCACCCGCTACGCGGGCCGCGTCATCGGGGTGGGCGTCGCCGTAGCAGGCCCGGTCCGCCCCGACGGCCGCGTGGACGTCCCCCACCTCCGCTGGCGCTCAGTCGACGTCCCCACCCTCCTGGCGTCCCAGCCTCCCCACCCCGGAGAAGCACAGGACGCGCCGGTCGATGGAACTCCCCCACACCAGCCGGGAGAGAAGCAGACGGCACTCCACCCCTCCGTAACGCCCGAGCGCACAGACACACCACACGCCCGTCCAGGCGGGACGCCGGGTGGACCCGGAGAGAAGCAGGCGGCGCCCCTCCCCTCCGTGACACCCGAACGCGCAGATACACCGCACGCCCCTTCAAGAGGGGCGCCGGGTGGGGCGGGAGAGAAGCAGGCGGCGCCCCTCTCCTCCTTGACACCCGAGCACGCAGACACACCGCGCGGGGCGGTGTGGCTTCCCGGGTCCGGGTGGGTGACTGTGCGGGTGGGGAATGACACGGCGCTGGCCGGGCTGGCCGAGGCGCGGCGGGGGCGGTTGCGCGGGGTGCGGGTGGGGCTGCATCTGCATGTGGACTTCGACCTCGGCGGGGTGCTGGTGGTCGGCGGGCGGCCGCTGGGCGGGACGAGCGGGTCCGGGGCCGAGTTCGGGCACATGCCGCTGACCGGGGGTGACGCGCCCTGCATGTGCGGGGCGCGGGGGTGCTGGAGCCTGGATGTGGGCGTGAACGCGCTGCTGCGGCAGCTGGGGCTGGAGTACGGGGGCGGACGGGGGCGTGACCGGGCCGGGGAGATTCTGGCGCGGGCTCAGGAGGGGGACGCGCGGGCGCGGGAGGCGGTGCTGGCCGGGGCGCGCGCTCTGGGCAGGGGGATCGCCGCGCTGGTGAACGCGCACGATCCCGAGGTGGTGACGCTGTCCGGGCTGGGCGTGGAGCTGGCCGAAAGGGCCGGGGCGGAGCTGGCCGGGGCGTGCGAGCCGGGCCTGATGACGATCCGCAGGGAGTGCCCGCCGCCGATCGCGCCGTCGGAGCTGGGCGGGCGCGGGGCGCTGCTGGGGGCGATGGAGGCGGTGTTCGACGAGTTCCTCACCCCGGCCGGGCTGACGGCCTGGCAGCGCACGACACGCCCGGAAACATAGTGTGATAAAAACCACGCTTCAGGGCGAAAACCGGGCCTTCGAGGGTGTAACAGGCCTCCAGCCCGAAGGGTGAGAGGTTCCCGCGAGCGCCGGGGCCAGGGACCGCGCCATGATCGCACGTACACACACCCCGGTTTCGACCACATCGTGCCTGGTCAGAGGCCGTCCAGCCACCACCCGGCCCGGCAGACGCGGGAAGGGAGGTCACGGCGGGACGGAGTGCGGCACAAGCACGCACACGGGCACGCCCCGGCGGGCGACCAACACGCCGCCGTGACGCGACGCACACGTTGAGCGGCGCTTTCCGTTACACGACCCGCTGGTATCCGCCATGATTAGCCACTGCACTACGGGTAACAGAACACCCGATCGTTAACTCCCCGAGGAGAGAACAACAGATGGCACTTCCAACACTCACCCCCGAGCAACGCAAGGCCGCGCTGGAGAAGGCCGCGGAGGCGCGGGCCGCCCGGACCGCGCTGCTGGCGAAGGTCAAGGCGGGCGAGATGACGTTCTCGCAGCTGCTGGAGCGTGACGACGACATCGCGAAGAAGATCAAGGTGTCGCAGGCGCTGCGCGCCGTGAAGGGCGTCGGCCCGGCCAAGGCCACCGCGCTGATGGAGGAGGCCGGCGTCGACGAGAAGCGCCGCCTCGGCGGCCTGGGCAGCCAGCAGCGCAAGAAGCTGGTCGAAGCGCTCGGCTGAGAGCCGGGCGGCCAGGTCCGCGCGGCACACGCGCGGACCGGCCGGCGACGAAAGGGGATGACCGGGCCGAGTGGGGGCTGACGGGCGGGACGCGCCGCCCGGAAGCGGGCCCGGTTCCGGCTGCCCCGTCCGCGGGCACGCCAGCTGCTCCGGCCGCCTCCGGGGCAGGCCCGGCGGGGCGCCGCCGTTCACACCATCGGCGACATCAGGAACGCAGATACGCCAGCACTGCGAGAACCCGGCGGTGCTGGTCGGTGTCGTCGGCGTAGAGGCCGAGCTTGTTGAAGATGCTCCTGATGTGCTTCTCCACCGCGCCGTCGCTGACGACGAGCTGCCTGCCGATGGCGGGGTTGGACTTGCCCTCCGCCATCAGGCCCAGCACCTCCCGCTCGCGCGGGGTCAGCGAGGCGAGCGGGTCGTCCCTGCGTCTGCGTACCATCAGCTGCGACACCACCTGCGGGTCGAACACGGTCCCGCCCGCGGCGACCCGCCGCAGGCCCTCCAGGAACTCGTCCACGTCGACGACCCGGTCCTTCAGCAGGTAGCCGACCGCGCCTCTGGCGTCGGCGAGCAGGTCGTCGGCGTAGGACACCTCGACGTACTGCGACAGGATGAGCACCGGCGCCCCCGGCACCCGCTCCCGGGCCCGCACGGCGGCGCGCAGCCCTTCGTCGGTGAAGGACGGCGGCATCCGCACGTCCACCACGGACACGTCCGGCCGGTGCTCGGCGACGGCCTCGACGAGGGCGTCGCCGTCGCCGACGGCCGCGACCACCTCGCAGCCGAACTCTTCGAGCAGCCTGACCAGGCCCTCCCTGATGAGCACGGCGTCATCGGCCACGACTACGCGCACGGCACCTCCGCTACGATCACCGTCGGCCCGCCTTCGGGCGAGCTCACCGCGAGCTCCCCGTCGACGGCGCGGAGCCGGTCGGCCAGCCCGGCGAGACCGTGTCCCTTGGCGACGTGCGCGCCGCCGACCCCATCATCCCCGATGGTGAGCACCAGACGATCATCGGTGTGGACGAGCCGGACGGTGCAGACGGTGGCCTGGCTGTGCTTGGCGACGTTGGTGAGCGATTCGGCGACGACGAAGTAGAGGGCGTTCTCGACCGCCGCGTCGTACCTGCCGGTGACGCGGACGTCCAGCTCGACGGGGACGGTGCAGCGCCCGGCGAGGGCGGCGAGGGCGGGCGCGAGGCCGCGGTCGGACAGGATGGGCGGCGCGATGCCGCGCGACAGGGCGCGCAGCTCGTCCAGCGTCTCCCGGGTGGCGGTGATCGCCGACTTGAGCGTGTCCTGGGCGGCCTCGGGGTCCTTGGCGAGCTGCCGCTGCGCCCGCGACAGGTCCATGGCGAGCGACACCAGCCGCTGCTGGGGGCCGTCGTGGATGTCGCGCTCCAGCTTGCGCAGCGCGTTGGCCTCGGCGGAGACGGCGGCGGCGCGGCCCTCGGCCAGGTCGTCGATGCGTTCCTGCAGCTCGGCCACGCCGGTGAGCAGCGCCCTGCCGAGCCCGGCGCGCAGCAGCGCCGAGCCGCGCACCATGAACGGCAGGATCAGCAGGAACAGCAGCCCGACCGCCACGTAGAAGACCACGTTGACCAGGTAGCCGTCGCCGAGGCCGAGCAGTTCGGGCAGCTCGACGTTGCCGGGGATGCGCGAGGTGACGATCCCGTAGAGCGGGTAGGTCAGGCCGCCCGTGGGCACCGCCCAGAAGACGGCGGTGAGCACGAACGACAGCAGCGCGAGCGGGAAGTTCACGATCGCGTGCAGCAGGTCGAGCCAGTACTGGCCGCTCATGAGCGGGTTGAGCATCCGGCGGACGCGGCCCGCGCCCGGCGGCGCCGGGCGGTAGCGGGGGCGTACGGGCGGGCGCCGGAGCACGTCGGAGAGCCAGGCGCGTTCGGCGTCGGCGAACCCGCGGGCCGCCAGCATCGTCCCGGCCAGCATCGGCAGGCCGATCCACACGACCACGCCGCCCAGGCCGGCGGCCAGGCCGACGAGCGAGATCGCGAAGGCGAGCACGGTCGCGGGGAAGCCCACGAGCGTGTAGCGGGTATCCAGCAGCACCTGCCGGGTGAGGGAACGCATGGCTTCCACGCTAGAGCCGCGCCGCGCCCGTTTCGACCCGGTCTGCCGGTGGCCTGGTGGTAGGGACAGCCCTACCCCGAGACGGCGGTGCGCGGCAATGTGCCGGGCGGCCGCGGACGGAAGCCTTGACGGCGTCCCCACCCCGACGAATCGAGGCGTCCCCATGACCGTCCTGCTGGAGCGTCCCCGCCCGGCGCCGGCCGCCGCGCGCGACCCGTTCATCGACATCCTGCGGGTGTCCGGGCTGGCGCTGGTGGTGCTGCAGCACTGGTCCATCCCGGTGCTCGGCTACGACGGCGCCCGGCTGACCACCGGCAACGCGCTGGCCGCGCCGGGGCTGTGGGTGGTGACGTGGATCAGCCAGGTGATGCCGCTGGTGTTCTTCGCGGGCGGGGCGGCGAACGCGATCAGCTTCGGCCGCTCCCCCGCCGCCGGGCCGCGCTGGGTGGCGGGCCGGGTGCGGCGGCTGGCCTGGCCGCTGCTGCCGCTGGCGGCGGTCTGGATCCCGCTGCCGCATCTGCTGCTCGCGCTGGGCGTGCCGGAGCAGCCGCTGCAGGTGGGGGCGCGGCTGACGGGCCAGCTGCTCTGGTTCCTCGCCGTCTACCTGATCGCCGTGGTCGCGACCCCGTACCTGCTGGGGCTGCACGAGCGGTACGGGGCGCGCGTCCCGGCGGCGCTGGCCGGCGGGGCGGTGCTGACGGACGTGGCCCGGTTCGCGTCCGGGATCGACGCTGTCGGCTACCTGAACGTGGTCTTCGTCTGGCTGGCGGTGCACCAGCTCGGGTTCCTGTACGCGGACGGGCGGCTGGCCCGGCCGGGCCTGATCGCGGCCTGCGGGTACGGGGCGGCGGCGCTGCTGGTGGGGTCCGGCCCGTACCCGGCGAGCATGGTGGGGCTGCCCGGGGAGGCGATGTCGAACATGGCGCCGCCCACCCTGGCGGTCATGGCCGTCGGGTTCGGCCAGGTGGGGCTGGCCGTGCTGCTGCGGGAGCGGATCCTGCGGCTGCCGCTGCGGCGGGTGCTCGCCTGGGCGGGGCCGCGGATGATGACCGCGTACCTGTGGCACATGCCCGCGCTGTTCGCGGTGACGGGCGTGGTGGTGGTGGGGCTGGGCGCCGGGACGCCGGTGCCGGGCAGCGGGGGCTGGTTCGCGGGGTGGCCGCTCTGGTTCGGGCTGCTGTGCCTGGTGCTCTGGCCGCTGATGCGGTGCTTCTCCCGGTACGAGGCGCCGCCCGCGTTCGGTTACCGGGCCGCCGGGTGGGGTACCGTGCTGGCCGCGTCCGCGCTGGTCGGGGGCGGGCTGCTGACGCTGACCGTGGCGGGGTTCGCGCCGGGGGCGGCGCCGGTGGCGGCGGTCGCCGCGATCGGCGGCGGGCTCTGGCTGACCCGCTCCGGACCGGCCGATGTCCCCACCACCCCGCGGGCTTCGGCAGGATAGAGGTGTGAGCCTTCTCATCGACCGCCTGCCCGAAGAGATCGACGCCGATCCCGACACCATCTACGAAGCGTTCGCCTCCTGGAACGCCGAGAGGGGGCTCACTCTCTACCCCGCCCAGGAGGAGGCGCTGATCGAGGTGGTCTCGGGCAGCAACCTGATCCTGGCGACCCCGACCGGGTCCGGCAAGAGCCTGGTCGCGGCCGGCGCCCACTTCACCGCGCTGACCCGCGACCAGCGCACCTTCTACACCGCGCCGATCAAGGCGCTGGTGTCGGAGAAGTTCTTCGACCTGTGCGCCGTGTTCGGCACCGAGAACGTCGGCATGATGACCGGCGACGCCAGCGTCAACCCGGGCGCCCCCATCATCTGCTGCACCGCCGAGATCCTGGCCAACGTGGCGCTGCGCGACGGCGCCCAGGCCGACATCGGCCAGGTGGTGATGGACGAGTTCCACTTCTACGCCGAGCCCGACCGCGGCTGGGCCTGGCAGGTGCCGCTGCTGGAGCTGCCGCACGTGCAGTTCGTCCTGATGTCGGCGACGCTCGGCGACGTGACGATGTTCGAGCGCGACCTGACCCGGCGCACCGGCCGCCCGACGGCGGTGGTCAAGAACGCCGAGCGGCCCGTGCCGCTGGTCTACTCCTACCGGATGACGCCGCTGCACGAGACGCTGGAGGAGATGCTGACCACCGGTCAGGCCCCCGTCTACGTGGTGCACTTCACCCAGGCGGCCGCCATGGAGCGGGCCCAGTCGCTGATGAGCATCAACATGTGCACCAAGGCCGAGAAGGAAGCGATCGCCGAGATGATCGGCGGCTTCCGGTTCACCACCCGTTTCGGCCGGGCCCTGTCGAGGCTGGTCCGCCACGGCATCGGCGTCCACCACGCCGGCATGCTGCCCAAGTACCGGCGGCTGGTGGAGCGGCTGGCCCAGGCCGGGCTGCTCAAGGTCATCTGCGGCACCGACACGCTCGGCGTCGGCGTCAACGTGCCGATCCGTACCGTGCTGTTCACCGCGCTGTCGAAGTACGACGGCAACAAGGTGCGGCGGCTGCGCGCCCGCGAGTTCCACCAGATCGCCGGCCGGGCCGGCCGGGCCGGGTTCGACACCATCGGGTACGTCGCCTGCCAGGCCCCCGAGCACGACATCGAGAACGCCCGCGCGCTGGCCAAGATCGGCGACGATCCGAAGCGGCGGCGCGGCTACGCCCGCAAGAAGCCGCCGGAGGGCTTCGTCGGCTGGAGCGAGGAGACGTTCCAGAAGCTCCAGCAGGCCGAGCCGGAGCCGCTGCAGTCGCGGTTCAAGGTGAGCAACGCGATGCTGCTGGCCGTCATCAACCGGCCGGGCGACTGCTTCCAGGCGATGAAGCACCTGCTGACCGACAACCACGAGGACCGCAAGCGGCAGCGGCGCCACATCAGCCAGGCCATCGCGATCTACCGGTCGCTGCTGGCCGGCGGCGTGGTCGAGCAGCTGCCCGAGCCCGACGAGCAGGGCCGCCGCGCCCGGCTGACGATCGACCTCCAGGAGGACTTCGCGCTCAACCAGGCGCTGTCGACCTTCGCGCTGGCCGCCTTCGAACTGCTCGACCCCGAGTCGCCCAGTTACGCCCTCGACATGGTGTCGATCGTGGAGTCCATCCTGGACGACCCGCGCCAGATCCTGTCGGCCCAGCTCAAGAAGGCGCGCGGCGAGGCCGTGGCGGAGATGAAGGCCGACGGGATCGAGTACGAGGAGCGCATGGAGGCGCTCGCCGAGGTCATGTACCCGATGCCGCTGGAGGACCTGCTGCTCGGCGCGTACGAGACCTACCGGCGCGGCCACCCGTGGGTGGGCGACTACACCGTCAGCCCCAAGTCGGTGGTGCGCGACATGTACGAGCGGGCGATGACGTTCGCCGAGTACATCCAGTACTACGAGCTGGCCCGGTCCGAGGGCACGGTGCTGCGCTACCTGGCCGACGCCTACCGGACGCTGTCGCGGACCGTCCCCGAGCATCTGAAGACCGACGACCTGGTCGACCTGATCGAGTGGCTGGGCGAGCTGGTGCGTCAGGTCGACTCCAGCCTGATCGACGAGTGGGAGCAGCTCGCCCACCCGGAGGAGGCGCTGGAGCGGCGCGAGCAGCTGGAGACCAAGGTGCGCCCGGTCACCGGCAACCCGCGGGCCTTCCGGGTGCTGGTGCGCAACGCCATGTTCCGGCTGGTCGAGCTCTGCGCGCTGGAGAAGGAGGAGGAGCTGGAGGAGCTGGCTCCGGACGTCGACTGGGGCGCCGCGCTGGACGCCTACTACGACGAGCACGAGGAGATCCTGACCGACGCGGACGCGCGGGGGCCCGCGCTGCTGCGCATCGAGGAGGAGCCCGGCGTGTGGAAGGTCCGCCAGACGGTGAAGGACCCGGAGGGTCACGGCGACTGGGGCATCGACGCCCAGGTCGACCTGACGGCCTCCGACGAGGAGGGGCACGCGGTCATCCACGTGCAGGGCCTCAACCGGCTGTGAGCCTGGTCATGAAGACGCTGTGCGGGTCGGGGCGGTAATCCGCGAACGGCTCGCAGTAGGCGAAGCCGAACTTCTCGTACAGCCTCCGCGCGGGCAGGTAGAACGGGGCCGAGCCGGTCTCGAGGCTCAGCCGGGCGAACCCCGTCCGCCGGGCCTCGGCGATGATGTGGCGCAGCAGGAAGGACGCCACACCGCCGCGCCGGCGGGCGCGGGCGGTGCGCATGGACTTGAGTTCGGCGTGGCGGGCGTCGAGCCGCTTGAGCGCGCCGCAGCCGACGAGGGCGCCGTCGTCCCGTACGGACCAGAACGTGATCTCGGGGCGGCGCAGCCCGTCGAGGTCGAGGGCGTGTTTGCTCTCCGGGGGCGAGGTGGCGAGCATTTCCCGCACGTGCTCGGCCAGGAACTCGGCGATGTCGTCGCCGGTGAGGTCGTCGACCGCGATCCGCATGCCGCGACCGTACGACCGGCCTGTTACGGGGAGATGTCGCGCGGGGGTCTGCGTCTTTACGGGTTGTCTTTAAGGAGGGTGGGGGGTCGCCGGGTCCCGGGCCGGCCCCCGCGAAGAGCAGCCCGGCTCCCGGCGGGAGCACGTCACCGCCGGGCGTGCGGGCCCGGCGGGCAAGAAAAAGTCGTGTGCCGGAATGGACTGGCAAGGGCATTCCGGCACACGCCTGTTAATTCATAATGGTCTGTCGATGTTCGGCGTCTCGTCATGACAATGTCCCAAGCTCGTGACATTTCACGATTTGGGGTTTTCAGCAGTTTGCGATCTTGCAGATCTTGCCGAGCATTCTCCTGCTGTCCTTGATCTGCATCTTGAAATCCGCGGACCTGGGCGGGCCCCACTCCCCCGCGACCGTATAGATCACCAGCGCGTTCGCCCGCCGGGTCACGATGGCGCGCTGGCCGCCGATGGACGGCTTCCCGCCGCGATAGACCTGGCCGGTGACGGCCAGCGACTCGTCGCCGAGCTTGCGGCGCTTGACGCTGAAGCGGTAGCCCCGGGTGCCGCAGGCGCGGACGGCGGCCCGGACGTCCCGCATCGCCTTCCTGGCCCTGGCCTTCGACGTGTAGAGGACGACCTGCTCGGCCTTGAAGTAGTCGGGCACGGCCGTATAGATGACGGTCTTGGCGGCCTTGCGCCCATTCCGGGCGAAGCCCGCCCGGTCGCACGGGTTGACGACGAGCCGTTCGGACGTCTTCGCGCTCACCCGCCAGCTGTGTTCCGGATTGTCGTCCTTCTTGGCGGCGGCCTTCTCGTACAGCATGAAGCCGTCGGGGATGGCCACGGCGGCCGCCAGTAAGAGTACGGAGATCATGCCCCGATGCTAGAGCGGCTAGCCGCCGGAGACGTCCGACTCGGCGTCCTCCGGGACGACGGTGTCCCACGGGTCGTCGAGCCAGCCCTCCGGCAGGTGCACCTTGCCGCGCTCGCCCGACTTGCCGCGCGGGGTGTCGGTGTTCGGCGGCCACGGCTGCGCCGGGTCCAGCTCGGCCAGGCCCTCCAGCAGCTCGCCGAGCGAGTTCGCCGTCGTCACCCGGCGGCGCAGCTCCGCGCCGATCGTGAAGCCCTTGAAGTACCAGCCGATGTGCTTGCGGAAGTCGGCGATCGCGTACCGCTCGGTGTCGAAGGCGGCGACCATCATCTCGGCGTGCCGGGCCATCACCTTCGCCACCTCGCCGAGCGACGGCCTGGCCCGCTCCGCGCTGCCGTTGAACGCGTTCTCCAGGTCCCGGAACAGCCACGGCCGGCCCAGGCAGCCCCGGCCCACGACCACGCCGTCGCAGCCCGTGCGCGCGGCCATCCGCAGCGCGTCGTCGGCGCTCCAGATGTCGCCGTTGCCCAGCACCGGGATCTCCGGCACCGCCTCCTTGAGGCGGGCGATGGCGTCCCAGCGGGCCTCGCCGCCGTAGTGCTGGCGCGCGGTGCGGGCGTGCAGCGCGATCGCCGCCACGCCCTCCTCGGCCGCGATGCGGCCCGCGTCGAGGTAGGTGAGGTGGTCGTCGTCGATGCCCATCCGCATCTTCATGGTCACGGGCAGCGGGCCCGCGTTCGCCACCGCCTCGCGCAGGATGCGCCGCAGCAGGTTGCGCTTGTACGGGAGCGCGGCGCCGCCGCCACGCCTGGTGACCTTGGGTACGGGGCAGCCGAAGTTGAGGTCGACGTGGTCGGCCAGGTCCTCCTCGACGACCATCTTGACCGCCCGGCCGACCGTCGGCGGGTCCACCCCGTACAGCTGAAGGCTCCTCGGCCGCTCGGACTCGGCGAACCGGATCATCTTCATGGTCTTGGGATGCCGCTCGACCAGGGCCCGCGAGGTGATCATCTCGCACACGAACAGCCCGCCGCCCTGCTCCCTGCAGAGCACGCGGAACGGCGCGTTCGTGATGCCCGCCATCGGCGCCAGCACCACCGGCGGCCACACCTGCATCGGCCCGATCCTCACCCAGCCAGTTGTAGCGCACGTCCGCGCACGAGCGGTATTCGCGGGGGCTCCGCGCCCGCCGATGAGGCATAACGACGGGAAATTCGCTACAGTAGGCGGGCAACAACGCGGAAGTGGCTCAGGGGTAGAGCATCACCTTGCCAAGGTGAGGGTCGCGGGTTCGAATCCCGTCTTCCGCTCGGAGAGGTCGCCCCGGTGGAGTGGCCGAGAGGCGAGGCAGCGGCCTGCAAAGCCGTGCACGCGGGTTCAAATCCCGTCTCCACCTCCATGGACGATTAGCTCAGCGGGAGAGCGCTTCCCTGACACGGAAGAGGTCACTGGTTCAATCCCAGTATCGTCCACCACCTCTTCAAGCCCCCGGCCACCCGGGGGCTTCCTCATGTACGGGGTGTGATCAGGTCCTCGAGCCGGCTTCCGCATGTCCGGACCGCGAGCCCCGGCGGCTCACTTCCCGGTAGCGGCTACGAGCCCGCGGGCCGGTGAGCGCCGGCATACCGGGCGCTCGTACTCTTGCGCGGGTGCGTCCTCACAGGTGCTGGACCAGAACCGCCGCCGTGCTGCTCCTCGGCGCTCCCCTGCTCGTGACAGGCTCCCCCCGCCGAGGCGAGACCCCTGTCGGCTGGCGACCATGCCCTGGCCGAACGGCGGTTGCCCGGGCAAGCCCACCCTCCGGCTGACCTTCGACGACGGCTCGGCGAAGACCCTGCTGCCGGCCGACGACACCCACATCTGGGCGGGGCCACCCCGACAACGTCAACGGCGACAAGTACCTGCTGCGGGTCGCCGACCAGGGCAAGGGCCCGTTCACGGCCGCGACGAGCAAGGCCTGCCTGCGGTTCGACCTCGACGGGCTGCCCACGGTGAAGAAGGCCGAGCTGACGCTGACCGGCAAGGCGGACGCCAGGAAACAGGTCATGCTGTTCGGCAACGGCGAATCCTTCGACGAGGACACCCGTACCTGGAACAACACCGTGCAGTACACCTACTCCTGGCAGGGCGACCCCGGCGGTTTCGACTGGAAGCGGCCGGCCGGCGCCGACAAGGAGTACTACGTCCAGCTCCCCCGCTTCTCCTTCGCGGGGCCGCTGGCCGCTGCTGCTGCACCTCGCGGTGTACTTCCCCGAGTTCCGCGTGGCGGGCGAGTGGCGCGCCGACGCTCTCGGCTTCCTGGAGGGGCAGCTCGACGACTCGACCTACCCCGACGGCGGCTACTGGGAGGCGACGGACGGAGGACATGCGCTCGACGCTGAGACAAGGCGCAGGATTCGACGGCCCCGGGGTCGATCACGCACCTGGTCTCCAACCCGGTCTTCGACCGAATCGGAGCCCACATCAAAGCCTCCGCGCGCTCCACGAACGGTCCATCCTGGCCCTGCACTCGAGCCTGTGGCAGGACGCCGAGTACGCGTCGTACGTCAAGACGGGTCACGGGCGGAACCACCTTCGGCACCCTCCTGCTGCCCTCCACGGGAGCGGCGGACCCGTCGGCCGCCGTGGAACGCCTCCCCGTCAGCGGCGCCACGCCGTTCGAGGCGACCGCGCTGAACCTGGGCGCGCGCGGCGAGGGCGTGTACGGCAAGTCCTGGAACAAGCAGGCGTCCCGGTCGTTCGGGCCGTACGACTACGACGGGAAGATGTTCTACACCGAGACCGGCGCCGCGGGTCAGACGGTCGTGATGGTGCCACCCGGGTCAAGTCGCCCGTCGAGGTGCCGGACGTGGCCGTGCGCGCCGGGACCGGCGGCACCGTCCGCATCGACGGCGGCGGCCTGACCGCGAGCACCGACCAGGCGCGTGCCACCGCGCCGGGGGCCACGAAGGTGCTACTGAACGGCACCCAGGTGCCCTTCACCCGGGACGGCGCGCTCGTCTACGCGGCGGCCGTCTAGCGGACGCCGCGAGGGCGGAACTGGATGCTGATCCGGGGACCCGCGGGACGGGTCGTCTTGGGGACGGCGTGCTCCCAGGTGCGCTGGCAGCTGCCGCCCATCACGATCAGGTCGCCGTGGCCCAGGTCGTAGCGGAGCGACGGGCCGCCGCCGCGCGGACGCAGCAGCAGAGGACGCGCGTAGCCGACGGACAGGATCGCCACCATCGTGTCCTGGGTGCTGCCGCGGCCGATGGTGTCGCCGTGCCAGGCCACGCTGTCGCGGCCGTCGCGGTAGTAGCAGAGCCCGGCGGTGGCGAACGGCTCGCCCAGCTCCTCCCGGTAGTGGTCGTCGAGGGCGCGCTTGGCGTCGGCGAGCACCGGGTGCGGCAGCGTCTCGCCCTCGTCGTAGAACTTCAGCAGCCGGGGCACGTCGACCACCCGGTCGTACATCTTGCGCCGCTCGGCCTTCCACGGCACCGACTCGGCCAGCCTCTCGAACAGCTCGTCGGCCCCCGACAGCCAGCCGGGCCGCACGTCGAGCCAGGCGCCCCGGTCGAGGACGGTGCGGCGGACCGCCGGGCCGAGCGGCCCCAGGGCGAGCTCTTCGTCCAGGCTGAGCAGAGACGCTTGGTATACAGCCATGCCACCGAGTGTACGTCACCGACTCAAACAGATTTTCGATTGTGCCGGATGTCACGCCTGGGGCATGAGGGATGGGGTAAGCGCGTGGCGTCACCTCGGGCCGCAGCGGGGCACGGGCCACCACATCCCGACCAAGGAGCGCGTCATGCTCACCACCGAGTTCCCGCCGGGCAGCCCGTGCTGGGTCGACCTCGGCAGCCTCGACCTGGAGACCACCACGGAGTTCTACAGCGGCCTGTTCGGCTGGAGGTTCCAGCCCGTCATGGAGGGTTACGGCTTCTGGCAGTCCGACGGCAAGACGGTGGCCGCGGCCGGGTCGGTGCTGGAGGAGGGGTCCGGGCCGGCCTGGATGATCTACTTCCACGCGCCCGACTGCGACGCCACCGCCGAAGCGGTGCAGCGGGCGGGCGGCACGGTCCGCGCCCGGCCCTTCGACATCGAGGGGCAGGGGCGGATGGCGCAGTTCACCGACCCGGCGGGGGCGGAGTTCGCCGCCTGGCAGCCGGGCGGCACGCGCGGTCTCGACCTGGTGACCGAGCCGGGGTCGCTGGCCTGGGCGGAGCTGCACGTGCCGGATCCCGACGGCGTCCGCGGCTTCTACCAGTCGGTCTTCGGCTGGCGGATCGAGGACATGGACATGGGCGACCTCGCCTACCCGGTCGTCTCCCCGGAGGGCGGCGGCGCGGACTCGGCGATGGCGGGGCTGATGCCGCTGGAGCCGGGCGGCCGGGCCCACTGGCTGCCGTACTTCGAGGTGCCCGACTGCGACACGACGGCGGCCCGCTGCCAGACGAGCGGCGGCTCCGTGCACGGGCCGGTGGACGAGGTGCCCGGGGTGGGGCGGATGGCGTTCCTGTCCGACCCGCACGGGGCGCGGTTCGCGGTGATCACCAGCTCGCCCTGAAGGCTGTAACGTCCTGCGGGTGCTGAGACGTTACATGGCCGGCGCGCTCGTCTCCCGGACCGGCGACGAGATGTCGGGGCCCGCGCTGCTGGTCGCCGGGCTGGCCGTGACCGGGTCGCCGGTGCTCGCGTCGGCGCTGCTGGCCGGGCTGACCGCGTCGGCGGCGGTCGGGGGGCCGCTGCTGGGCGTGCTGCTCGATCGTACGAGACGGCCCGGGCGGGTGCTGTCCTGGTGCCTGGCCGGGTACGGGGCGGGCCTGCTGGCCGTGCTGGCGGGGCTGGGGCGGGTGCCGGACGCGGTGCTGATCGGGGTGGCCGTGGTGACCGGGCTGCTGGGGCCCTCGCTGAGCGGCGGGTGGACGGCGCAGCTGCCGCTGGTCGTGGAGACCGCCCGGCTGCCCAGGGCGAACGCGCTGGACGCGATGACCTACAACCTGGCGGGGCTGGCCGGGCCCGCGCTGGTGGGGCTGATCGCGACCGCCGCCGGCGGGGAGGCGGCGCTGGTGATCGGGGTGGCGCTGCTGGCGGCTGCGCTGCCCGCGGCCCGGATGCTGCCGCGGCGGCCCGAGGCGCGGGAGCCCGCCGGGGCGGTGCGGGAGGAGATCGCGGCCGGGTTCCGGGCCATCACCGGGAACCGGGCGCTGCTGCGGGCCACCGTGACGTCGATGGTGTCGATCGCGGGGCTGGCGATGGTGGTCGTGGCGGCGCCGCTGCTCGGGCAGCGGCTGCTGGGCGACGCCGGGTACGGGGCGCTGCTGCTGGCGGTGATGGCCGGGGCGGCGCTGGCGGCCAACGCCGTGGTCGCGCGGGCGCGGGTGACCTGGCGGTGGGACACGGTGCTGGTGGTGTCCACTGTGCTGATCGGGGCGGGGACGCTGGCGGCGGGGCTGGCCGGGTCGTTCGCCGCGGCGGTGGCGGCCTCCGTGGTGCTGGGGGTGGGCGAGGGGCCGCAGCTGACGGCCCTGTTCGGGATCCGGCACCGGGAGTCGCCGGACCGGGTGCGCAGCCAGGTGTTCACCACCGGGGCCAGCTTGAAGATCACCTCGTTCGCGGCGGGCTCGGTGCTGGCGGGGCCGCTGGCGGCGCACTCTCCCGCCCTCGCCCTGTTCGCGGGCGCGGCGGCCCAGCTCCTGGCCGTCGCCGCGTACGGACTGCTGTCACTCTCGCGCGGAGAACCCACGACGGATCCGGCACCTCCCGCGCAACCGGAGACAAGTGCCACGGATCCGGCGTCTCCCGCGCATGGGGAACCGGAGAGGAGCGCCACGGATCCGGCGTCTCCCTAGCCCTCACGCGGGGAACCGGAGACGTTCAGGGCGGGCACCCCTACCCGCGCGGCAGCCGGCGGCGGCCGGCGAAGCCCAGCTCCGAGCGGTGGTACCAGCCGAGTTCGGTCTCGCCCTCGATCCAGCAGAGCCGGACGGACGCGCCGTCGAGCACGGCGGGGAAGTCGAGCAGGACGGGGGCGATGCCCTTCACCTCCAGGCCGAGGCCGGTCCAGCCGGACAGGATCTCCTGGAGGCGCGCCTCGATGCCCTTGATCTCCGGCAGCCCGCCGAGCGGGGAGGATCCGCCGGTCTCGCGCTCGTAGGTGATCTCGGCGAGGTCGGCGCGGGCGTCGATCAGCTCGCGGGCCTCGGCGAGGATCTTCGGCATCAGCGAGCGGGCCTCGTCGAGGGAGAAGAGCCTGTTCATAGGGCGGAAATCTAGCGGTTGGGCTCGTAGGCGCGGAGCAGAAGCCGCTCGGCGTGGTCGAGATATCCGTCGAGGTAGGCGGCGGCGCGGTCGTGTTCGCCCGCCTGGACGAGTTCCAGCAGCTCGCGGTTGCGGTCGACGAACGGCTCGTGGAAGTCGCGCGGGTTGTCCATCACGTGGAAGACCAGGCGGAGCTCGGCGAGGAGCTGGCGCATCGTCTCGTCGATCCTGGGGCTCTGGTTGAGGGTGACGAGGGCCTGGTGGAAGCGGATGTTGGCGGTGCCGACGGCCCGCCAGTCGTCGGCCGCGGCGGCGCGCTCGGCGTCGGCCATGGCCTCGGCGATCTGCGCCAGCGCCTGCGGCGTCGGGGTGCGGCGGACGGCCGCGCCTTCGAGGACGCGGCGCACGCGGTAGAGGTCGGAGACGTCCTCGGCCGACAGCACGCGGACGAACACGCCGCGGTTGAGCCGGTGGTCGAGCAGCCGTTCGTGGCTGAGCAGCCGGAACGCCTCGCGCAGGGTGTTGCGCGAGACGCTGAGCGCCTCGCAGATCGACTCCTCGGAGAGGCGCTGGCCGGGCCTCTGGGTGCGCGTGAAGATCACCGAGTCGCCGCTCTTCGCCGACGTCGAGCGTAAGGGGGTCAAGGCGCGGATGCCGCTGCTGGAGGTGCTGCGCACGCACCCCCGCGCGCTGCTGTCGGCCTTCGCCGCCCGGATCGGCGTGGACGTGGCCTTCTACACCTTCACCGCGTACATCCTGGTCTACCTGACCGGCCCGCTGGGGCTGGACCGGCAGGTGGGGCTGAACGCGGTGCTGATCGCCTCGGCGCTGCAACTCGGGCTGATCCCGCTGTTCGGCGCGCTGTCGGACCGGTACGGCAGGCGCCCGGTCTACTTCGCGGGGGTGGTGGGCGCCGCGGTCTGGGTGTTCGCGTTCTTCCCGCTGCTGGACACCCGGTCCACGTTCCTGATCGTCGTGGCGGCGGTGGTCGCGCTGGTCACCCACGCGGCGATGTACGGGCCGCAGGCGGCGTTCATCGCCGAGCTGTTCAGCACCCGGCTGCGCTACAGCGGCGCCTCGATGGGCTACCAGGTGGCCGGCATCGCGGGCGGCGCGCTCGCCCCGGTCATCGCCATCAAGCTCGTCGACTCGTTCGGCAGCACCATCGCCGTCTCGGTGTACGTCGTGATCGCGCTGGCCATCACCGCCCTGGGCCTGGCCATCGCCCCGGAGACACGGGACCTGGACCTGGCCGCCGAGCCACAGCGCGCCTGAGACCTCTCGTTGCCGCGAGACAACCGCGGGCGGCGGCTGCCACCGCCGCCCGCGGGGGGAGGGAAGACCGGACTCGGTCGTCGTCTCCGCCCGCCGGCCCGAGGACCGGCCGTGCGCCCGCCCGGAACAGGGGCGCGGGTGGGCCACGGCCCCAGGTCAGAGGCACCAGTCTGCCGATATCTGCGCATAAGTCAACGTTTTCGAGCATTACGACGTCATTACAGTCACCGAATCGCGCGTTGTAACGCAATCGCTGCCGATTCCCGGCACTTGTCGGGTCGATTCCGCCTAAACTGCGCGCCTGTGAGCCTCCCTGTACGTGAACGTTCCCCTCGCCCGGGCGGCGGCCGGCACCGTCGGCCGGTCCCCACGTCCCTCCCACCGGACGCGCCCGTTCTCGTGCTCGTGGCGCCCGGCGGCGCCTCAGGCGTGGCGGCGGAGATCGCCGCCGTCGTGCGCGTCGACCACCCCCAGATCGAGGTACGGCTCACCGCCGTCGAAGAGCTGGCCCAGGCGCTGCCGTCGGGCCGGGACGCGGTCGTGGTGCCCCTGCTCACCTGGGACGACCCCAAGATCCTCGCCCCGATCAGCCAGGCCGTCGCCGACAGCGGCGCGAGCGCCGTGGTGACGGGCGCGCTCGGCCCGCACCCGCTGCTGGCCGAGGCGCTCCACATCAAGCTGGCCGAGCGCGACCTGGCCAGGGCCGACCGGGTGCGGCTGCTCAACGTCTCCAGCCCCGTCGACGCGGTCATCCTCGCCACGGTCGGCGGGGAGCTGGCGGTGCAGGCGGCGCAGGCGACCGCGGTGCTGCTGGCCTCCCGGCTGACGCTCCCCGTGGTGGCCGCCTCGCTTGACAGCGAGCCCGGAATCAGCGTAGCCGCGGACCGGCTGCGCGCCGCCGGTGCCGCCCGGATCGCGCTGTCGCCGTGCCTCATCGGCCACGAGACCCCCGCCGACCTGGTGAAACGCGCCGCCGAGTCGATCGGGGCGGGCCATGCCGAGCCGCTCGGCGCGCACAGCATCATCGCCGAGCTTGTCGCTCGCGCTTACGGTAGTCAACTGGCGACTTGACAAGGGCTTGTAGAGATCGCTGAAGTAGCGTTACCGTCGGCGCATGTGCGAGGTCGTGTGCAAAGGCGAGCGTCTGTGGCTCCGTGAGGTCGCAGAGTCGGATGTCGAGCCCCTGCACGCGATCTACGGAGATCCGGCGGCCACCGAGCACCTGCCCTTCCCGCCGCGCACGGTCGAGCAGGTCGCGGAGGTCGTCCGGAGGGCGCTGCGCGCCGCCGCGGAGCAGCCGCGGCGCCTGTACGCGCTGGCCGTGGTCGACGCCGCCGACCAGGACGTGATCGGCGTCGCGCGCCTCCACATCGAGGCCGACCGCCCGCACAGCGCGGAGATCGGCCTCGGCCTGCGCCCCGACCACTGGGGCCGCGGCATGGGCACCGACCTGGTGCGGCTGCTGCTGAGCTTCGGCTTCAAGCAGCTCGGCCTGCACCGCATCTGGGGCGCGCGGGCCCCGGCCAACCTGCCCGCGCAGCTCGCCCTGCTCACGGCGGGCATGGTCGAGGAGGGACGGCTGCGCCACCACGTGGCCACCCCCGACGGCTGGCGCGACTCGGTGATCCACGCCGCCATCGTGGACGAGTGGCGCGGCCGCTGACTCACCGCACCAGCCGGAAGAACTCCCGGATGTCCCCGACCAGCAGATCGGGGGCCTCCATCGCGGCGAAGTGCCCGCCGCGGCCGAACTCCGACCAATGCACGACCCGGTGCTCGCGCTCGGCGAAGCGGCGGATGCCCGGGTCGCCGGGGAAGACGGCCACGCCGTGCGGGAGCGCCGACGGCTCCACCGGCTTGCCCCAGGAGGCGGCGCCCCGGCCAGCCGTGCGTGATCAGCAGGGGCAGCGCGTCCGGCTCGGGCGAGCGCACGTGCAGGAAGTGCACGTTCTGCCCGTCGATCTCGGTGGTGAACTGCGGGAACGCGTTGAGCGCCGCCTCCTGGGCGCGCCAGTCGAAGCCGGTGCGCCAGTACTCGGCGAGGGCTCGCGCGTACGAGACCGGCACCCCGTACGACCAGCCGGCCCGGTCCAGCCCGTCCGGCCAGCGGGTACGGGCGAGACGGGCGCGCAGGTCGTCCAGGTCGGACTGCGGGATGTCGATGCGGAAGGGCTTGAGGTCGCTCATGACGATGACGCTAGAAGCCGGTTACCGTCCTAGGCGTGCTGGAGACCTCCGCCCGATTGCTGAAGCTGCTGTCCCTGCTGCAGACGCGGCGCGACTGGCCCGGACCGGAGCTGGCCGCGCGGCTCGGCGTGTCGGGCCGTACCGTCCGCCGCGACGTGGAGCGGCTGCGGGAGCTGGGCTACCGGGTGGACGCGCTGCAGTCGATGACCGTGCCGCTGACCGGCGGGGCGCCCGCGGTGCAGGCGGGCACCCTCTCGGCCATCGCGGCGGCCTGCCGCGGCCACGAGAGCCTGCGTTTCGGCTACGAGTCCGGCGACGGGACGGTCAGCGAGCGGCTGGTGGAGCCGTACCGGCTGGTGGCGTCGGGGCGGCGCTGGTATCTGGTGGCGTTCGACCCGGGGCGGGCCGACTGGCGGGTGTTCCGGGTGGACCGGCTGCGGCTGCGCACGCCGAACGGGCCGCGGTTCACCCCGCGCGAGCCGCCCGCCGCCGACCTGGCGGCCTACGCCTCACGCAAGATCTCCAGCGCGCCGTACCGCTATCGCTGCGTGGTGACGGTGCGCGCGCCGGCGGAGGCGGTGGTGGCGCGCATGCCGCCGTCGGTGGCCGCCGTGGAGCCGCTGGACGCGGGGAGCTGCCTGCTGGAGAGCGGCGCGAACTCGCTGGACGAGCTGGCGTTCTGGCTGGTCTCGCTGGGGATGCCCTTCGAGGTGCGGGAGCCGCCCGAGCTGGCGGCGCACCTGCGGGCGCTGGCGGGCAGGCTGGCCGAGGCGGCGGGCGGGGTGTCGGCGCCGGGAATTGTCGGTGGCGGGCCCTACCATGATGCTCCTCACCGGAGGGATGGCCCATGCTCGACTCGCTGATCGTGCCCCTGTTCGTCACCACCGACCTGCCGCCGCGGGCCGAGCTGGCGGAGTTCGGCGACCTGCTCGCCGACGCGGCGCGCACGCTCAGCCACGACGGCGCGAGCTACGACGCCTACCTCGCGGGCAAGGTGTTCTGGCTCGACCGCCCGGTGCTGCCCAAGCAGCGCCCCGCCGCCGAGGGCGAGTCGCGCTTCGCCGGGATGCTCGGCTACCTCGCCGCCCCGGGCGACGCCAGCTCGGCCCGCACGGTGCTGGCCGACCTGCGCACCGCGATCGGCGCGGCCCTCACCGCCCGTTACGGCGACGCGGGCGCGCCTCCGGCTGTGTTCGCCATTCGCGACCGCGACGTCCGCGAACGCACCCCCGACACCGCCCTCCCCGTCGACACCCGCAACGCCCCTGCCGACCTGGTATCGGTCACCCGCCCTTACCTCTGACCACCTGAGAGGACGTCGGCTCGGGAGGCGGCGCAATGGCCCGAGGCCGCCCACCGCCACCCACACCCCCGACCCCGCTAGCACCCCCGCCACCCACACCCCCGACCCCGCTAGCACCCCCGCCACCCACACCCCCGACCCCGCTAGCACCCCCGCCTCCCGCCACCCGGCACTTGGCAGGAGATCGGAACCGCCGCTCCGATAAGGCCGCCCCCCCTGATGGGACGTGTCCCGCCCCACGCTGGTGGGAGGCCGACGCCGCTCTCCCGGATGGGACGTCGGCACGCCGCCCCGGGGACACCAACCTGAACCGGGATGTAGTCCCCTTCCCGCACAGAACTGGACGTCCGGTCCGCCAACCCGCGTCGCCCGGGTGGGAGGTCGACACCACCGACTCGGGCGTCTGCTGAGGTCCGGGCTGGTTCTGGAGGAGCCGGTCAGGGTGGTCAGGCGGCCAGGCCGATCAGGGCGTAAGGGGCCCACAGTTCCGGGCGGGATGATCCGTACAGCTCGCGCGACTCCAGGGTGGCCCGCCTGAGCGCCTCCCCCGGCCCGCTGCTGACAAGACGCGAGTAGAAGGACGGCAGCAGTTCCCGCGCCACCTCCGGATGCACCGGCCACAGGGGCAGCAGGGCCGCGGCGGCGCCCGCGTGCAGCAGGGCGTGCCCGAGCGCCGTCACGCCGGCACCGGCGGGCGGCGGCTCGCAGCCCGCGACGGAGACGAGCCGGGCCTCGATCCGCAGGTCCCTGACCGCGCGGGCGTTCAGCAGCCCGCCGGGGAGGCGGAGGCCGGAGCCGTACGGGTCGGCGCCGTCGTAGCAGGCCGCGCAGGACAGGTGGACGGTGTCCCAGACGCCTTCCAGGTCGCGGGCGGCGGCGGTGACGGGCGTGGCGCCCACCGCGGCGGCGGTGACCGGCGTGGCGTCCGCTGCTGCGGCGGTGACGGGAGTGGTGCCCACCGCGGCGGCGATCGCGTCGGCCTCCTCACCCTGACCGGCCACCAGGGACCGCCCGCCGTGATCGGTGCGGCGCAGCGCCAGCCGGGCCAGCGTGGCGGCGGACGGCGCGTATGCGACGACGTAGCGGTCGAGCAGGAGCCGCCCGCCGGGGGCGAGCGCGTGCAGCGGCAGTCCGTGCAGGTCGCCGTGGGGCAGCAGGTAGAGCACGTCCAGGTCGTCGCCGAGCGCCTCGACCGCCTCGCCGAGCAGCAGGTCGGCGACCGCCCGCCACAGCTCGGCCCGTCGCCGCCCGCTCTCCCCGGCCCGCGCCGCCGCCGCGAACTCGGCGAGCAGTTCCGGGCCCGCCGAGGTGCCGAACGCCCGGGGCAGCGCCCATCCGTCGCGGTGCGCCACCACGCTGACGAACGTCTCACCGGCGTGGAAGGCGACGACGCCGGTCCGGCCGGGCAGCACGCCGAGGATCCGCCCGGCGTCGCCGCCGATGACCCGCGCGATCTCCTCCTCCGGGCCGAGCAGCGTCTCCTTGGCCCGTTCCGCCTGGGCCCAGGCGGTGGCGGCGCGCCCCAGCCGGACGGCCAGCCCCACGGCCCTGGATCGAAGCGCCTCGACGGCCCCCGGGCGGGGATCGTGCAGGTCGCTCGCGTGCTCGACGTCGGCCAGGGCGGCGGCCGGTTCGCCCAGTTCCTCCCGTGCGGCGGCCCTGGTGGCGTAGGCGGCGGCCAGCTCGGCACGGTGCGCGCTGCCGTCCAGCAGGCCGATGGCGGCCGTCGCGCGGTCCCGGGCGCCGGAGAACCGCCCGGCCCGCAGGTCCAGCGCGGCCAGTTCGGTGAGCGCCAGGGCCTGCCCCTCGGCGTACCCGATCCGCTGCGCCAGCGGCAGCGCCTCCGCCAGCCGCTCGCTCTCCCCCAGCCGCCCCAGCGTGATCAGGTCGCGGACCACGGCCCGCAGCCGGCCGCGCGCCCGGTCGATGTCCAGGGCCCGTTCCGCGAGCCGCACCGCCTCGTCCCGATCGCCCCCGGCCTCGTGGACCGGCGCCAGCTCCAGGCACACGGTGGCCACCGTCGCGTCGTCGCCTGCCGCCTCCGCGAGCGCCAGCGCCTCCCGGTACAGGGCCGCCGCCTCGTCCGCGTCGCCCTGCCGGTAGCGGGTCCTCGCCCGTACGGCCAGCAGCGACGCCCGCATGCCGCGCCAGGCGGGACCGGCGGCCAGCGCCAGTGCCTCGGCCAGCACCGCCTGCGCGTCGGACCACCGCCGCTCCTCCGTCAGCGCCGCGCCGAGCGTCCCGAGCGCGGCGACCAGCCGGACCGGCATCGCCTGCCCGGACTCGCGCGCCAGCCGGACGGCTTCCGACAGATGCCCGATCGCCTCCGCCGTGCGTCCCAGCGCGACCGCGGCGGCGCCGCGCCCGCGCAGGTGCTCGGCCAGCAGCCCGTCGCGCAGCTCACACCCCTGTGACGCGTACGTGTAAGCGCCCTCGGGATCGCCGGCCGCCAGCGCGAGCGCACTGAGCTTGGCCAGCAGTGCGGAACGGCGGCGCGGGTCCCCGGTGGCATCGGCGGCCCTTCTTGCCAGTTCGAGCGCCCCGGCCAGGTCCCCCGCCTCCTCGGCGTCCTCGATCCGTACCCGCTCAGCCAGCCGTTCCGCCAGCGCCGGGTCCGCGCCGACGCGCCGCACCGCGGCCAGCGCCTGCGCCAGCGCCGCCCGCCCCCGCGTCACCTCCCCCACGGCGAACCGCAGCTCGGCCACCCGCACCAGCACCGCCGGATCCACCCCGCCGACAGGGATCACCTCGTACGGAGCATCACCCACCGGCCCGGCCACCGGCGCCCCCAGCCCGTCTTCGATCGCCTTCCTCGCCCGCCGCAGGTCACCCCGCTCCTCCAGCGCGAACCCGAGCCGCAGCGAAGCCAGCGCCGCCAGCCCCGCACGCCCGCTCGCCCGGAACCCCTCGACGGCCGGCCCCAAATGCTCAACCACAGCCGCCGACCCGGCCTCTCTGCCGCTCACGGCCGGGGAGTCCCCCACACCGGCGGTCCCCCTGCCGGCCCCGACCGCCCAGCTTTCTCCGCCGTGAGGCCCCCTCGCGGTCTTCAGCGACGAGCCGGTTCCGCTCTGGGCCGTTGGCGGGACGTCGGTGGTGTGCGCGTGGACCAGGGCCAGGCGGTCGTGGACGACGGCTTCCCGCAACGGGTCGCCCGCCGCCAGCCCCATCGCGGTACGGAGGTGTTCGAGGGCCTGGTCCGGGCCGCCGGAACGCAGGTCGGCGGCGGCGCGTACCAACGTGATGGAGAACAGCGCGGCGAGGTCGCCTTCCTCGACGGCGGGCCACATCGCCCGGTCCAGCTCGGCCCAGGCCTCGTCGCAGCGGCCCAGCTCCACCAGGCAGGCCGCGCGCATCGTACGGGCCGCGGCCTCGCGCCCGGCGTCGGACACCGCCGCGAACGCCTCGGCCGCCGTCCCGAAGTCCTGCGCCGCCCGCTCCATCCCGGCGCCGGTGAACCCGATCACGCCGAGGTGATGGCGTACGGCGGCGACACCGTCCTGGTGGCCGAGCTGATGGTAGCCGCGCTCGGCCCGCTCGAACGCCCGCCTGGCGCCCGGCACGTCACCGCGGGACAGCCGGCGGCGGGCGATGTGGTACCACTCGTCGGCGGGCTCGCGCCGATGGCCGCGCCGCCGTATCACGTCCACGATGGCGGCCTCGCAGGCGGCGGCGTGGTCGGCGTGCCCGAGCTCGTACAGCAGCACCGCGTGCCCGTCGAGCGCCTGGCAGGCGTCGTCCCACTTGCCGATCGCCTCCAGTTCGGAGGCGCAGGTGCTGATCAGCTCGGCGGCGGCGGGCAGGTGCCCGAGCTCGGAGCCCGCCCGCGCGCCCGGGATGAGCGCCCGCGCGGCCCGTTCCGCGTCGCCGCGCGCCAGGTGCAGCTCACGGGCGCGGCCCGCGCGTTCCAGCGCCGCCGCCCGGTCGCCCGCCTCCAGGTACGCGACGGCGGCCTTCTCCTGGTACGCGGCCTCGTCCTCCTCCAGACCCGCTTCCCTGCACAGCTCGACGGCCCGCTGGTAGCAGCCGACGGCCCGGCGGGGCTCCCCGGCCTTCACGCAGGCGTCCCCCATCGCGGCCCACTGAGCCGCCTCTTCCCCGGCCAGCCCGATCGCCCGGTAACCGTCGGCGGCCCGCTCGAACGCCCGCAGCGCCGCCTCCCACGCGCCGAGCTCCCCGTGCTCGCGCCCCATCCGCGCGGACGCATCCGCCGCCCGCGCCACATCCCCGGCCTCCCCGTACATTCGTTCGGCCCGTTCCAGCAGCTCGATCGCCATCCGGTGCCGCCCCCGCCCGGCCATCCCGGCAGCCGCGCCAACCAGAAAACCCCCTACGGCCTCAGCCACCCGCACCTTCCGGACAGCCCTCCCAGACGGACCGGACTCGGCAACGCCAACCGCACCGGCCACGTCGCCGCCATCCCTGCCAACCTCAACCGCACCGGCCACATCGCCGCCATCCCGGGCAGCGCCACTGCCCTCGGCACTGCCGTCGTCGCCGCCCCAGAAGGCACCTGCCTGCAAGGCGTCCTCAGCCTTTGTCTGGCTGTCGCCGTCAGTGGCGCCATCTGTCTCAGAGGCGGTCAGACCTCCCCTTCCAGCGACACCGCTGGCTGTGTTCTCTGCCACGGTCTCCGGGATGCCGGGCATAGAGGTGAGGGCGTGGCGTTCGGCAAGATGGAGCAGGTCGCGGGCCGTCTCATCGTCGTCCAGGATCATGGCCAGCCGGGTCGCCGCCTCGGCCAGCGGCTCGTCCGGGGCGGCCGGTACTGCGCTGATTGCCTGGCGGAGCAGGGAGGTGAGTTCCGGGTCGCCTCCAGGCAGGTTGCCGACGAGTTCCAGAGCCTCCGTCAGGTCCCGCTCGTCACCTCGTACGGTGAAACGTGCCAGCAGTCCCTTGACCAGCGCCGCCGGTACGGGGGGTGGTGCGGCCGGTTCGCCGGAGGTGGTTCCCGGCGAGACTTCGCGTGCTTCCGCAGCCGGTGAATCGGCTGGGTGGCCGTCCGTGGTCTTGGTGGCCAGTTCGGCGGACCGGCGGGCTGCTTGGACCGCGACGTCCAGGTCGGCGGGGTGGTCAGCCGCTTGGACCGCGGGATCCAGGTCGGCGGGGTAGTCAGCCGTTTCGGCCTCGGTGCCCAGGTCTGCGCGGTGGCGAAGCGCGTCCGAGAGGGCCGCGTGGGCTTCGGCCTGGAAGCGTGGCTCCTGGTCCGCCGCGATCGCCTCGCGGAGCACTGTGACCGCCTCGTCGGCTGCCCGGGGCGAGGGGTTCAGGGAGAGCGCGCGGCCGAGCAGGAGGAGGATGCGGGGGCGGTGGGGGTGGTGTGCGGGGCAGGCGTCGGCGGCGGCGCGGGCGGTGGCGATAGCCGCGCCGCCGTCACCCGTCTGGGTGGCGCGGTGCAGGAGGGCACCGGCCAGGTCGGCGAGGAACGCCGGCCGGTCGGGATGTCCCTCCGGAGCGCGTACCACCGCCTGGCGGAAGGTCTGTATGGCGAGCTCCAGGTCAGCCGGGTCGCCTGTCCGCCGGTGGCGCCGCCAGTGGCGCTGGCCGAGCAGGTCGAGCCGGAGCGCCGGATCGTCCGTACGGGACGCTGCCGGGTGGACGTGCCAGGCGGGTGACGGAACGGTCTGCGTCCCCGCGGAGTCCGGGTCCGGGTGTCCCCCGGGCTGCGGCTCGGCGACCCACCAGCCGGGCTCCACGAAGGCAGCCGAAAACCACTCAGGCTCCGCGTAGGCGGCCAACTTCCGGCCAAGGGCTACATCGACGGCCGACCACCGACCACCGGAAGGTTCCACACCGGCGCCTGGCAACTGATCGGGTTCCCCAGCGGCGGCCGAAGACAGGCCTGAGGCCGAGTCCGAGATGGCAGGCGTGGTCTCAGGAGAGAGCGGGGCCGGGAGAACGGTGGGTGGCGAGTCTGCGGCAGGCGCAGGGGAAGGCAGGGTGGCGAGCATGTCGTGGCCTGCTTCCAGGGAGCGGGCGTCGCCTGTGACCACGTACCACTCCAGGAGTCCCGCACCGTAGCAGGACAGGACCGCCGGGTGGGCGCCCGCCTCGTGCCAGTGGTCGAGGCAGGCCTGCCCCACCCGGAGGAGCGCCAGCAGGTCGGCGTCGGCGCAGGAGGCGGAGGCGCGGGCGGCCGTCAGGCGGAGGAGGCCGAGGAGGGCGGAGGAGCGTTCGGGGCCGGCGGGGCGGCCGGCGGCGAGGAGGTAGGCGCGGATCAGGTCGGTGTCGCCGGGCAGGGCGTGGCCGAGCGCCGCGGCGAGGTCCGTCATGTGGCCGGGGTCGGCGAGGGCGGCGCGGAAGAGGGCGTGGATGGCGTCGTCGAGCGCTCCGGCGTCGCCGGTGGTCCGGTAGAGGCGGACCTGGCCGTTGCCGAGGAGGGCCAGCGCCTCGGGTGCCCAGGCGGGTTCGGGGATGTCCAGGGCCTGTTCGAGCAGGGCCTGGCCGAGGCGGTCGCACACTTCGGCGGTGGGTTCGGCGAGGGCGCGGCGGAGGATGGCGTGGACGAGGTGCCCGACGTGCGGGTGGGCGGACACGTCGACGTGCCGGAAGACCTGTTCGGCCAGGCCCGCCCAGGTCTCGGCGGAGCCGGCGGCGGGGACGTGCGGCCCGCGCAGCCGCTCGGGCAGCCCGCCGGGGTCGAGCACGGCGACGGCGGCGAAGAACACGCCCGCGACGGCGGCCTCGTCCTCGTCCGTGCCGAGCCGGTAGCGGGCCAGGTGGAGGGCCCCGATCAGCTGCCAGACGACGGCGTCGCGGGGGCCGCCGGTGCAGGCCAGCATGGCCTCCTCGGCCTCGGCGAGCGCCGCCTCGTCCAGCACCAGCCGGGGGTCCGCCGCCCGTTCGAACTCCTCGATTCGGGCAGCGAGCGCCACAGCCGGATCTTTCATGGTGCTTAGGCTCTCATCAGCGCGTCCTTCCCGTACAGGAGTGTCCGGTACGGAGCGCCGAGGTGATGCCGGGCACCGTGCGGGTAGGCGCGGGGCATGCTCTACGGCAGAGAACACGTCAAGCGTTACCGCGAGACCGACGGCGCGGAAGGACACGACTGGAACGACACCACAGTCCTGCTGCTGACCACGAAGGGCCGCAAGTCGGGCGAGCCGTACACGACGCCGCTGATCTATCAGGCGCACGACGGGGACTTCGTGGTGGTGGCGTCCAAGGGCGGCGACCCCGCCGATCCCGACTGGTACAAGAACCTGGCGGCGGACCCGGAGGTGGAGGTGCAGGTCAGGGGTGACCGGTTCGCGGCGCACGCCCGTACCGCCTCCGACGCCGAGCGCCCGGAGCTGTGGCGGCTGATGACGGCGACGTGGCCGGAGTACGACGAGTACACCACGAAGACCGACCGGAAGATCCCGGTGGTGGTGCTGGAGCCCCGGCGCTGATCAGAAGGTGACGAGCGGCTCCCCGATGAAGTCGGCGATGAAGTTGACGAAGAAGAACCCGAAGAACAGGAAGTTGAGCACCAGGATGACGTGGTGCCACCAGTGGGCCCGGGCGGGCTTGGGCAGCTTGCTGTTCAGGTACATGAGCATGAACGGGTAGATGAGCGCGCCGAGGTTGGACATGTTGGCCGACCATTCCACCAGCGCGACCGGCAGCGACAGGTGGATGACGACGGCGATCACGACCAGCAGCAGGATCATGAACGGGTAGTAGAAGCGGCGCGGGTCGCCTTCGATGAGCCGGCGCAGCCGGGGGCTGGTGGCGTGGGCGGCGTCGGTGGTGACGCGGACCATCGCCTCGAAGATGCCCAGCTGGGTGCTGAACAGGATGAGCACGCCCATGATCAGCACGAGCACGAACATGAACTGCCCGTGCTCGTCGCCGAGCGCGGCGGCGACGAAGGTGGGCACGTCGGCCCGGGTGGGCTCCTTCCCCGACAGGTTCACCGAGTGGGCCATGAGGATGGTGGGCAGCAGCATGCCCAGCATGGCGCCGACGAAGAAGACGCCCCACATGTCGACCATGATCAGCCGGTACCAGCGCCGCCACATGCCGCGGTTGCGGTCGTCGTCGGGGAAGGTGACGCCGCTGGCCAGGATCTCGCGCCGGCCGCCGCGCAGGCCGGAGATGTAGCCGGCGCGGTGGCCCATGCCGTAGCCCTTGTCGCGGTAGTGGCCCATCACGTACCAGTTCAGTCCCGAGGCCAGGGCGGTGAACCCGGCGAGGCCGCCGAGCTGGGTGGCGGTGATGCCGGCGGGCGGCGCGGCCGGGGTGAAGAAGCCCCTGATGCCTTCCCACCACAGCTCCCACGGCACGAGGAACAGGTCGATGATCAGCAGGGCGATGAGGATCGACCCGACCATGAGCCAGTTGGCCAGTTCCAGGGCGCGGCTGATCCGCCGGGCCGCCGCGGTGATCAGGAAGACGAGCACGAGCAGCGCGATGGCCCATAACCGCGGCTCTTCGGCTCCGGCGGGCGGGACCTCGCCGTGGAAGAGCGCGTACACGCCCTGCCCGGCGGAGGCGGCCCAGCCGCCGGCGATGAAGGCGAAGATGACGACGAAGACCGAGATCGGGATCCAGAGTTTCCAGCCCGGCGGGACCCGCCCCCAGCCGACCACCGGGGTCTCGCCGGTGGCGGTGACGTAGCGGGCGCACTCGACGTTGTAGAAGGTCTGCAGCACGGCCGAGACGAGGATGACCCAGCCGACGCCGACGAATCCGTACTGGCCGACGCTGAGCGGGCCGAGCAGCCATTCTCCGCTGCCGATGGAGATGCCGAGCGCGATCAGGCTCGGCCCCACGGCGAACTTGAACAGCTCCTTCTTGCCGAGCCGGGGGACGTTGAAGACCTCCTCCGGTGTGGGCAGGTCGGCGACTTCGAGGTCCGGGCGGCTGACTCCGAGCTGGTGCGACATCTCTGCCTCCTGCCGTTCAGCGTCGACCTGAACGGCGGGCCCGACAAGGCCCAAATGAGACCTATGTCACACCAGCGAGGCGTACAGCTCCATCGTGCGGCGGGCGATCGCGGACCAGGAGAAGTGCTCGACGGCCCGCGCCCGTCCGGCCAGCCCCATGCGGCGGGCCCGCTCCGGCTCCTCCAGCAGCGCGTTCACCCGTTCGGCGAGGTCGGCTGCGAACCGCTCGGGGTCGTGCGGGGTGCCGTCGGGTCCCTGGTCGATCGGTACGAGCAGGCCGGTCTCGCCGTCGGCCACCACCTCGGGGATGCCGCCGGTGGCCGTCGCGACCACGGCCGTCTCGCAGGCCATGGCCTCCAGGTTGACGATGCCCATGGGCTCGTAGACCGACGGGCAGACGAAGACCGCGGCGTGCGTGAGGAGCTGGATCACCTCGGGCTTGGGCAGCATCTCGGAGATCCAGACCACGCCCTTGCGGTCGAGACCCCGTACCAGCTCGGTCACCTCGGCGGCGATCTCCGGCGTGTCGGGCGCGCCGGCGCAGAGCACGAGCTGCGCGTCGGGGGCGAAGGACCGCGCCGCGTGCAGGAGGTGGACCAGGCCTTTCTGGCGGGTGATCCGGCCGACGAAGATGACGTACGGCCGATCGCGGTCGATTCCGTACTTTTTCAGGACCTGGTGGTTGTCGTCCGGGGCGTACTCGGCGGTGTCGATGCCGTTGTGGATCACGGTCACCCGGGCCGGGTCGATCTGCGGGTAGGCGGCCAGCACGTCGCGGCGCATGCCCGCCGACACCGCGACCACCGCGTCGGCGGCCTCCAGCGCGGTCCGCTCGGCCCACGACGAGATCGCGTAGCCGCCGCCGAGCTGCTCGGCCTTCCACGGGCGCAACGGCTCCAGGCTGTGCGTGGTGACCACGTGCGGCACCCCGTGGAGCAGCTTGGCGACATGCCCGGCGAAGTTCGCGTACCAGGTGTGGGAGTGGACCAGGTCGGCGCCCGCGCAGGCGGCGGCGATCTCCAGGTCCACGCCGAGCACCTGGAGCGCCGCGTTCGCGCCGGACAGCCCGGGGGGCGTCCGGTAGGCCGACACCCCCGGCTCCGCGCGCTCGGCGCCGAAGCACCGCACCCGCACGTCGGCGAGCTCGCGCAGCTCGCGGGAGAGGTACTCCAGGTGCACGCCGGCACCGCCGTAGACCTCCGGCGGGTACTCGCGGCTGAGCAGATCCACTCGCATGACTCGACCTTACGAGCCCGGCGGGACATCCGATACGGCGACAGGCGCACGAGCGGAAATGACCGGTGCGCCGATGGCGGGACATAGCGGGATCGAGCCGAACAAGACAGGTGAGAGGTGGACGGACTTCCGTCGATAGAAGCGCCGATTGGGGGTAGCGTCCAGGGCATGAGGTCCCGGAGGGTGCTTGCGGTCGTGCTGGCGGGTGGCGAAGGCAAGAGGCTGATGCCTCTCACGGCGGATCGCGCGAAACCGGCGGTGCCGTTCGGGGGGATGTACCGTCTCATCGACTTCGTGCTGTCCAACCTGGCCAACGGCGGCTACCTGAAGATCGTCGTACTGACCCAGTACAAGAACCACAGCCTGGACCGCCACATCTCGCGCACCTGGCGGCTCTCCGCCATGCTGGGCAACTACGTCACCCCGGTCCCCGCGCAGCAGCGGCTGGGGCCGCGCTGGTTCTCGGGCTCGGCCGACGCCCTCTTCCAGAACCTCAACCTGATCTACGACGAGATGCCCGACCACGTGATCGTGTTCGGCGCCGACCACATATACCGGATGGATCCCCGGCAGATGGTCGACCAGCACGAGCAGTCGGGCGCCGACGTGACGGTGGCGGCGATCCGCCAGCCGCTGTCGCTGGCCGACCAGTTCGGCGTGATCGAGACCGACCCGCAGGGCAAGCGCATCGTGGCCTTCCGCGAGAAGCCGAAGGACGCGGTGGGGCTGGCCGACTCCCCCGACGAGGTCTACGCCTCGATGGGCAACTACGTGTTCAAGACGCAGGCGATGATCGACGCGCTCCGCGAGGACGCGCTCGACCCGACCAGCAAGCACGACCTGGGCGGCAACATCATCCCGATGATGGTCAAGTCGGGCGGGGCGGAGGTCTACGACTTCGCCCACAACATGGTGCCGGGCTCCACCGAGCGCGACCGCGGCTACTGGCGCGACGTCGGCACGCTCGACGCCTACTACCAGGCCCACATGGACCTCATCTCGGCCCACCCGATCTTCAACCTCTACAACGACAAGTGGCCCATACACACCGGCCACGACCCGCTGCCGCCGGCCAAGTTCGTGCACAACGACGGCGACCGGGTCGGGCGGGCGCTCGACTCGCTGGTCTCCCCCGGCGTGATCGTCTCGGGCGGCACCGCCGTGCGGTCGATACTGTCGCCCAAGGTCGTCCTCCACTCCCACTCCCTGGTGGAGGACTCGGTGCTGATGGAGAACGTCAAGGTCGGCCGGGGCGCGATCGTCCGCAAGGCCATCATCGACAAGAACGTCGTCATCCCCGACGGCGCCCGCATCGGCTTCGACCCCGAGCACGACCGCGCCCGCTTCACGCTGACCCGCAGCGGCGTGGTGGTGATCGGCAAGAACGAGATCGTCGACCGCTAGAGTGGCCGGGTGCGTCTTCCCCTGGTCAGAGAGCTGAGCGAGTCCGGGCTGCCGCGCCGCTACTGGCGCGGCGACGACGAGCGCGGCGGCGTGTGGCTGTTCGAGAGCGTCGAGGGCGACGGCGAGCACTGGGCGATCCGGCAGGCGGAGATCGACGGGGGGCGGCGGCTGCGCCGCTACTGGTGGCGCCACCTCCAGGACGAGCACGGGTTCCTCACCGACCAGCCGCTGGAGATCTGGGACCTGACCGAGATCGACGCGGAGGCGTTCGAGGCGGTCTGGCGGACGGGCGAGTGAGGGGTCACCTCTCCAGGCGGTGGGCGACGCGGATCCGCCACTGGTCGGGCCCACAGGCCAGGTAGGTGAAGCGGTAGCCGCCCGCGCTCGCGGCGAGCCGGTCGAAGAGCCTGCCCGGGTCGGCGCCGGAGCACAGGTCGAGCTGTTCGCCGCGGCCCAGCCGGTGCAGGCGGTCGCGGACGGCGGGGAGCCGGTCGCGGGCCGGGATCGCGTCCAGGTCGACGGCGGGACCCTCGGTCAGCGTGTACCAGCGGTGCGGGTGGGCGCCGAGCGCGGCGGTGGAGGTGAGCCGCCCGCCCGGCGTGGCCAGCACGAGCTGCTCGATGGCGAAGTGGTGGTCGAGCTGGGCGAGCAGGTCGCGGACGATCGTGGAGAGCGTCGCGGGCGACCGGGTGCCGGAGCCGCGCGCGGCGCCGGCGATGACGTCCACGCAGGCGCGCAGCCGCGCGTGGTCGCGGGCCAGCCGGGACAGCTCGGGGGTGTGCTCCCGGTCCGGGAAGATGAGCCGTTCCTCGTCGGTGACCTGCCTGATGAGCTCGGCGCGCAGGTAGCCGGCCAGCGCCGTCAGCTCCCCGTGCGGCCATCGGCCGGCGTCGGCGGCCCGCAGGACGCGCAGGGCCCGGCCGGTGATCTGGTCGCGCAGGTAGGCGTGTTCCGAGGGCAGCGTCTCCATGACATCTCTCCTCACTCGCTCTCGCCCCAGGTGGGCGGGGTGAGCATGGTGTCGATGCGGCGCAGCTCGTCGCGGTGCAGCGCGCTCAGGCGGGCCAGCACCTGCTCCCCCTCGGGGGTCAGCAGCACCCGCACGGCCCGGCCGTCGTCGGGGTGCGCGCTGCGGCGTACCAAGCCCTGCCGCTGGGCGCGGCTGACCAGCTCGACCACGCTGTGGTGGCGCAGCAGCAGCCGGTCGGCCAGCTCGCGGACGGTCGCCCAGTCGCGGCCGGGGAAGCCCTTGAGCGCCAGCATGAGCTGGTACTGCTGCGGGGCGAGGCCCGCGGCGCGCACCGCCTCCTCGCTGAAGCGCAGGTAGCTGCGGATGCCGTAGCGGAACCGCGCGAGCGCTTCGAAGTCCTGCTTCGACAGGGGCTCTGTCTCCTGGTGGGCGCCCATGGATCTAGGATATATCGTGTTACGATGTATTTTGCACCGGGTGGATAGACCCGCACCTGGCGCGCACCCAAGGAGGTGTGCCGTGCTCGACGACAGCGAACGCGACGAGTTGCACGAGATCCAGCGCCGCCTGCGAGCCGAGGATCCGGAGTTCGCCAAATCCCTCCACACCAACGCGCGACATCTGCCCCGTCCCGCGACCCGCGACCTGTCACGCCGGACCTACACGCTCCTCCTCGTCATCAGCTCGTCCTCCGCCTTGATCATGCTGATGGCCGGGTCGCCGATCATCGCCCTGCTCTTCGCCGTGCTGGCCGCCTGGGTCTGGTACGCACGCGAACACCCTTACGAGGACTGAGGTATCGAGGGATAGGCAGCAACCCCTTCGCTGGAGTACGTTGGCGGTGATCTGCCGCCATCCGTCGTCCCCCGGGGGTCCGCTCGATGCGCTCGCACCACGTCATGGCGGCGGCAGCGGTCCTTCTCACCGCCGCCTGCCTGCCGACCCAGCAGACGGCCACACCGCCGTGCGAATCCCGGGTGATCAAGGGCGAAGTGCCGCTCTGGGCCCGGGCGGGCTTCAGCCCCGGCGCGGAAGCGCCTTACGCGTCGAGCCGCCGCGGCGACATGCTCGCCGTCCTGTTCGGCTATCCCCTGCACAGCCCGCCGCTGCCGGACCGGGGCAACAAGATCCTGTGGCGTTCCAAGGTGCCGGTGACCCCGTCCGAGCCGCTGCTCATCGAGGCCCGGCTGAACGGCGTGGGCGAGCCGACCCGCATCACCATCGAGCACGGGCCCGGCCCCTCGGCGGTCGACCTGCCGGAGCCCGGCTGCTGGCGCCTGAATCTGACGTGGAGCTCCCACACGGACTCCATCGACCTGGAGTACAGCGCCGGATGATCACCCGCTCTCGGAGCGGTATTTTCTGAAGACCCGAATGGCCCCGGGCCGGGCCGGCGTAGCCGTGCCCGGGGCGAGGGCCGTGTCCGGCCGGGGGTCGCCACTCCCGCCGGTCAGATCGGTGCCCGCGGCCCTCTTCTTTCAGGGCCGGTGTTCGGAACCGTAACCGGATGATCGCTTTCAGCGCCAGCGGTTTTCCTGGCGGAAGGGGGCTCCGGCAGGTCGACGCGGAAGCGGGGCAGGGCGTCGGGGTAGTTCTCCCGTACGAATCCGATCATGAACTCGCGGACGTCGCACTTGAGGTCCCAGGCGGAGGCCGAGTCGGCGGCGCTCATCAGGCAGCGCAGCTCGACCAGCCCGTTGGACTGCACGTCCGTCACCTGGAGGGTCCAGTCCTTCTGGTCCCAGAGCGGGTTGGTCTGCAGGTACTTGTAGAGCTCCTCGCGCAGCCGCTCGACCGGCACCGACCAGTCGACCCGCAGGTAGACGACGGCGAGGACCCGGCTGCCGTGCCGGGTCCAGTTCTCGAACGAGTTCTGCGTGAAGTAGGAGACGGGCAGGACCAGGCGCCGTTCGTCCCACAGCCGGACCACGACGTAGGTGAGCGTGAGCTCCTCGATCCTGCCCCACTCCTTCTGCACCACGACCACGTCGTCCAGGCGGAGCGCGTCGCTGAAGGCGAGCTGCAGCCCGGCGAGCATGTTGCCGAGGGTGGGCTGGGCGGCGATGCCGACGACCGCGCCCGCGATGCCGGCGGAGGCGAGCAGACCGGCGCCGAGCGCCTGCACCTGCGGGAAGGTGAACAGCATCGAGCCGAACGCGATCACCACGACGGTGGCGGTGGTGACCCGGCGCACCAGCGTGATCTGGGTCTTGAAGCGCCGGGCCCGCAGGTTGCGCTCGCCCTCGACGAGGTCGAGCCGTTCGAGCGCGACGTCGGTGAAGGCGTACATGACCCGGATGAGCAGCCAGGTCACCGCGCCGATGATCAGCAACGTCATGACCCGCTCGACGGACTCGCCGAACGCCCGCTCCTGCGGGGTCGTGCCGATCATCAGCGGGTAGAACATGATGTTGAAGGTCATCAGCGCGGCCGTCGCCACCGCCGGCCAGTGGCAGCGCTTGACCAGCCGGCGGCTGACCGGCCACTTGCGCCCCACCCGGATCAGGATCTGCCGGGTCAGTTCCAGGCCGAGGACCGCACCGATCACGGCGGCGGCCAGGTTCAGCCAGGCGCCGGGGACATGCACGTGAAGCGACCTCCTGAAGATCTAGAAAGCCTCGTCGAAGGTCACATTGCCCTCGACTGCGATCTGGTAAGCGGATACGCGGCGTTCGAAGAAGTTTGCCAGCTCCTGTACGTCTTGGAGTTCCATGAAGGCGAACGGGTTCGCGGAACCGTAGCGTCTCGGCATGCCGAGCCTGGCCAGCCGCTGGTCGGCGACGTACTCCAGGTAGGCGCGCATCTGCTCGGCGGACATGCCGGGCATGCCGTCGCCGCACAGGTCGCGGGCGAAGGCCAGCTCGGCGGCGACCGCCTCCTCCATCATGCGGCCGACCTGCTCGGTCAGCTCGTCGTCGAAGAGGCCGGGCTCTTCGGCGCGGACGGTGTCGACGACGCTGAAGGCGAACTCCATGTGCATGGACTCGTCGCGGAACACCCAGTTCGTCCCGGTGGCGAGCCCGCTGAGCAGGCCGCGGGAGCGGAACCAGTAGACGTACGCGAAGGCACCGTAGAAGAACAGCCCCTCGATGCAGGCGGCGAAGCAGATGAGGTTGAGCAGGAACCGCCGCCGGTCGGCGGGGCTCTCCAGGCGCTTCAGGTCGCCGATCGAGTCGATCCACCGGAAGCAGAACTCGGCCTTGTCGCGGATCGACGGGATGTGCTCGATCGCGGCGAACGCCTTGACCCGCTCGTCCGGGTCGGGCAGGTAGGTGTCGAGCAGCGTCAGGTAGAACTGCACGTGCACGGCCTCCTCGAAGAGCTGCCGGCTCAGGTAGAGCCGGGCCTCGGGGGCGTTGACGTGCTGGTAGAGGTTGAGCACCAGGTTGTTGGCGACGATCGAGTCGCCGGTGGCGAAGAACGCGACCAGCCGGTTGATCAGGTGCCGTTCCTGGGCGGTCATCCGGGCCAGGTCGGCCACGTCGGAGTGCAGGTCGACCTCCTCCACCGTCCAGGTGTTGCGGATGGCGGCCCGGTAACGCTCGTAGAAGTCCGGGTAGCGCATCGGGCGCAGGGTGAGGTCCATTCCGGGGTCGAGCAGCATGAGCAGGTCTCCTTACTGGCAGGCTTCGCAGATGTCGGGGTTCTCCAGCGAGCAGGCCTGCTGGACGGTGGTCTGCGCGATCCGGGTGGCCGGGCGGGAACGCAGGTAGTACGTGGTCTTCAGGCCCCGCTTCCAGGCGTAGGCGTACATCGACGAGAGCTTGCCGATGGTCGGCGCGGCCATGAACAGGTTGAGCGACTGCCCCTGGTCGACGTAGGGCTGGCGGGCGGCGGCCAGGTCGATGAGCGCCTTCTGCGGCAGCTCCCAGGCGGTGCGGTAGAGCAGCTTGAGGTCGTCGGGGATGCCGGGCACCTGCTGCACCGAGCCGTCGGCGCGTTTCAGCTCGTCGCGGGTACGGTCCGTCCACAGCCCGCGCTCCCGCAGGTCGGCCACGAGATAGCGGTTGACCTGGAGGAACTCGCCCGACAGGGTCTCCCGCTTGAACACGTTGGACACCTGCGGCTCGATGCACTCGTAGCAGCCGGCGATGGAGGCGATGGTGGCGGTCGGCGCGACGGCGACGAGCAGCGAGTTGCGCAGCCCGGTGACGGCGATCTTCTCGCGGAGCGCGTCCCAGCGCGGCGAGCCGGCGGCGCCGTAGTGGTCGGGGTGGAGCACGCCGGTCGCGGCGCGGGTGTCGTCGTACGAGGGGTGCCGCCCGCGTTCGGCTGCCAGGTCGGCCGAGGTGTCGTAGGCGGCCAGCGCGATCTCCTCGGCGATGCGGGTGGACAGCTCCAGCGCCCGCGGCGAGTCGAACGGCAGGCGGAGTGCGAAGAACACGTCGGCCAGCCCCATCACGCCGAGCCCGACGGGCCGCCAGCGCAGGTTGGCCTTCTCGGCCTCGGGCGTCGGGTAGAAGCCGAGGTCGATGGTGCGGTCCAGGAACCGCACGGCGGTGCGGACGGTGGCGCGCAGCCGCTCCCAGTCGAGGCCGCTGTGCCCGTCGAGGTGGGCGGCGAGGTTGACGGAGCCGAGGTTGCAGACCGCGGTCTCGCCGTCGCTGGTGACCTCCAGGATCTCGGTGCACAGGTTGGACAGGTGGATGACGTTCTCCGGCCGGGCGGTCTGGTTGGAGGTGCGGTTGGCCGCGTCCTTGAAGGTCATCCAGCCGTTGCCGGTCTGCGCGAGCGTGCGCATCATCCGGCCGTACAGGGTCCTGGCCGGGATCTGCCGTACGTGGCGGCCCTCGGCCTCGTAGGCCCGGTAGGCGCGGGTGAACGCCTCGCCGTGCAGGTCGGGCAGGTCGGGGACCTCCTTCGGGTCGAACAGCGACCAGACCTCGTCGGCCTCGACGCGGCGCATGAACTCGTCGGGCACCCAGTTGGCCAGGTTGAGGTTGTGGGTGCGGCGGGCGTCCTCGCCGGTGTTGTCGCGCAGCTCCAGGAACTCCTCGATGTCGGCGTGCCAGGTCTCCAGGTAGACGCAGGCGGCGCCCTTGCGCCGGCCGCCCTGGTTGACCGCGGCGACCGAGGCGTCCAGGGTGCGCAGCCACGGGACGATGCCGTTGGAGTGGCCGTTGGTGCCGCGGATCAGCGAGCCGCGGGAGCGGATCCGGGTCCACGAGATGCCGATGCCTCCCGCGTACTTCGACAGCCGGGCGACCTGACCGTACCGTTCGTAGATCGCCTCCAGCTCGTCGCGCGGCGAGTCGAGCAGGAAGCACGACGAGAGCTGCGGGCGGCGCGCGCCCGCGTTGAACAGCGTCGGCGAGCTGGGCAGGTAGGACAGGCTGGACATCAGCCGGTAGAGCTCGGCGGCCTCGGCGACGGTCCGCGACAGCCCGCAGGCGACGCGGAGGAAGAAGTGCTGGGGCCGTTCCAGCACGGCCCGGCTGACGGGGTGGCGCAGCAGGTAGCGGTCGTAGACGGTGCGCAGCCCGAAGTACTCGAAGCGGCCGTCCGCCTCGTCGCGGACGAGCGCGTCCAGCTCGGCGGCGTGCGCGGCGACGAACTCCGCGAGCCCGTCCTGGATCAGCCCGGCCGCGTGGGTGGCGGCGACGGATTCGGAGAACGTCCGCACCCCCTCCGCGGCGGCCTCCTCGGCGATCTCCTCGGCGAGCAGCCCGGCGGCCACCCGCGAGTTCGCCGGGTCGGTGATCACCCGGGCGGCGGCCTCCTCGATGGCCTGCCGCCGGTCACCCTCGACGATCTGTGTCACGTGCTCTCTCCTCGCGAGCTCGGCCCCGTGAGGGCACGCGAGAGCACGGCGGCGCGCGCCGCTACGCCCCCGGGCCCTCCCTCGAGGCCCTGGACATGGTGGATCGCCGGCAGGTCTTCGGGCTCGCGGGCGTCTGGCACACTCCTACTGGCCGTCGCTTCCCGGATGGCTTCCAGTGCTCGTTGACGGCGGTCGTTCCCGCTCACCGCTGCGGGGCAGCCCCGGATTCGCACCGGGTTCCCTTTTGCGCCGCCCCGGGCGGGGGCGGACCGGCGAACGAACGTGATCCTACATCTAGTGGCTGCTTCCGCAACCACCACATCATGTTGTGCCCTTGCCGCTTTCGAGGAGGCCGAGGTCCTGGAGCACGGTCTTGGTGCGGCGGATCTCGGCGGCGACCCAGGCGGCGAAGAGCTCCCCGGCCAGCGGGACCACCGACCAGCCGCCCTCCTGGCAGGTGCGGCGCCAGCCGGGCGAGCCGGTCACCTCCTCGCACATGCCGACGGCCGCGGCGCGGGCCGTCTCGGGCATGTCGCCGGGCCCGACGGCGGCGCTCCAGCTCGTGAAGTTGACCCGGACTCCGCACTCCAGCAGGCTGGGCGCGTCCACCCCGGGGAACCGCTCGGCGCACGAGACGGCCAGCACCCGCACCCGGCCCCCGTCGATGTAGGGCCGCCAGCCGGCGAGCGTGCCGGCCGCGGCGGCGACGCGCCCGGCCAGCAGCGCGCCCGCGGCCTCGGCGGTGCCGGGGTAGCCGGTGTAGTCGACCTGCCGCGTGTCGGCGCCGAGTCCCCGGGCGATGAGCCCGAACAGCAGATGGTCGGGCGAGCCCTGCGGCCCGCCCGCGAGCGGCGTCCCGGCGGGACCGGCGCGCAGGTGGGCGCCGAACGCGTCGAAGGTGGCGAACCGCGAGTCCTGCGGCACCAGCACCACCCCCACCTCGCCGGCCAGCCGGGCGAGCGGGGTGGCGCCGTCGAGGGGCGACTCGGCCGCGTTCAGCGCGGCGGCGGCGAGCGCGGGCAGCCCGGTGACGGTGAGCGTGGTGACCGGCCCCGGCCCGCCGACCTTGTAGCCTTCCGCGCGGGCCGCCCGGGCGAACGCGTCGGCGACGCGCCCCCAGCGCTCGCCGCCGGGCAGGATCTCGTACGAGCCGGGCGGCTTCCCCGCAGACCGGCCGCAGCCCGCCAGGCAGGCGGCCACTCCCAGGCCCGATGTGAGGAACCGCCTTCGCCGCATGAACCGCCTCCCCCGAAGTATCCACTTCAGGTTATTGACAGATCACACAGAGTTACACATGCCGGATATCACCCGCTAAGGTTTCCAGGCCATCCCGGCCAGCAGCGGCAGCCGGGTGCCGCCGACCAGCCGCGGCCGGTCGGGCCGCCACTCGTGGGCCTGCACCAGGCCGGGCTCGACCATGACGAAGTCGCCGAAGAACGCCTGGATCTCCTCCGGGCCCCGGCGGGTGCCGCCCGCCGGGGCGTCGCCCGAGGAGGTGGCGTGCGCGATCGCCAGGTGGCTGCCCGGCGCCAGCGCACCCCGCAGGCAGGCGAGCACGGCGTGCGGGTTCACGCTGTCGGGCACGAAGTGGAGCACCGACACCAGCAGCACCCCGACCGGGCGGGCCGGGTCGAGGTGGGCGGCGGCCTGGTCCAGCATCCGCACCGGGTCGAGCAGGTCGGCCTCGACGAAGACCGCCCGGTCCCGGTCGCCCAGCAGCGCCCGCCCGTGCTCGGCCACCACCGGGTCGTGGTCGACGTAGACGACCCGGGCGTCCGGGACCACCTCGTGCACATTGCCCTGCGTGGGCAGGCCGCTGCCCACGTCCAGGAACTGGTCGACGCCCTGCGCGGCGGCGTATCGTACCGCGCGCTGGAGGAACCCCCGGGCGGCGCGCGCCTGCGGCACCGCCTCCGGGATGAGGTCGGCCAGCCGGTCCAGGGCCTCGCGGTCGACCGCGAAGTTGTCCTTCCCGCCGAGGAGGTAGTCGTACATCCGGGCGAGATTGGGAGTGTCGGGGTTGGGAGTGTGAGGGTCTGACTGAGGCACCTTTTCGAGCCTAGGCGCTCACCTCCGCGGGCGACACGGGCGGGATTCCGACTATGACCCAGCCGAACGGTAAGGGTTTGCTAACCCCGCCTTTCCGCTACTCGACCGTAACGCTCTTGGCCAGGTTGCGGGGCTTGTCGACGTCCCTGCCCAGCGCCACCGCGGCGTGGTAGGCGAAGAGCTGGAGCGGGATCGTGAGCAGGATCGGGTCCAGCTCGATCTCGTTCTTGGGCACCACGATGCAGTCCTCGGCCAGCTTGGCGTCCGGCTCGCGGTGGCCGACCATCAGCACGCTGCCGCCGCGGGCGCGGATCTCGCCGAGCGTGGTGAGGTTCTTGTCGAGCAGCTCGTCGTCGGGGACGATCGCCACCGTCGGCATCTCCGGGCCGATCAGCGCGAGCGGGCCGTGCTTGAGCTCACTGGCCGGGTAGGCCTCGGCGTGCACGTACGAGATCTCCTTGAGCTTCTGCGCGCCCTCCCGGGCCACCGGGTAGCCGCGGACCCGGCCGACGAACATCATGCCCGCGTGCTTGGCGTACTTGCGCGCCAGCTCGGCGATCTTGTCGCCCTGGGTGAGGATCTCCTCCACCTGGTCGGGCAGCCTGCGCAGGCCCTCGCAGATGCGCCGGCCGTCGGCCGGCGACAGGTCGCGCACCCGGCCCAGGTGGAGCGCCAGCAGCGCGAACGCCACCGCGGTCGAGGTGAACGCCTTGGTCGAGGCCACCGACACCTCCGGGCCCGCGTGCAGGTAGACGCCGCCGTCGACCTCGCGGGCGATGGCGCTGCCGACCGCGTTGACGATGCCGATCACCCGGCCGCCCTTGCGCTTGAGCTCCTGCACGGCGGCGAGCGTGTCGTACGTCTCGCCGGACTGGCTGATCGCTATGTAGAGGGTGTCCTGCTCGACGACGGGGTTGCGGTAGCGGAACTCGCTGGCGGGCTCGGCGTCGGCCGGGATGCGGGCCAGCTCCTCGATCAGCTGCGCGCCGATCTGGCCGGAGTAGTACGCGGAACCGCAGCCGATTATCTTCACCCGGCGGAAGGAGCGGGTCTCGCGGGCGTCCATGTTGAGCCCGCCCAGGTGGGCCACGCTGAACCGCTCGTTGAGACGGCCGCTCATGGTGCGGGCGATCGTCTCCGGCTGCTCGGAGATCTCCTTGAGCAGGTAGTGCTCGTAGCCGCCGGTGTCGTAATGACCGGCGTCCCAGTCGACGGTCAGCGGCTCCTTGGCGGTCTCGCGGGCGTCGCTGGAGAAGGTGTGGAACCCGTCGGCGCGCAGCACGGCCAGCTCGCCGTCCTCCAGGTGCACCACCTGGCGCGTGTAGCGGACCAGCGCCGCCACGTCGGAGGCGGCGAACATCTCCTTCTCGCCGATGCCCAGCACGATCGGGCTGCCGTTGCGGGCCACCACCACCTCGCCCGGCCGCTCGGCGTCGACCACCGCGATCCCGTACGTGCCGACGACGCTGTTGAGCGACTTCCGTACGGCCTCCTCCAGGGAGTCGTTCTCGTCCACGGCGCGGGCGATCAGGTGGGCCAGCACCTCGGTGTCGGTCTCGGAACGGAACTCCACGCTGTCGGCCATCAGCTTGGCGCGCAGCTCGTCGGCGTTCTCGATGATGCCGTTGTGCACCACCGCGATGCGCTCGTCGGACGACAGATGCGGATGCGCGTTCACGTCGCTCGGCGCGCCGTGCGTGGCCCACCTCGTGTGGCCGATGCCCAGCGTGCCCTTGAACCGGGCCGGAACCACCTTGGCCAGGTCGGCGACCCTGCCCTTGACCTTGCGGACCTTGAGCCCCCCCTTGCCGGAGACGACGATCCCCGCGGAGTCATAGCCGCGGTACTCCAGCCGCTGCAGCCCTTCGAGCAGGATCGGGGCCGCGTCCTTCGGCCCTACGTACGCGACGATTCCGCACATCCGAGTCTCCTATCCGTAAACGATCCGGCGCAGCTGGCGCAGCGAAAGCTCCGGGGCCGCCACCCGGCGGTTCCTCAGCTCGGCGGCGACCCGGGGGAAGATCTCATCGTTGGTCAGGCCGCGCGCCTGCAGCTCTCCGTGACGCCGCCGCACGAACTCCTCCACGGACTCGGAGAAGTACGACAGCACGTCGTCCACCACACGTGCCGCTTCTCCCGGACCGAGGGGGGTGGTCCTGATGAGATGGGCGATGAGGTCCTCGTAGGGGTGCCGCGCCGTAGCCACAGACGAGGACATTACGCAGATGCCATGAGACACGGCAACATCCTGCCCGATATCGGGCAGGACTTAGCCCTAGTACTCCTCCTTCTTCTCCCAATCCGCACCCTCGTCTCGGTAGAACTCTCACGTCTCCGGGAATGGTCACGCTGAGTATTGATCTGGTTTCTCTTTGTGGGGGTTCGTCATGCTGCTGCAGGTCGTCGTCGCCGCCGCCGTCCTGGCCGGCCAGCCGGAGGGACGCCAGGGCGACTTCGCCGCGGCGGCCCGCGAGTACGGGGTGCCGGTCAGCGTGCTGCTGGGCCTCTCATACCTGCAGTCCCGCTGGGACGCCCACCCCGGCGAACCCTCCACGGCGGGCGGCTACGGCCCCATGCACCTGGTGGACCCGTCCCTCCTCACCGGCTCTGTCCCCCTGTCCAGCGGCCACTCCGGCCCGGTCCCCCGTACGCTTGCGCCGGGTCACGATCACGGCGACGCCCGCGGCGACACCGCCCGCCCCCTCCCCACCGACACCGGCCTTTCCCACACCTCAAGCGGGCGTGACGCCGGCATCCGCCCTTCTCACGCCCTAAGCGGACCTCAAACCAGCGCCCGTCCTCCTCACACCGCCCGCCCTTCTCATGCCCTAAGCGGACACCTTTCAGGGGCGGACATCGGTGCCCCCTCGTCGCACGCCCTAAGCAGGCACCTTTTCGGGGCGGACACCGGTGCCCCCTCGTCGCACGCCCTAAGCGGCCACCTTTCAGGGCCGGGCACCGGTGCTCGCCTTTCGCCCTCCCTGACCGGACACCTCTCAGGGCCGGGCACCGGAGCGCTTGCGCCGCACCCCCATCCCCTCAGTGGGCAACGTGCCGCGACAGACGGGGGCGTCCTTGGGGCGACAGTCGACGAGGCCGCACGACTAACCGGGATCAGCGCAGAACGGTTGCGGCGTGACCCCACGGCTAACATCCGGGGCGGTGCAGCGCTGCTCGCCTCGTACCAGCGGGTTCCCAGCACGGACCCCGCCCAGTGGCACGCCGCCGTCGCCCGCTACGCCGGTTCGCGCGCGTTCGCCGACGAGGTCCTGCGGGTGATCCGTGACGGGGTGATTCGCCGTACGGACGACGGGTCGCTGATCCGGTTGCCCGCGCACCCGGATCTCCGCTCCCCCGCCCGTCCCGCGGAGGGCAAGGCGGAGTGCCCGCGGTCGCTGAACTGCGAGTGGATGCCCGCCGCGTACGCCAAGACCGGCAAGGGCGGCTACGGCAACCACGACCGGCTGAACCGCCCCCGCCGTATCGACTACATCGTCATCCACGACACCGAGGGCCCGTTCACCGGCATCCCCCGCATGGTCCAGAACCCGAAGTACGTCAGCTGGCACTACACGATCCGCTCCCGCGACGGCCACATCGCCCAGCACGTACGGACCGGCGACATCGCCTGGCACGCCGGCAACTGGGACGTCAACACCCGCTCGATCGGCATCGAACACGAGGGCTACCTGGCCAAGGGCGGCACCTGGTACACCGAGGCCATGTACCGCGCGTCGGCCCGGCTGGTCCGTCACCTGGCCGCCGAGCACCGCATCCCGCTCGACCGCGCCCACATCCTGGGCCACGACAACGTCCCCGGCACCACCCCGGACGCGCTCGCGGCCATGCACGAGGACCCCGGCCCCTACTGGGACTGGGCCCACTACTTCGACCTGCTGGGCGCCCCACTGGACAAGCGCACCAAGCGCCTCGACGCCCTGGCCGACGCCCCCTCCGACCGGCCCGACACCCTCGCAGCCGGGCCGTCCGGCGGACTCGCCACCCTGACAGCCGAACCGTCGGACGGGGGCGACACACAGCCCGCCCAGCCGATCATCACCCTGGCAGCCGGGCCGTCCGGTCCGATCAATGCCCTGGCCGCCCGGGCCAGGCCGTCTGACGAGCTCGCGACCTCGTACGAGAACCACCACCTGCAGCCCGCGGGCACCCCGCCCTTGCAGGCCCGCGATCCGTACGCGGAGGCCCGTCCCCGGCGCGCCAAGTCCGTCGTGATCCTTCCCGAGTACGACGAGCACCAGCCGAGGTTCACCGGCTGCAAGCGTGCCAAGCCGCGACGGGCGTGCCCGCCGCACGGCGCGTCCTCGGTGTGGCTGCACACCGAGCCGCGCCATGACGCGCCGCTGGTCGACGACATCGGCAAGCGGGTCGGCAAGCCCAGCACGTACAGCGTGTACGACCACAGCGCCCGCGCCTCCGCCGGGCAGCGGTTCGCCCTGGCGGAGCGGCGCGGCGAGTGGACCGCCATCTGGTACCTCGGCCGCAAGGCGTGGTTCCACGACCCGAAGGACCGCCCGGCCGCCGTCCCCGCCCGGGGTCCGGTGGTCGTGCCGCGCGGGCCGAAGGTCAAGGTGTACGGTCGCGCGTACCCGGAGAAGTCCGCCTATCGCGGCACGGGAGTCGACTACCAGGACCACGTCCCGCTCCCGTACCGGATCGGCCCTGGTCAGGCGTACACGGTCGGCGACACGGTGACCGGTTTGTACCACTCCGCCGCGTACCGGCCCGCCAAGCACGTCACCGTCAAGGGCGACATCCGCTACTACCAGATCCAGCTCGGCCACCGCATAGCGTTCGTCAAGGCGGAGGACGTCCGCCTGAGGCGGTGAATTTCGCCTCAGGCGGGCTCACCATGCGCACAGGCACTCCGGGAAGACGATATGGTTTTCCTCGTGACCGGTCGACGCCGGGACACGCGGAAGTGGCTCAGGGGTAGAGCATCACCTTGCCAAGGTGAGGGTCGCGGGTTCGAATCCCGTCTTCCGCTCGGAGTTCGACTCCTGGTGGAGTGGCCGAGAGGCGAGGCAGCGGCCTGCAAAGCCGTCTACACGGGTTCAAATCCCGTCTCCACCTCGGTGCGTTCGGCGGATCCCCCGAGATCCGCTAGAGTAAAGAACAACACCTCGCGGAAGTGGCTCAGGGGTAGAGCATCACCTTGCCAAGGTGAGGGTCGCGGGTTCGAATCCCGTCTTCCGCTCTAAGTCACAACTTGATAAGGACGATTAGCTCAGCGGGAGAGCGCTTCCCTGACACGGAAGAGGTCACTGGTTCAATCCCAGTATCGTCCACCCCCAAAGACCCTGACTCACGGCAGCAGCCAGAGTCGGGGTTTCTTCATTCCGCCCACCGCAGAGGTGACCCCGACGTCGACCTTTCTGCGGCTGGGCATCTCCCATCCGTACCACTCCCCTGTACGACAAGGCGGCCACCGCCCCAACCCAGACCGCCTACGCCGTCGGCACCCGCGTCACCCACGAACCTAACCGGCGCCCACCGAGAAACCGGCACGGGCGCAGTCCTGGCTAAAGGAGGTGGTGTACGGGCGCGGGGGCGCGATTCCTGCTCGGCTTACGGGTCCTGAGCAGGTTACAGGCCATGAACGGGGGGACGCAGGTCCTGAACGAGTTACGGGCCCTCAGTGCGGGGCCGCTGGACGTCGAGGACGTACTGGTCTTCACCGCAGCAGTACGGTGAGCGCGCCTGGCACGACCTTGTTGGACATGACACGTACATCCGTGCACGTGAACCTGCCATCCGACCCCCTCTTGCGTTACGCGTACATCCAAGCCGTGAAGCCCGGCCGCACCCTCGGCGGTCGTACAACCTCTGTGGGGGCGCGGGATCGCCGAGGTGGGGGTGATTTCACGATTTGTATACATCATGCCCTGTTTAGTACAGATCTAGTTACTCTGGGTGCATGAAGGCCCTCCGAGGGGGTACCGCGCTGTCAAACAGCTCCTCGGAGGGGGGAACCGTGGACATCAACATAGGCCAGGGCTTGTCGGACGCCTGGCGGATGATCGCGACATTCGTACCCAGACTGATCGCTTTCCTGGTCATTCTCATCATCGGCTGGATCGTGGCCAAGGTGCTTGAGAAGATCGTGGACAAGGTGCTGGAGCGGGTCGGGTTCGACCGGGCCGTCCAGCGCAGCGGCGTGCGGAAGTGGATGGAGCGCAGCCAGTACGACGCGAGCAGCCTGCTCGCCAGGATCGTCTTCTACGCGATCATCCTGGTCACCTTGCAGATCGCGTTCAGCGTCTTCGGGCCGAACCCGATCTCCCAGCTGCTGAACGCGGTGGTCGGATGGCTGCCCAGAGCGATCGTGGCCATTGTGATCATCGTGGTGGCGGGGGCCATCGCGCGGGCCGTCGGCGACGTGCTCAGGAACGTGCTCGGCGGGCTGTCGTACGGGCGGTTCGTGGCCACGGTCGCGGAGATCTTCATCTGGGCGCTGGGCATCATCGCCGCGCTCAACCAGATCGGGGTCGCCACCTCGGTCACCACGCCGGTGCTGATCACCGTGCTGGCCACGGTGGGCGCGATCGCGGCCATCGGCGTCGGCGGCGGGCTCGTCCGGCCCATGCAGCAGCGGTGGGAGCGCTGGCTCACCCGGGTCGAGGAGGAGGCCCCGCAGGCCAGAGCGCACGCCGAGGCGTACCAGAGAGGCCGCGAGCACGCCCGCGGCATGACGCCGGAGGAGATGGCCGAGCGCGGCACGTCGGAGCAGCGGGTCACGCCGCAGACCGGCACCGGGACGGTCGGCTCCACCCGGCCGGACATCCGCGAGCCCTGACTCGCGCCTGCCCTCCGGGAAACGAGGGTGGCCGCGCCCCGACGGCGCGGCCACCCTCGCGGCGAGTCAAGGGGCAAGGCGGTCAGGGGGTCGGGCGGGCCCGACATCATGGTCAAGAGGTCGAGGCGGGCCCGGCGGGTCGAATGCCCCGGGTCGGAGGTCAGGCGGGCAGGTCGCCGGTGAGGAAGCCGTGCCGGCGGGCCAGCCAGCACGCGGCCGTCAGCCGGAGCGCCGCCGGGTCGAACGGGGTGGTGAAGGTCCACCCGCGCTCGCGCAGCTCGTCCACGAAGCCCAGCACGTAGTCGCCCAGGATCTCGCGGTCGATCGGGATCGTGTCCCGCAGGACCGCGGCGTGCTGGTCCACCGCGGCGGTCATCCCGGGGTCGGTGGCCATCCTGTCGAGCTGGTCACGGCCCAGCGCGTCCATCACCCACTGCAAGGGCGCAGTCGCCCACCCATCCTCGAAATGCATCTTTAAACCCTAAACCATGACAAAACCCCTTTACCCCATGTGATCAGCCCTCCGCGTCGATCTCCGCGAGCGTCCGCTGCGCCACCGCGAAGGCCGAGTTGGCCGCCGGAACCCCGCAGTACACGGCGGTCTGCAGCAGCACCTCCTTGATCTCCTCGCGGGTGAGCCCGTTGTGCAGCGCCGCCCGTACATGCATCGCCAGCTCCTCCAGGTGACCGCGCGCCACCAGCGCGGTGAGGGTGATGAGGCTGCGGGCGCGGCGGTCGAGGCCGGGACGGTTCCAGATCTCGTCCCAGGCGTAGCGGGTGATGAAGTCCTGGAAGTCGCGGGTGAAGTCGGTGATGCCGGCGTTGGCCCGGTCGACGTGCGCGCCGCCCAGCACCTCGCGCCGGGTCCGCATCCCGTGGGCGCGGCTCTCCCCCAGCGTCTTCCCCGCCCCCGCCGGCCAGGTGCCCGACAGATGGCCGGCCATCGCCGCGGTCGCCCTGTCGGCGCACTGGACGGTCGCCAGATGGGAGGCGCCCGGGATGACGCTGAGCAGCGCGCCGGGGATGCCGGTGGCCAGGGTCAGCGCGTGCTCCACCGGCGTCGCCGGGTCCTCGGCGCCCGCCACCACCAGCGTGGGCGCGGCGATCTCCGGCAGCCTGGCGCGCAGGTCGTAGGCGGCCAGCGCCTCGCAGCAGGCGGCGTAGGTCTCGTCGTCCACCTGGCGGGTCAGGTCGACGACCCAGCTCCCGTCGTAGCCCTCGGTGAACCAGCGCGAGGGCAGCGCGGGCCGGAGCGACCGCACGCCCTCGGCCCGTACCAGCGCCGCCCGCTCACGCCACGGCCCCGGCTCGCCGAAGCGGGCCGACGTGCAGCACAGGATCAGGCTGCGTACCCGCTCGGGCGCCTCCAGCGCGGCGGTCGCGGCGATCGCGCCGCCGAGAGAGATCCCGCCGATGGCGAAGTACGGCTCGTCCACCAGATCCAGTACGGCCTGCGCCAGGTCGTCGACGGTGAACCCGGCGGCCGCGGGTGAGCCGCCGTGCCCCGGCAGGTCGTACCGGAGCACCCGCCAGCGCTCGGTGAGCGCGGGCAACTGGGGCTTCCAGACGTCCAGGGTGGTGCCCAGCGACGGGCCGAGGACGAGCAGCGGCGCGCCGGCAGGGCCGTCGACGCGATGATGGAGCTTCACGGGTTTCCTTCTCTGTCTCGGTACGCGGCCAGTACACGGTCGGTGAGGTCCGGGGCCGCGCCCAGGTAGCCGGCCGGGTCGAGCAGGCCGGCGGGGGCTTCGAGTGGGGCGTCACGCCGGAGCATCGCGGCGAGCTCCTCCTTGCCGAGGTGGGCGGCGAGGCGTTCGGAGACGATGCGCCCGCCGGTGAGCGCGGCGTTGGCGCGCATCCGGCCGGGGAAGACCCGCAGGCCGGCGGCCAGCTCGTGCGCGGTCTCGGCGGCTCCCCCGGTCAGCCGCAGGCACTCCCGCAGCGGGCTCCACTCGGCCTGCCAGGCGCCCGCCGCGCGCTCGTGCTCGCCCACCTGGGCGAGGGCCTGCGCGTAGACCGGAACCTGGAGCGAGGCGGCGCGGACGAGCACCGACAGGGCGGGGTTGCGCTTGTGCGGCATGGCGGACGAGCCGCCGGGCGACGCCTCGGCCACCTCGCCGACCTCCGTCTGGGACATGAGCACCACGTCGGCAGCGATCTTACCGAGCGCCGACGTCACTCCGGCCAGCGCCGCCCCCAGCTCCGCGACCACGGACCGCTCCGCATGCCACGGAACCACCGGCGCGGCCAGCCCGGCCTCCTCGGCGAACAACTCCACGATTCCGAGCGCCCGCCCCGCGGCCCCCTCCCCCAAGCCAGGAGAACCCTCCGAGGAAGGCGCGCGCTCGGCGGAAGCGTCTCCACCGGCCTCCGCCTCATCAGAAGCCGAACCCTCCGTAGCGGCGCTGGACCCTTCACCCGCAGCCGCCGGGACGCCGGCGAGGGCCGCGTGTTCGGTGAGGGCGGCCAGGGTGCCTGCCGCGCCGCCGAGCTGGGCGGGCAGGGTGACGGCGGCCAGGCGGTCGCGGGCGCGCAGGACTCCCGCCAGCCAGGTGGCGGCCTTCAGCCCGAAGGTGGTGGGGACGGCCTGCTGGCCGAGGGTGCGGGCGGCCATCAGGGTGGTCCGGTGCCGTTCGGCGAGCCGGGCCAGGGCGGCCATGACGCCGTCGAGGTCGGCGAGGACGGCGTCGACCGTGCGGCGGGCGACCAGCATGGCGGCCGTGTCCAGGATGTCCTGGCTGGTGGCGCCGAGGTGCACGCAGGCGGCGGCCGGCGGGCCCACGGCCTGGCGCAGGTCGGACACCAGCGGCACGACGGGGTTGGCCGCCCGCCGGGCGCGCCGGGCCAGCTCGGCCACGTCCACGTCCAGGGAGGCCGCCGTGCGGGTGATCAGCGCCGCCGTCTCCTCAGGCAGCAGGCCGGCCCGTGCCTGGGCACGGGCCAGCGCCGCCTCGGCGTCCAGCATCGCCCGTACCCAGGCCTGGTCCGAGGTCAGCTCCTCGGCGCGGACGCCCGCCCGCACGGGCGCCAGCAACCCGGTGTCGAGCGGCCGGGACGTGCCGTCAGAAGTCAAGGAACACCGTCTCCCCTTCGCCTTGCAGGCGTACGTCGAACTCGTAGGTGTCCCCCTTCCCCGTCGCGATGAGCGTCGCACGCCGGTCCGCGTCCAGGCTGTCCAGCAGCGGGTCCGGCCGCTCCTCCAGGTACACCCGGGTCAGCACCGAGCGCAGCAGACCTCGGGCGAAGATCTGCAGTGACAGATACGGCCCAGTGGGACGGACGGTTCGAAAGCGGTAGCGGCCGTCGGGAGTGGTGGAAGCGCGGCCGAACCCGGACACCCCGCCGTCGCCGCGCCGGAACGCGCCGCGGTCGCCGGTCCAGCCGTGCCAGAGCTCCAGCATCGCGTCCGGGACCGGCTCGCCGGCGCCGTCCAGGACCAGGCCGGTGAGGGTGATCGCCTCCGGGTGCCCTTCGGGGACGAGTTCCCAGTCGTGCTCGTACGGGAGCGCGTGGGCGAAGAAGGGGCCGACGGTCTGCGAAGGGGTCACGGACATCAGGACTCCACGGGGGTACGGCCGAGCACGATGTCGAAGGTGTAGCCGAGCGCCCACTCGGGCTCGGTGACGTCGTGCGCGTACGAGGACACGAGCCGCTGACGGCCCGCCTCGTCCGGGATGGACTGCATGATCGGGTCGAACGCGATGAGCGGGTCGCCTGGGAAGTACATCTGGGTGACGAGCCGCTGGGTGAAGGCGGTGCCGAACACGGAGAAGTGGATGTGGGCGGGCCGCCAGGCGTTGGGGTGGTTGCGCCACGGGTACGCGCCGGGCTTGATCGTGGTGAACCGGTAGCGGCCCTCGTCGTCGGTGAGGCAGCGGCCCGCGCCGGTGAAGTTGGGGTCGAGCGGGGCCGGGTGCTGGTCGCCGGCGTGCGCGTAGCGTCCGGCGGAGTTGGCCTGCCAGACCTCGACCAGGGTGCCGCGGACGGGCCGGCCGTCGGAGTCGAGGACGCGGCCGGTGACGATGATGCGCTCGCCGATGGGTTCGCCGTCGTGCTGCTTGGTCAGGTCGGCGTCGAGCGGCGCGACCTCGTCGTGCCCGAAGACGGGGCTGGTCAGCTCGATCGCGTCGGGGTCGGCCTTGAACGCCACCGGCTGCTGCGACGGCGCGCGCAGCACGGTGCTCTTGTAGCCGGGAGACAGGTACGGAGGATGGGTCATGGTCGTCCTTCTGGTCACCATTCGTAGCCGACGTAGTTCTCCGCCAACGTGGTGGCGGCCGCCTCGGACGAGGTCACGTAGTCCAGGTAGGAGAGCTGCAGCCGCCGCCCGTAGGCGTCGTCGGAGTCGAAGGTGTGCAGCAGCGTCGTCATCCACCAGGAGAAGTGCTGGGCCCGCCAGACCCGCTTGAGGCAGGCGGCGGAGTAGCCGTCGAGCAGTTCGGTCGAGCCGGTCTCGAAGTACGCGGCGAGCGCCTCGGTCAGCACCCGCACGTCGGCGACGGCCAGGTTGAGGCCCTTGGCGCCGGTGGGCGGCACGATGTGGGCGGCGTCGCCGGCCAGGTAGAGCCGGCCGTACTGCATGGGCTCGATCACGAAGGAGCGCATCGGGGTGACGCCCTTCTCCACGATGTCGCCGGTGGTCAGGGTGAAGCCGGGCACGGTCTCCAGGCGGGCCTTCAGCTCGTCCCAGATCCGCCCGTCGGGCCAGTCGTCGAGGTCGGCGTCGGGCGGGACTTGCAGGTAGAAGCGGCTGAGCGTGGGCGAGCGCATGCTGTGCAGGGCGAAGCCGCGCTCGTTGCGGGCGTAGATGAGCTCTTCGGAGGAGGGCGGCACGGTGGCGAGGACGCCGAGCCAGGCGAACGGGTACTCGCGCTCGTAGGCGGTGAGCACGCCCTCGGGCACCGACGGCCTGGACACGCCGTGGAAGCCGTCGCAGCCGGCGATCACGTCGCAGTCGAGCCGTTCGCCGCCGAAGGTGAGGTACGGCTGGTCCTCCAGGGAGTGCAGGGCCACGTCCTCGACCTCGAAGCGGATGTCGCCGCCCGCCGCGAGCCTGGCGGCGATCAGGTCCTTGACGACCTCCTGCTGCCCGTACACGGTGATGGCCCGGCCCGGCACCAGCTTCTCGAAGGCGATGCGGTGGGTCTCGCCGCCGTATCTGAGCTCGATGCCGTGGTGGGGCAGGCCCTCCCGCAGCATGCGCTCGCCGACGCCGGCCGCGATGAGCGTGTCGACCGTACCCTGCTCCAGCACGCCTGCCCGGATGCGCCGTTCGACGTAGTCGCGGCTCCGTCTCTCCAGCACCACTGAGGAGATGCCGCGCAGGTGGAGCAGGTGAGACAGCAGCAGGCCCGCGGGCCCGGCACCGATGATCCCTACCTGTGTGCGCATGCCGGAAGCATCCTGCCTCCCGGCCCCCGGAATCGAGAGGAGGCTTCCACTGAGTGGAAGGTTTCTGCGAGGATGTGCGTATGGCGGGCGGATCCCGGGAGCCGGGCAGGAGTGTGACGTCGAAGGTCCTGGCGATTCTCGGCGCGTTCGACGCCGCTCACCCGAGGCTGACGCTGACCGAGGTGGCGGCGCGCAGCGGGGTGCCGCTGTCGACGGCGCACCGGCTGGTGCGGGAGCTGGAGCGGTGGCAGGCGCTCGGCCGCGGCCCCGACGGGCGGCTGAGCGTGGGGCTGCGGCTGTGGGAGCTGGGGCAGCTCGCGCCCGCCCGGCTGCAGGACCTGGCGCATCCGTGGCTGCAGGAGGTGTTCGCCGGCACCGGCGAGAACGTCCACCTGGCGGTCCGCGACGGCGTGGAGGTGCTGTACGTGGACAAGGTGTACGGGCGGCGGGCGGTGCCGATCGTGTCCAGGACGGGCGGGCGGCTGCCGATGCACCCGACCGGGGTGGGCAAGGCGCTGCTGGCGTACGAGCCCGACTGGTTCGTCCACTCCTATCTGGCGCGGGAGCTGGAGCGGCCCACGCCGCACACCATCACCGAGCCGGGGCGGCTGGCCCGCGAGCTGGCGACGGTGCGCGCCCAGGGGTACGCGCTCACGTACGAGGAGATGACGCTGGGCTCGTGCTCGGCCGCCGCCCCGGTGCTGGTGGACGGCCGGGCGGTGGCGGCGCTGGGCATCGTGCTGGCCTCGCGCCGCGCCCGCGAGCTGCCGCGGCTGGTGGAGATCCTGCGGAAGGCGGCGGCGGGCATCGCCGAGTCCTACTCGGCCGCCGCCTGATCGCGCAGGTGGGGGGTAGGGGGCCCGCATGCGCATTCTGGTGACGGGAGCGGGCGGCACGCTCGGCAAGGCCGTCCTGCCCGCCTTGGTCAAGGCGGGTCATGAGGTCCGCGCGACGGGCCGGGTTCCGCGCGGCGGCGGGGACGCCCGGTGGTTTCCCGGGGAGCGCGTGAAGGAGGCCGTGCGCGGCTGCGACGCCGTCCTGATACTGCCGGAGGAGCGGCGCGGGGAGCCGGTGTGGGAGCGCGGGCTGGTGGCGGCCGCGTGCGGGGCGGGCGTGCCGCACCTGCTGCGGGTGGCGGCGCCCGCGGCCGGGCGGGCGGGCCGCCGCCTGGACGAGGCCGAGCGGATCGTCCGGAGCAGCGGGCTGGGCTGGACCCTGGTCCGCCACAGCCATCTGCACCAGTCGCTGGACCGGCTGCTGCGGGAGTACGCCGCGTCGCCGGTGCTGCCGGTGGACCCGTCGGTGCCCTGGCAGCCGGTGGACGCCCGCGAGGTGGCCGCGTACCTGACGGGGCTGGTGGACGGCGGGCCGCGGCAGGCGGCGCTCGCGTTCGGCGGGCCGGGGGTCCTGCGTACGCCCGAGCTGGTCAGAACATGGCTGGGGGCGCGCGGGCTGCGCCGCCTGTGCCCGCGGGTGCGCTATCCCGGCAAGGCGATGGCCGAGCAGCGGGCCGGGCGGCTGCTGGTCAGGAACGCGCCGCTGGGCACGCTCTCCTGGCGTGACTGGCTGACGCCGCCGCCCGTGCTGTCGGACGACTTCGCGGTGGAGCACACCGCCTCGCCGACGAGCCCGGCGGCGCAGCCGGAGAACGATCCGGACCTGCGGGTGTACGGGGGCGACGAGGGGTATCAGCGGCAGACTCGGGCGTAATGTCGAGATTCGCCCCTGTTGCTGCACTTTATATAACCCTGTACCGTCGGTTCCGTTACACTGAACATCTTGTTCAGTGCCGCAGACCGAGGGTTCGATGACGGAGCCAGAGACCGCCCGCCTGGGCGCGCGCATCCGGGCGTACCGGCAGATGCGCCGCATGACCGTGCGCGGGCTGGCGGTCGAGGCGAAGGCGAGCCCCAGCTTCATCAGCCAGCTCGAACGCGGCCGGACCAGCGCCAGCATCGGCATGCTCCGGCGCATCGCCACCGCGCTCGGCCTCACCGTCGCCGACCTGTTCAGCGAGGACGACGAGGCCGGGCACCGCGTGCTGCGCCGCGCGGCCCGGCCCGCGTTACGCGCCGCCCCCGGCACCCGTAAATACCTGATCTCCCAGCGTCCGCTGCAGAATGTGGAGGTGTACGCGGGAGAGTTCGAGCCGGGGACCTCCACAGGCGACGAACCGTACTCCCACGGCGAGTCCCAGGAGATCCTCCTGGTGCTCCACGGCCGCGTCACCGTGTACCTCGGCCCGGCGGGCTCGGCCTCGCCGCAGGTGCTCGAACCGGGCGACAGCGTGGAGTACCGGACCTCGGTGCCGCACCGCGTCGTCAACGAGGGCGACGAACCGGCCGAGGTCATCTGGGTGATCAGCCCGCCCACTCCCGCGTGACCGGCCGGGTCGCCGGCTCCGTTTCTTCTTCGCTACTAGCCCGATATGGAGGGGGTTCGACGTGCAGGGGATCCCGCTGACGGGGGACTTCGCCAACGGCGGGGTCTCGTTCTGGTACCGGCAGGCCGGTCTGCCCGCGCGCCGGGCGCCGCTGCCCGGCCCACGCGACTACGACGTGGCGATCGTGGGCGGCGGCTACACCGGGCTGTGGACCGCCTACTACCTGAAGAAGGCCCAGCCGGACCTGCGGATCGCCGTGCTGGAGAAGGAGTTCGCCGGGTTCGGCGCGTCCGGCCGCAACGGGGGGTGGCTGTCAGCCGAGTTCGCCGGGTCGCGCAAGCGGCACGCCAAGGCGCGCGGCCGGCAGGCCATGATCGACCTGCAGCACGCCATGTTCCGCTCGGTGGACGAGGTGATCGAGGTGGCCCGCGAGGAGGGCATCGACGCCGACATCCACAAGGGCGGGCTGGTCCACGTCGCCACCAACCCGGCGCAGCGCCGCAGGCTCCGCGCCGAGGTGGCCGACCTGCGCACCTGGGGGTACGGCGAGGACGACATGCGGCTGATGGACCGCGACGAGATGCGCGAGCGGCTGAACGTCGCGGGCGCCATCGAGGCCGCCTACTCGCCGCACTGCGCCCGCATCCAGCCCGCCAAGCTGGCGGTCGGGCTGGCCCGCGCGGCCGAGGCGCTGGGCGTCGACATCTTCGAGAGCACCCCGGTGACCGAGATCCGCCCGCGTGAGAACGGCCGGGCGTCGGCCGTCACCCCCCGGGGCACGGTCACCGCCGAGTACGTGATCCGCGCCACCGAGGGCTTCACCGCCAGCCTGGCCGGTCAGCACCGGCAGTGGCTGCCGATGAACAGCTCGATGATCGTCACCGAGCCGCTGCCCGCCGAGTTCTGGAAGCACGCCGGCTGGGCGGGCAACGAACTCCTCGGCGACCAGGCCCACGGCTACATCTACGCGCAGCGCACCGCCGACGACCGGATCGCGATCGGCGGCCGGGGCGTCCCCTACCGGTACGGGTCGCGTACGGACGTGTGGGGGGCGACGCAGGCGCGGACGGTCGCGGCGCTCTGGCGGATGCTGGTCAAGCTCTTCCCGGCCACCGCGGACGCGCGGGTGCAGCACGCCTGGTGCGGCGTGCTCGGGGTGCCGCGCGACTGGTGCTCGACCGTACACCTGGACCACGCGACCGGGCTCGGCTGGGCGGGCGGCTACGTCGGCAGCGGCGTGACCACCGCCAACCTGGCCGGGCGCACCCTGCGCGACCTGCTGCTGCGGCGCGACAGCGACCTGGTCGCGCTGCCGTGGGTGGGCCGCCAGGTGCGGCAGTGGGAGCCCGAGCCGCTGCGGTGGATCGGCGTGCAGCTGATCTACGCGCTGTACCGGGCCGCCGACCGCCGGGAGAACGACCACGGCACCACCACCTCGCCGTTCGCCCGCGTCGCCGACCTGATCTCCGGCCGCTAGCGCCACGGGTCGTAGTCGACCTCCAGCGGTTCCTGCGGCGGGCGCTCGTCCTCGGGGACGTGCTGGAGGTTGACCCGGATCCGGTACCACACGCTGCTGCGCCCGCGCATGCCGTCGACCAGCACGTCGGCGGGCTCCAGCCGGGCCGCGGCGGCGGGGTGGCGGGCCTTCCAGCGTTCGAGCCCGGCCAGCGCCTCGTCCTTGTGCCGGGCTCTGGCGATCTCGATGACGGGCTTGGTCTGCCGTCTGCGGCCGGTGCCCTTGGGCGGCCTGGGCGGCGGGCCGAGCTCCTCGGCCAGCGCGAGCAGGCGGTCGAGGGAGCCGGGGTGCAGGTCCATGTCCTCCCACGGGTCGCCGGACGCGGCCAGCCGGCCGGGCACCGTGTCGAGGGTGAACTCCTCGGGGCGGCAGCCCTGCACCTCGTCCCAGGTGAGCGGGGTGGAGACGCGGGCGTCGGGGACGGCGCGCACCGAGTAGGCGGAGGCGACGGTGCGGTCGTAGGCGTTCTGGTTGAAGTCGACGAACACGCCGTGCCGCTCCTCCTTCCACCACCGGCTGGTGGCCAGGCCGGGGGCGCGCCGCTCTACCTCGCGGGCCACCGTCTCGGCCGCCTTGCGCACCTGGGCGAACGGCCACCGCCGCTCGATCCGGGCGTAGACGTGGAAACCGCGCGAGCCGGACGTCTTGGGCCAGGCGGTCAGCCCGTGATCGGCCAGCACCTCCCGGGCGACCTGGGCGGTTTCGAGCACGTCGCCCCAGCCGACGCCGGGGACCGGGTCGAGGTCGATGCGCAGCTCGTCCGGGTGAACGAGGTCGTCGGCCCGCACCGGGTGCGGGTTGAGGTCGACGCAGCCGAGGTTCACCACCCAGGCGAGCTGCGCCAGATCGGTGCAGACCACCTCGGACGCGCTCATCCCCGACCGGTAGCGCAGCTCGGCCACCTCGATCCAGTCAGGCCGCTTGGCCGGGGCCCGCTTCTGGAAGAACGCCTCCTCCTCGACGCCGCGCACGAACCGCTTGAGCACCATCGGCCGCCCGTACACCCCGCGCAGCGCCGCCTCCCCCACGGCCAGGTAGTAGCGCACCAGGTCGAGCTTGGTGTGACCGGTGCGCGGGAAGACCACCTTGTCCGGGTTGCTGATGCGGACTTCGCGGCCTGCGACCTCGATGTCGGGCATGTGGTCACGATACGCGCACGCCCCGACATATCCCGGTCACCGGCCGCGGCCCGCGTGTGCGGCCTCCCACAGGTCGCGGCTGTGCCGCTCCCAGTACGCCAGGCCCAGCCGCCGATGGGTCGCGACGGCGGCCCGCGCGTGCTCCGCCGCCTCATCCGTACGGCCGAGCCGGAGCGCGAGCTGGGCCAGCACGTCGCGCACCGAGCCGAAGACCGCGCTGCCCGAGCCCATCACCACGAGCTGATCTGCGATCGGCAGCAGCCTGGCGTAGAGGTCGTCCGGGGAGGGGGTGCCGAGCCGGGCGGCGACCAGCCCCCACACCGGCCACAGGAAGTCGGCCGCCCAGTCCCCCCGCAGGCCGCCGCCCCAGCGGGCGGCCAGCTCGCGGGCCAGGTCCTCGCGGCCGTCCTCCAGGGCGGCCAGGACCGCGACCGGGCGCACCGGGGCCATCAGCGCGGGCTCGGCCGCGGTGACCAGCTCGTCCACCAGCCCGGCCGCGCCGCCGCCCGCCCGCCCGCACACGTAGCGGGCGATGAGCCGGCGGGCGTCCAGGCCCCACAGGCTGGCGCCGTAGCGGGGGGCGGGGAAGCGTTCCAGCAGCGCCTCGGCCTCCTCCCAGCGGGCGCGGAGCATCAACCCGCCCGTCTGCGCCACCCGTACCATCGCCTCCAGCTCGGGCCTGCGCAGCTCGCGCAGGAGCTGCTCGCAGCGGGACAGCTCGCGCTCCCACTCTGCGAGCTCCCCCGCGCGGAGCAGACAGGACATGCGGATGGTGCGGGCGATCAGCCGTTCCTCGCGGCGCAGGCACGAGAGGGCGAGCAGCTCGTCGGCGGCGCGCAGCCGCTCCTCGTTCCGTCCCGGTACGAACGACGCCAGCAGGTGGTTGTTGAGCGTCCGGGCGAGCAGGGCGGAGTCGCCGGTGGCGCGGGCCAGCTCGACCGCCTCGGCGGCGTACCGCTCCCCCTCGGCGCGGCGCGGCCCGTAATGCAGCTCGACGCCGAGCGTGCCGAGCAGCGCCGCCCGGTCGTGGTCGCACATCGGGCCGGCGAGCAGGTTCTCCAGCACGCCGGTCAGGTCGTCGTCGACGAACCCGTACGGCCGCCAGTTCCACACCGCGGGCGCTCCGAACGCCGACGCCGCCGCGACCAGCGCCGCCCGGTCATCGATCCGCTGCGCCTGCGCGATCGCCTCGGTCAGATCCCGGAAGGCTCCCTCGGCGTCTCCTGCCGCCCGCCTGGCCTGCCCGAGGCCGGTCAGCGTGCGGCAGCGGGCGGGCGAATCCCCCGCAGGCAGATGGGTCAGCGCCAGCTCCCAGAACCCGACGGCCTCCTGGTAGCCGTGCCGCCCCGCCGCCTGCAGCGCGGCCCGCGTGGCGTACGCGACGGCCTTCCCTGCGGGCGCCAGCGGCACCGCGGCGGCGAAGTGCGCGGCCAGCACCTCGGCTCCCGGCCCGCCGACACCCCCGAGCGCGTCCTCCCAGCCCCAGCCCCAGCTCCACGCGTCCGCACCACCACCCGACACCCGCACCGGACCCCGCCCATCCGGCTCGGCCTCCCCGCCCTGCCCAGCGACGCCACCGTCCGGCGCAGCCGCCCAGTTCTGAACGTAGGCGGCTTCGAGGTGTTCGGCGGCGCGCAGGTGAAGGCGGGCGCGTTCGAGACGGGTGAGGCCGGTGTCGAGAGCTTCGCGTACCAGGGCGTGGGAGAAGCGGTATCCGCCGGCCGCCTCGGCGACCAACCCGGCGGCCAGCGCGGGCTCCAGGGCGGTCATGACGTCCTCGGCCGGGCGGCCGGTGAGCGCGGACAGCAGGTCCACGTCCGACTCGCGGCCCGCCACGGCGGCGGCTTTCAGCAGGTCCTGGGTGGGGCCGGGCAGCCGGGCCAGACGGCGGCCGATCACGTCGCCGGCGCCGGGCGGCACCCGGTCCCGCTCGCTCTCCGGCAGCCGCAGCAGCTCCTCCAGGTAGAACGGGTTCCCGCCGGACCGGTCGAGCAGCGCCACCGGGTCGGCGCTCACCTCACGCAGCCGCAGGTAGTCGCGGACCTCGGCGGCGCCGAACGGGGCCAGCGGCAGCCGCAGCCCGTCCCGCGACAGCGCGCCCAGCGTCTCGCGCAGCCGCTCCGGCTGCTCGCCCGGCCGGAGCGTGGCGATCGCGAGCGTGCCGGTACGGGGCAGCTCGGCGGCGACGTACTCCAGGAGCCGCAGCGAGGAGGCGTCGGCCCAGTGCAGATCCTCCAGCACCAGCAGGGTCGGCTCCGCCCGCAGACAGACCAGGACGTCGTCGTACAGATCGAACAGCTCGGCGTGCGCCCGCGCGGGCAGCACCCCGGCCTGCCGCCACGGCCAGAACGCGGGCGCGCCGCCCCCGTCAGGACACCGCCCCCAGGCGACCCGGAACCCGCGGGCCTCGGCCAGCCCGGCGGCGGCACGGGCCAGGCTGGTCTTGCCGATGCCCGCCTCGCCGCTCAGCACGACCAGCCCGCCGTGCCCGGCCCTGGCCTCGCCGATCCGCTCCTCCAGCGTGCGGATCTCCCGTTCCCGGCCCACCAGCCGATGACGTCCCGGCACGTCCGGCCGCGGCCCGGCCGCCACCGGCGGGGCGGGCGGCTCGTCCAGGTCGGGCGACTGGGCGAGGACCGCCTGTTCGAGCCGCTTCAGGGCGGGCCCCGGCTCGATGCCCAGCTCGCCGGCGAGTAACGCGCGCACCCGGCGCAGCGCGGCCAGCGCCTCGGCCTGCCGCCCCGACCGGTAGAGGGCCAGCACCAGCAGCGACCACGCCCGCTCCCGGTACGGGTCGGCCGCCACCAGTTCCTCCAGCTCCGGCACGCTCGCCTCGCCCAGCTCCACCCGGGCCGCGAGCCGGTCCTCCAGCACACCGGAACGCAGTTCGGCCAGCCGCGCCGCCTCCGCCGCCGCGAAACCCAGCCCGGGGAACTCCGCCAGCGGCTCCCCCCGCCACAGCCCGAGCGCCCGGTCCAGCACGCCCGCCGCCTCTCCGGGCCGCCCTGCCGCCAGCAGCCGCCTCCCGTCGGCCGCCCAGGCGGCGAACCGCCCGGCGTCGGTCTGGGCGGGGGTGATGTCGAGCAGGTAGCCGGGCTCGCGGGTGAGCAGCAGCCGCGGCGGGGTGCGCGGCCGGCGGCCGGGCTCCAGCACCCGCCGCAGATGGGAGATGTACGCCTGAAGCGTCGCCGTCGCCTTGGCCGGGGCCTCGCCCGCCCACAGCTCCTCCACCAGCCGGTCCAGCGAGACCGGGCGGCCCGGGCTCAGCGCGAGCATGGCGAGCACGGCCCGCTGCTTGCGGGTCCCGAGGTCCAGGCGCTCCCCCGCGGAGCCGACCACCTCCAGGGGGCCGAGCAGTCGCACGTCCACGGACCCCAAGTGAACCTCAAGTCACTCGCAAACCGGAAAGTGGATGCTGTCCCGCATGAACGAACTGAAGAACTTGATCAAGGGCAGGCTGTGGCTCCCGGGGGACGCCGGGTTCGACGAGGCGCGCACGCCGTGGAACCTGTCGGTGAACCAGCCGGTCGCCGCGGTCGTGGAGGCGACCGGCGCCGACGACGTGGCGGCCACGGTCGGTTACGCCGCGTTGCACGGGCTCACCGTGACCGCGCAGGCGAGCGGCCACGGCGCGGTGGCCGCCGAGGGCGTGATCCTGCTGCGCACCCACCTGATGGACGGCGTCGAGATCGCGGACGGCGTCGCCCGCGTCGGCGCCGGCGCGAAGTGGGGCGAGGTGCTGGCCGCGGCCGGGCCGCTCGGGCTCACCGGCCTCGCGGGCAGCTCCCCGGTGGTGAGCGTGGCCGGGTACACGCTGGGCGGCGGGGTCGGCTGGTTCGGCAGGAAGTACGGGCTGGCGTCCTCGCGGGTGCTGGCCGCCGACGTGGTGGACGCCGCCGGGGCGCGGGCGCGGGTGACGGCCGAGTCGGACCCGGAGCTGTTCTGGGCGCTGCGCGGCGGCGGCGGTGACTTCGTGGTGGTGACCGGGCTGGAGTTCGCGCTCGACCCGGCGCCCGTCCTTTACGGCGGGCGGGTGACGTGGCCGCTGGAGCGGGCTCCCGAGGTACTGGCCGCCTACCGCGAGGTCACGGCCCGCGCGCCCGAGGAGCTGACGGTCTGGTTCGACCTGATGAAGTTCCCTGGCGCGCCCGGGTTCGTCGCGATCGACTGCACGTACCTGGGCGAGCACCCCGGCGAGCTGCTGCGCCCGTTCGACGCGATCGGCGGCACCATCAGCGACAGCAGGGCGGTCCTGCCTGTCGCCGACCTGGGCTCGATCTGCGCCGAACCCACCGACCCGACTCCGGGGGCCGGGCGGGTGGAACTGCTGACCGGGCTGGACGACGCGGTCGCGGACGTGCTGCTCGCCGACCCCATCGACCCGCTGATCAGCGTCCAAGTCCGGCACCTGGGCGGCGCCCTGTCCCGCCCCTCCGGCGGCGCGGCCGGGCGGTTCACCGAGCCGTACCTGGCGTACATGGTGGGCGCGCCCCTGCCCGGCACCGCCGAGCGGATGGACGCCCTGTCGAAGGCCCTGGTGCCCCATACGAGCGGGCGTAAGCCGTACACGATGCTGCACCCCGGGGAGCAGGCCGCGGCCGCCTTCGACGCCTCGGCCCTCGCCCGGCTGCGCGACCTCAAGCGCGCCCGCGACCCCCACGGCGTGATCCGCGCCAACTACCCGGTGCTGGGCGCGTAGCACTGGACTCTCAACCGTCCGGGGGTCCTCACTGAAGGGTTTCCGACCGTACGGCCTTTCACCGCGGGCTTGCGTCAGATCGTCCCGAAATCGCCGTGCCGTCCCGCACCGGCCGTGAACCGGGCGGCGCCCTCGGCGGCCTGCGGGAGGGAGGCCAGGCCGTGCCGGAGCTCGTTCCGCATGGCCTCCTCCCCCAGCCCCTCCTGCTCCAACACGGACATCCGGTCACTCCGCAGGCAGACCTGGGGGAATCCCTCGCGCTCCACCCGTACGCTCATACGAGCCTCCTCGGCTGCTGATGACAGAATGCGACTAGACGAGCGCCCTCCGCCAAGCGCGGTCAAGAGGGTGATGGAGGTCTTGCCCTTTTTCTCCGCACCTCCAGATGGGATCAGCTCGCTTCTCCGCGCAGGATCTGCGCGAAGAGCCGTACGGCGGTCGCCGTCAACGTCCACGAGGTTTCGTGTACGGTCTGCTCCTTGCGGTCTGTACGGCGGACGAAGGCTTGGCCGCCGGCCGCGCACAGTTCGTACGTCGTTTCGCGGCACTCACAGGTGTGCAGGATCACCCGAATGCGCGGTGTCCGAGGCGTGGGGTCATGCCAGGTGAGCTTGACGTGTCCGACTATCGGCGGCTCGACGTGCGGGCCGTGGAAGTCGTGGATGATCTGCACGTCACGCGCTCCTTTCGACGATCTCGACGTGGTTCTGAGGAGCGACGCCGACTTGGGCTCTGGCGGAATCGCGGACGGGGCCCGCGTCAGGAGGGGCGGCCGCCGGGAGAGAGACGGGAAGCTCGAACCACACGGCCCGGCCAAACCAGCGCCTCTTGACGCCCCATTTCTTGGCTACGGCCTCCAGGATGTGCAGCCCCCGCCCGCCGGATCCGCCGGGGTCGTCGCGAAGTCGCGGCCCGGACCACCACCCCTGGTCTGTCACCTCGACCCGGACCCATCCGGCACTCAGCCACATGCGGACTCGAAACGAACCTTTGCTCCATCTGCCGGAGATCGTGTGTTTGATCGCATTACCGGCAAGTTCGGTCGCGAGGAGACGCAGATTATCCAGCAGCTCTCCGTCGTCAGCCACTTCAGGTAGGGCGACTACAAGCCATCTAGCAACATAAATACGGATATCACTTACAATTTCCGGGCGTCCGGGAAACCGCATCTCACCTATGAGTTTCATCCTGAGCGCAGTCATACCCTATGCCCCATTCGTGTAGGTATACATACCAGCAGTGACCTTGCAAAGTGCTGTTATATGACCGGTCGCTGAACCGGTTACCTTGCGGCACTCCACACACTGCCTGCCAAGCGCTACATTGTCTGCGGAAACATTCCCAGAGCGATCCCAGACTTCGACTGTTACCAACCCAGAAGACCTGGGATAGACCTGGCAACGGGAGCAGAGATGCCAGCACCGAAAGAGCTCGACCCAACCGCCGGCCCGACAGCACGTTTCGGTGCCGAGCTACGCAAATACCGATATGCAGCTAAATTGACTCAAGCTCAACTCGCCCAACGCATCGGCTACAGCCAGAGCCGTATAGGCAATGTGGAGCGCGGTGACGAGAACCCGACCCGCGAGTTGATCGAGCTCTGCGAGAAGGCACTGGGGCTGGAGGGCGTTCTCCTCACCTACTGGCCTGCCATCAGCGGGAGCCGCGTTCCGGAGTGGTATCGGCAGTGGCCACCCATCGAGCGACGAGCCGACCAGATCATCAGCGTCGCCCCTCTCCTCGTGCCGGGGCTGGCGCAGACCGAGGAGTACGCTCGCGCCGTCTTCGAGGGAGAGCCGGATGCGACACCCCAGCAGGTCGAGGAGGCCATCCAGGCCCGGCTGGAACGGCAGACCATCTTCGACCGCCCCACACCACCTCAATACCTCGCAGTCATGGACGAAGGCATCCTGTATCGTCCGATTGGAGACGGCTCCGTGATCCGGCGCCAGCTTGAGCACCTGATCACCATGGCCGAGAACAACTGGTTCAACGTCCAACTCATCCCGTACGAGGCCCTATGTACGGCGGCGCTGGTGGGGCCGATCGTTCTGGCCCAGGAGGATGGCGTGCCGATCGCCGGATACGTCGAATCAGCCCTCCACGGTCGCGTTGTCGACAAACCCGACGAGATCAAACGCCTCGTACGTCGGCTCGAATGCGTGCGCAAGGCCGCGCTTCCCGAGTACCTGTCAATGCAGCGGATCAAGGAGAGAGTGACGTCGTGAAGTTAAGCGAAGAGATCACCAGGGAAATATCGGACCCTACAGGTACTACATTCACAGATCTTGGCGTTCGGCTGCGTAACTGCCTGTAGTAGGTCCATCGTCATGCTGTGACCTGTTCTCTCACCTACGATCTGGTCGTGTCCTGGGATGCAGAGCTGAGCGCGTTGACCGAACGGATCGCCAGGCCGATGTTCACCCGGCCTGAGCCCCGCTCAACGTTCGGTGACCTGGTCCGCGCTCTGCTGGCCGACGTCCCGCGGAAGAACTCCTGGCAGCTGGCCGACCACATCGGC
>NZ_JBFAOH010000011.1:0-83922 GCF_040675175.1 Nonomuraea sp. NPDC049649
ACCAACATCGCCGCCGCCACCGATCACTACCGCAGCCACCCAGCCGACGGCCTTCAGCTACTCGGTCTCACCATCTGAGAACGCTTCGACCCTGGCCGGGCGTGGACGATGCCGAGGTCTATGTGGGCATCGGCTACTCGCATGGGAGCGTTGGAGCTGCCGTCTGGGCGGGTGTGCATTTGAATGGTTTCGCGGGCGTGTTCTTCGGCGCGATCATCGTCGGCGAGCCAGGTGTAGCAGGTGGCGGCGTAGAAGATCCACTTGGCGTGGTCGAAGACGAAGTGGTGATCCGGGTGCTCGGGTATGGGGAGGCGGCCGAGGACTTCGGCTCCGCGGGTCAGGGCGCGGTCCGCTTGGCGGCGGTCACCGATGCGGGCCAGACCGCGAGCCTCCTGCAAGGTGAGCTGGACCATGGCGCTGCTGGTGCCGGCCACTGCCTGCCCCATTCGAGCGGCGGTCACGACATCCTCGTACCGGCCCTCGACCAGGGCGAACCAAGCGGCCATTTCGTGTGCCCAGCCCACTAGCTCCCCGTGCCCGACCTGGCGGCCCATCTCGAACGCGGTCCGTCGCGCGGTCTCGGCCTCCTCCCTCTCCCCCAAGTCGTAGTGCACGCATCCCAGCAGGGCGGTAAGCCACCCGGTGATCACCAGCAGTTCGCGGTGCTGGTCAAGGGTGAGGCGTCCGGCGAGTAGACGGTTGATCTGGGCGAGGCGCTTCTGTGTACGGTCGCGTAGCGTGATTGCGGGCACGACCGGATAGGCACGACACAGCAGATCGACGGCTTCGGCCAGAGCCTCCAGCGTTCCACTACCCACGTCCGATGCCTGGAGTTGCTGGGCGAGTTCCATCGTGCCGTACAGCTCGGCCTCAGCCCTCAAGGCATCCACTGGCGTCAGGTGGGGCTCGATGAGGCTGTGTGTCCGCCTGTTCTGCGAGAACCCCAGCGCCTCAGGTTCCAGGCCGGTCAGTTGGGAGAGCGCCAGCCGGTAGGGCGTACGGGGCCATCGGACTTCACCGGTCTCCCAGCGCCGGATTCGCTCCTCGTCACATGCCAGTCGTTCGGCGATGCCGGCCGGAGTGGCGTTGATCTTCTCGGCTATCTCCATCCGGGAGAGACGCTGCTCGTTGCGCCAGGCCCGAAGGCGAACGTTGGGGATGTAGTCGGGCATCGGCGGGCCTTCCTCCCAGCTGGGGGATCGAAAGGAGAAACAAGGGAGCCGATCAGGGGTCCTGCGCAGACACGGTTGCCGGTGGACCTGTCATCAATCAACCACGGTACGTCACACGGCCTCCCGCACACAGGGAGCGCCGGATGAACGAGGAGATGGCCAGCCTCGACTGCCCCGGAGGCAGCCGGGCCGAAGGGAGCGCGATATGAATTCGATCATGGCGGTGGTGGCCGGTTATCCCACCGATCATGAGGAGGCCGACGCGCTGATCCGGTTGCGGGATCGGCTCGTGGGCCTCAGGCGTCAACGCCGAACTGCGCCACAACAGCACCGCCCTGTTGGTGCACCGGCCCGATCCGGGACTGCCGGTGTGGGTGTTCGTCGGGTACGGCGGGGCCTACTACTCCTGGCAGAACGCCGAGAGGCGGCACCCGACCAGCGATGTCGAGGGCGCGGCGAACGTCCTGGCGGAGCACGTCGCCAGGTGAAGACGGACGCGACGATGCTGGTGATGGAGTCCCGCCGGGAGGGGACGGGCCGTCACTCGTGCCTCGTCGCGTCCCCTGTCCCGGCAGGTGGTCTCAGCGGCGCCCCCGCGGCTACCCTTCCAGGCCGGCCGCTACGCCACCTGCCGGGCTTTCTCACGTACGGCTTGACCTCGGGTGCGATGATCATCCGGGCCTGCCGCTCCTGGCAGAACGCCGAAATGCCGGGTACGCGGTCCTGGCAGAGTACGTCCCCCGTGACAATGCCGGTCCATGCCCACCGGTGACACCGACCTCACCCTGTCTCAAACGCTCAACCTGGGGCGACAGCCGCCGGGCGAAGCCCGGCACCAAAGAAAACGCCCGAGCGCAGCGAGGCCCTTTGTGGACGGGCGGGCTGACGGGGTCAAGGGATGCCCGGGGCAACGGGTGGGCGGAGCAGAGGGTCAGGGTGGGCGGTACTGGGTTCGAACCAGTGACCCCTCGCTTGTAAGGCGAGTGCTCTACCGCTGAGCTAACCGCCCCTGATCGGCACAACCTTACGACACCAACGGAGTGGCTCGCACATCCACCTCCCAGCCCGGCCCGAGTTCGGGCCGCCCGGCCGCGCGCCATCCCAGGAGGGCCGCGCCGAGCATGCCCGCGTCCACGCCGAGGGCGGCCGGCAGCAGCGGCGGCGCCTCTCTGAAGGACAGGCGCTTGACGAGCCGGGTCCGTACGGGGTCGAAGAGGGCGGGCCCGGCCTGGGAGAGCCCGCCGCCGAGCACGATCATGGCGGGGTCGAGCAGGAGCGTGTAGGTGGCCAGGGCCAGCGACAGGGCTTCGACGGCCTCGTCCCAGACTTCGATGGCGATGGGGTCGTCGGAGGTGACGACCTGTTCGGCCTTGACGCCTTCCTGGCCGGTGCGCTGGCTGTAGCGCCGGCCGACGGAGGCGGCGGAGGCGTAGGTCTCCAGGCAGCCGTACTGGCCGCAGGCGCATTCCTCGCCGTCGGGGAAGACGGGGATGTGGCCGATCTCGCCGCTCCAGCCGGCCGTCCCCTCGTACGGGGCGCCGTTGACGATCATGGCGCCGGCGATGCCGGTGCCGATGGGGAGGAAGAGGAAGTCGGAGGCGCCGCGGCCGGCGCCGAGGACGCTTTCGGCGAGGCCGCCGGTGCGGACGTCGTGGCCGAGGACGACGGGGACGCCGAGGTCGGTGAAGTCCTTGGCGGGGACGTCCCGCCAGCCGAGGTTGGCGGCGTAGAGGGCGGTGTCCTCCGACACCAGCCCGGGCACGGCCAGGCCGACTCCTGCCGGGCTGCCGTCGCCGGTCTCGGCGAGGTGGCGGATGAAGTCGCGGATGGCGGCCACGACCGCCTCAGGACCGTCCGTACGGGGGGTGGGGCGCCGTTCGGAGAGCAGGACGGCGCCGTTCTCGCTGACCAGGCCGCCCTTCATGGACGTGCCGCCGACGTCGAGTGCGACGACGTACGCAGGTGTGTGGGACACGGAAGGAGACGATAGCGCAGCTCAATGTTTGTCTGGAAAAGTCCCCCGGATCATTCAGGCACGGCCGAGCACCCGGTTGAGGGCGGCCTCCACCTCGGCGGAGAGGCCGGGCGGCGATCCGGTGGAGAGCACGACCGGCGCGCCGGACCTGGCGGCCCGTACGGCTCCGCAGGCGCGGCATTCCACCTCTCCGAGCCGGCAGATCAGCGCCACGGACCCGCACCCGGCGCAGGTGTCGAGTTCGAGGTCGTGCGTCCGCTGGCAGTCGGGGCAGATCAGCACCTGGGAATCGTGACGGACGCCGCGCTTCCACGGGCTGACGCCGCGGACCGGGTCCGTCTGCCGGGCCCCGCAGCGGTAGCAGGGCATCGTCTCCTCCGTTCAGGCGAGGTCGGCGAGTGCCTTGAGGTAGTCGGCGACGTCTCGCGGCTCGCCGATCGGGTTGACCACCGACCAGCGGATCACGCCGTCGCCGTCGATGACGAAGGTCCCCCTGCGGGCGACGCCCTTCTCCTCGTCGAAGACACCGTACGCCCGAGCGACCTGTCCGTGTGGCCAGAAATCGGAGAGAAGCGGGAAAGCGTAGCCCTCCTGGTCCGCCCACGCGCGCAGCGCGAAGAGCGAGTCGACGGAGACGGTGAGCAGCTGCGCGTCGGCCGGAAACGAGCGCAGCGCCGACAGCTCACCGTGACAGATCCCGCTGAAAGCCAGCGGGAAGAAGACCAGCACGACTCGTCTGCCCTTGAACTGGGACAGCCGGACCGGGCTGCCATGCTGGTCCTGGAGCTCGAAATCCGGAGCGGTCGCGCCGACCTCGGCAGGATGTCCGTTCACACCTCTAATCCTGCCGTACGGTGCGGCGCGCTCGCCCCTTACCGCCTGCCTTTGGGCGGCACGAGCCGGGTTCCCGACCAGTCTGGCGCCGCGGAGATGGTGCTGGTCTGCGAGAGACCCGCGGTGATGGCGTCCTCGCCGATGTCGCTCGGCTCCACATGGCCTTCGCGCCCGGCCTTGGGAGTCAGCAGCCAGATCTGGCCGCCCTCGGCGAGTGATCGCATGGCATTGGTCAAGGCGTCGAAGAGATCTCCGTCTCCGTCGCGCCACCACAGCAGCGCCACGTCGACGACGTCGTCGGTGTCTTCGTCGAGCAGTTCGTTGCCGGTCAGGTCTTCGATGGACTCGCGGAGGTCCTCGTCGACGTCCTCGTCCCAGCCGATCTCCTGCACCACCTGACCCGGCTTGAGGCCGAGCCGTTCGGCCAGGCCGCGCTCGCCCTGCGCCTGACCCGCGGTCGCGCTCACGTTTATCCCTCCTGCTTGAGTGGCCCCGCATATGCGGTTATTCGCTTCGGGACAGTCCACACGCTGTGACCCTCGGTCGTCAACGGTCGCCACGGGTGCGGCCGTACTCGATCACGCTCAACCCGGCAGGAACGAGAGCCGAACCTGGCGTTGCGGATTGTCGACGTTCAGGTCGACGAGGGCGACGGACTGCCAGGTGCCGAGCGCCATCCGGCCGCCCAGCACCGGGATCGTGGCGTAGGGCGGGATGAGCGCGGGCATGACGTGGGACCTGCCGTGACCTGGTGAGCCGTGCCGGTGACGCCAGCGGTCGTCGGCGGGCAGCAGGTCGCGCAGCGCCGCCAGCAGGTCGTCGTCGCTGCCCGAACCGAGTTCGAGCAGGGCGACGCCGGCCGTCGCGTGCGGGACGAAGACGTGCAGCAGCCCGTCCTCGCCTGCCGCGCGGACGAAGTCGGCGCATTCGGCGGTGATGTCGTGCACCGTCTCTCGTGAACCCGTGGCCACGGAAATCAGTTCGGATCTCACACGCGGATCCTAGTGGGGCACGATGACGGCGTCCGGGCCCGGAAAGACCAGCCCGGTGTGGCCGTCGTCGAACCGCACCACGTACGGCGGGCCGCCGTCCGGGCCCTGGACCTGGATGATCTCCCCAGTCCGGTCCCTCTCGCCGACCGTGTTCGCGCGCACCAGGAGCCGGTCGCCTACCGTCGCATTCATAGCTCCAGACTCGTACGAAGGACGTCCGGGGGAAAGAGGGGATTCGTCCACGCTTGCCCAAGGGTCGGTAAGCACGATCACCCTCAAGCTGAGACTTTCCTGGCAATCTCCGCGAGAGCGGGACTTCCCTCGTTCAAGCGGGCACGGGAACAGGCAGTCGCCACTCCGTGGGAGCGGGATCCCCACGGCCCGTTCATCCCGGCACGGAACGGGTAGGGGCCGTCGCAGGGCGCGTTGTGGGCACCCGGGAGGTGACGAGGTGCCCTGCCGGGGGGATACTCATCGTATGAGGCAAAATTTCGTAGGTTTTCCCGTCTTGTTAAATTGACGGGCCGTTGTACCCTTGGCCCTTGATTCGTCCTACCATCGGTGGTCTAGGCCACCGGTGACCGCCCTGCCAGCAGGGACGTCCTGGTTACTCGGCGGTAGAGATGCACTTTCGACCGTGAGCGACCAGGATGGAAAGCGACCCAGACCAGACATCAGTCATCCTCGGAAGGCGAGACCCAGTGGCTTCCGGACGCCAGCGTTTCTCGATCATCAGCGACGGCCTACCCAGCCAGTTGCCTGATGTCGATCCCAGTGAGACCAACGAGTGGCTCGAGTCCCTCGACAACGTCGTCAAGACGGCAGGCCGCACCAGAGCTCGCTATCTCATGCTCCGCATCCTGGAGCGGGCCCGCGAGCACCAGGTCGGCGTGCCGGGGCTGCGCAGCACCGACTACATCAACACGATCCCGCCGGAGCGCGAGCCCTGGTTCCCCGGCGACGAGCACGTCGAGCGGCGCATCCGCGCCTACATCCGCTGGAACGCGGCGATCATGGTGTCGCGGGCCAACGCCCGCACCAACGTCGGCGGCCACATCGCGACCTACGCCTCCGCCGCGTCGCTCTACGAAGTCGGCTTCAACCACTTCTTCCGCGGCAAGGACCACGGCGAGTCCGGCGACCAGGTGTTCTTCCAGGGTCACGCGGCGCCCGGCATCTACGCCCGCGCCTTCCTCGAAGGCCGCCTCAACGAGGCTCAGCTCGACGCGTTCCGGCAGGAGCTGTCGCACGGCTTCCACGGCCTGCCCTCCTACCCGCACCCGCGGCTCATGCCCGACTTCTGGGAGTTCCCGACCGTCTCGATGGGCCTGGGCCCGATCAACGCGATCTACCAGGCGCGGTTCAACCGCTACCTGCTCAACCGCCAGATCAAGGACACCAGCCGCAGCCACGTCTGGGCGTTCCTGGGCGACGGCGAGATGGACGAGCCCGAGTCGCTGGGCGCGATCGGCGTGGCCGCCCGCGAGGAGCTCGACAACCTCACGTTCGTGATCAACTGCAACCTGCAGCGGCTCGACGGCCCGGTACGCGGCAACGGCAAGATCATCCAGGAGCTGGAGTCGTACTTCCGCGGCGCCGGCTGGAACGTCATCAAGGTCGTGTGGGGCCGCGACTGGGACCCGCTGCTGGCCGCCGACGTCGACGGTGTCCTGGTCAACCAGATGAACACCACCCCCGACGGCCAGTTCCAGACCTACTCGGTCGAGTCGGGCGCCTACATCCGCGAGCACTTCTTCGGCACCGACCCGCGGCTGCGCAAGATGGTCGAGCACCTAAGCGACGACGACATCCGCAAGCTGTCGCGCGGCGGCCACGACTACCGCAAGGTCTACGCGGCCTTCAAGGCGGCCCGCGAGCACGTCGGCCAGCCGACGGTCATCCTGGCCCAGACCATCAAGGGCTGGACGCTCGGCAAGGACTTCGAGGCGCGCAACGCCACCCACCAGATGAAGAAGCTCACCAAGGCCGAGCTGAAGGAGTTCCGCGACCGGCTCTACCTGCCGATCCCGGACTCGGCGCTGGAGGGCGACCTGCCGCCGTACTACCACCCGGGCGAGGACGACCCGGAGATCCAGTACATGAAGGAGCGGCGCGCGGCCCTCGGCGGCGTGCTGCCCAAGCGGGTCAACCGCGCCAAGCCGCTCAAGCTGCCCGGCGACGAGGTCTACAAGGGCTTCACCAAGGGCTCGGGCAAGCAGCAGGTCGCCACCACGATGGCGTTCGTGCGGCTGCTCAAGGACCTCATGCGCGACAAGGAGATCGGCCACCGGTTCGTGCCGATCATCCCGGACGAGGCCCGCACGTTCGGTCTCGACGCGATGTTCCCGACCGCGAAGATCTACTCGCCGCACGGCCAGATGTACGAGGCCGTCGACCGTGAGCTGCTGCTGTCGTACAAGGAGGCCGTGCAGGGCCAGATCCTGCACGAAGGCATCAGCGAGGCGGGGTCGATGGCCTCCGCGACCGCGGCCGGGACCGCGTACGCGACGCACGGCGAGCACATGATCCCGATCTACATCTTCTACTCGATGTTCGGGTTCCAGCGGACCGGCGACCAGATGTGGGCCCTGGGCGACCAGATGGGCCGCGGCTTCCTGCTCGGCGCCACGGCCGGCCGCACCACGCTCAACGGCGAGGGCCTGCAGCACGAGGACGGCCACACGCCGCTGATCGCCTCCACCAACCCGGCGGCGGTCATCTACGACCCGTCGTGGGCGTTCGAGGTGGCCCACATCGTCAAGGACGGCCTGCGCCGCATGTACGGCGACAAGCCGGAGGACATCTTCTACTACCTGACCGTCTACAACGAGCCCTACCTGCAGCCGGCGCAGCCCGAGGGCATCGACGTCGACGGCCTGCTGAAGGGCCTCTACAAGTACGCGGACGGCCCGCAGACGCAGGGGCCGAAGGCCAACATCCTGGCGTCCGGCGTGGCCGGGCCGTGGGCGATGGAGGCCCAGCGGATGCTGGCCGAAGACTGGGGCGTGTCGGCGGCCGTCTGGTCGGCCACCTCCTGGACGGAGCTGCGCCGCGAGGCGCTGGCCTGCGACGAGCACAACATGCTCAACCCCGACGCCGAGCCGCGGGTGCCGTACGTCACCCGCGCGCTGTCGCAGGCGGAGGGCCCGTTCGTGGGCGTCAGCGACTACATGAAGGCCGTGCAGGACCAGATCGCGCAGTGGGTGCCGGGCGACTGGTCCTCGCTGGGCACCGACGGGTTCGGCCTGTCCGACACCCGCTCGGCGCTGCGCCGCCACTTCCACGTCGACGCCGCCTCCATCACGCTGGCCGTGCTGACCAGCCTGGTCAAGCGGGGCGAGCTCGACGAAGAGGTGCTGAACGAGGCGGTGGCCCGCTACCACCTCAAGAACGGCGTGACCGAGGCCGGCGGCGCCGAGAGCAACGACACCCAGTCGATGGGCGTCTGACGCTCCCGCGCCCCCGCGGAGAGGTCTCCGCGGGGGCGCCCGATTCCGGAAGGCGGCGCGGCCGATGGGGTGGCGCCGCCGATTCCCGCGCATGATCCCGTATCGTGGGCAGGGCTTCCCCCGGCAACGACAGGGGGAGACTGTTCCGTGATGCGCCGTGTCCTGGCCACCGCACTCGTGGCCACCACCGCCACCGTGACCGCCGGTTGTGTCAGCACCGCCCGCACTGCCAGCGACGGCACGCCGGAGAAGACGACCGGCGGGCAGATCGCCTGGGGCCCGTGCACCGACATCCAGCGCGGCGACGGGGAGCCGCCCGCCCGGCAGGACCAGAACGTGCGCTGCGGGAAGCTGCGGGTGCCGCTCGACTACTCCGACCCCGGCGGCGAGCAGATCGAGCTCGCCATGATCAAGATTCCGGCGGTCGACCAGCGCGCCCGGATCGGCTCGCTGGTGTTCAACTTCGGCGGGCCGGGCGGCTCCGGCGTCGACACGCTCGACCAGGCGTCCAAGGCGCTGTCGTCGCTGCGCGCCCGCTACGACCTGGTCAGCTTCGACCCGCGCGGCGTCGAGCGCAGCGCGGGGGTGCGCTGCGGCACGCCCGCCGACCTGGACGAGTTCATCGCGATGGACACGCTCCCGCCCGGCGAGCAGACCCGCCGCAAGCTCGCGGCGGCCAACCGGAAGTTCGCCGACCTGTGCCAGCGTGACTCGGGCAAGGTCCTGCCGTACGTCGGCACCGTCAACGCCGCCCGCGACATGGACCGGATGCGGACCGCGCTGGGCGACGAGAAGCTCAACTACTTCGGCATGTCGTACGGCACCCAGCTCGGCGCCGTCTACGCCACCCTGTTCCCGAAGAACGTCGGCCGCATGGTGCTCGACGCCCCGCTGGACCCGTCGGTCAGCTTCGAGGAGCGCACGCTGGCCCAGACGCGCGGCTTCCAGCAGGTCTACGAGAGCTTCCTGAAGGCGTGCGTCAAGGAGCAGTGCGAGCTCGGCCCCACCGTGAGCAGCGCCAACAAGAACGTGGAGAAGCTGCTCAACGACCTGACCAAGCGGCCGCTGAAGGTCGGCGACCGGGAGCTCACCCAGGGGCTGGCCTCCACCGGCATCGTGTCGGCGCTCTACTCCGAGGTGACCTGGCCGTTCCTGGAGACCGCGCTCGGGCAGGCGCTCAAGGGGCAGGGCGGCGCGCTGCTGTATCTGGCCGACTCCTACACCGGGCGGAACGAGGACGGCACCTACTCCACCCAGATGACCAGCTTCCCGGCCATCACCTGCGTCGACACGGCCGAGCGGCCCGACGAGGCGACGCTGCGCCGCACCGAGGAGGCCGCGCTGAAGATCTCGCCGCTGTTCGGCAGCGAGGGTTCGGGCGGGCTGTGCAGCATCTGGCCGGCGCAGGGCAGCGACAAGGCCAAGCGGGTGGACGCCACCGGCTCGGCCCCCATCCTGGTGGTCGGGGGCAAGAACGACCCGGCGACTCCGTACGAGTGGGCGCCGAAGCTGACCGCGCAGCTCAAGACGGCCACGCTGGCGACCTACGAGGGCGAGGGGCACGGCGCCTACCTGTCGGGCAGCAAGTGCGTGACCAAGCTGGTCGACGCCTACCTGCTCGACGGCGAGATGCCCTCCCGGGGCTCGACCTGCCCGGCGGCCTAGGCTCTGTCGTGTGACGGACTACATCTCCCTGGTGGAGAGCGAGACGGCGCGGCTGGCCGAGCTGGCCGCCGCGCCGGCCGGGACGCCGGTGCCGGGCTGCCCCGGCTGGACTCTGGGCGACCTCATCACGCACCTGGGCACCATGCACCGCTGGGTGACCCACATGGTGTCCACCCGCAACCAGGACCGGCTCTGGCCCGGCCAGGTGCCCAACGGGCTGGCCGAGGGCGCGCACGGCGACCCGGCCTGGCTGGCGGAGGGGTCGGCCGAGATGGTGCGGACGCTGCGCGCCACCGACCCCGCGACGCCGCTGTGGACGTGGGGCCCGGGCGGGACCGCGGGCTGGTGGGCCAGGCGGATGGCGTTCGAGCTGGTGGTGCACCGGGCGGACGCCGAGCAGGCGCTCGGCCTGGAGCCGGAGGTGGACGCCGCGGTCGCCGCCGACGGCGTGGAGGAACTGCTCGCCAACCTGCCGGGCGCCCGCTGGGTGACCAGGCGGCTGGCGGAGCTGGGCCTGGAGGGCGCGACGTTCCACCTGCACGCGACCGACCTGACCGGCGAGTGGACGTTCACGCAGGGGCCCGGCGGCACGGTCACGTGGGAGCGCGGGCACGTCAAGGGCGACGCCGCGGTGCGGGCGCCCGCCCGCGACCTGCTGCTGATGATGTACGGACGACGCTCGTGCGACGGGCTGACCGTGTTCGGCGACCGTGAGTCGCTGGAGCGGTGGCTGTCGGCGGGCGGGCTGTGAGCCCCGGGCGCGCCGCCACTCGGCGGTCGGCGGCGTGCCCGGGGCGGAGGGCCGGACGCGGGCCCGGGAGGCGGGGAAGGCGCCTGCCCGGCCCGCGGCGATCAGCCCCGGCGGTGGAAGATCCCGAAGAGGCTGCCGGCGGGGTCGCGGAGGTAGGCGAAGTCGGTGCCGGCGCCGTCGTCGATCACCATCCGCTGCACCTCGCCGCCGAGCGACTCCACCTGCGCGCAGGTCTTCTCGACGTCGGCCACCTGGACGTGGAAGACGGCGTGCGGCGGGAAGCCGCCCTCGGAGTTGTAGAGGCCGCCCGCCGGGGCGCCGCCGTCGGCGCCGGTGATCAGGCGGTAGTCCATGGGCCCCTCGTCGCGGGCGAACGTCCACCCGAACAGGCCGCCGTAGAAGCGCTCGGCGCCGTCGGGGTCGTCGGTCGCGACCTCGAACCAGGTCACGGTGTTGTCACTCATTCGGTCTCCTCGTCGTTTCCTGACGAGACAAGAATGTGGCGGCCCGGCGACACCCCTATGTCGGTGTTTTCGAACTCGTCATCGAGAGAGGTGCCGTGGACGATCATGTCGGGCACGTCGGCGAACCTCTCCACCGGCCGGTCGGGGCAGCGCTCGCCGGTCACGGCTGCGCCGGTGATGCGGTCGAGGCGGAAGACGCGCACGTCGTCGCGGAGCCTGCACCAGCCCACGAGATACCAGAACCCGCCGCGGCCGCCCAGGAAGACGCCGGGCTCCACGTCGCGGGAGGTCAGCGCGCCCTTGGCGTCGGCGTAGTCCAGGCGCAGCACCCTGCGGCGCAGCAGCGCCTCCTCGATGACGCGGGAGACGCCCTCGGCGCCGAGGGGACGGGCGGGCTCCTCCGGCTCGGAGATGTGCAGCACGCGGCGGGCCAGCTCACGGGCCAACTCGCCCTCGCGGCCCGGCATGGCGGCCACGACCTTGCGTAACGCGCTGCGGGCCTGGCGGCCGAACGGCTGGTCACCGGCCCGGCTCAGCGCCACCGCGATGGCCACCGCCTCGGCGGGGGTGAAGTTGAGCGGGGGCAGCGACATCTTCTTGTCGAGCGCGTACCCGCCTCTGCGCCCCGGCGCGGCGTAGATCGGCACGCCGGACTCCTGCAGCGCCGCGATGTCGCGCTCGATCGTACGGACGCTCACCTCGAACCGCGCGGCCAGCTCGCGGGCCGAACGGCAGCGCGGCGAGACGGCGCGCAGGTGCTCGACGAGCGCGTAGAGCCGGTCGGTGCGGTTCACGCTTGTGACGGTACGCCCCGGCACCGACAATCGTCAGCGGGCCCACTCCAGGAGCTCGTCCAGCGGCCAGGTGTTGACGATCCGCTCCGGCTCCACCCCGCACTGGGCGGCCCGCTCGCAGCCGAAACGCTGCCAGTCGAGCTGGCCGGGCGCACGATCCGGCCGGTGCAGTGGCCGAGCACGTCGACGCGCGGGTTCGCGATCGCGGTGACCATCCTGCGGGTCATCTCCGTACGGTCCATCCGCAGCTGGGAGTGGACGCTGGCGACCACCACGTCGAGCCGGTCGAGCAGCTCCGGCTCCTGGTCGAGGCTGCCGTCGGGGTTGATGTCGACCTCGATCCCGGTGAGCACGCGGAACGGCGCGAGCCCGCGGTTGACCTCGGCGACCGCGTCGAGCTGGGCGCGCAGCCGGTCGGCCGACAGGCCGCGGGCGACGGTGAGACGCGGCGAGTGGTCGGTCAGTGCCAGGTAGTCGTGCCCGAGCGCGCGGGCGGCCCCGGCCATCTCCTCCATGGGCGAGCCGCCGTCGGACCAGTCGGAGTGGCTGTGCAGGTCGCCCCGGAGCGCGGCCCGCAGCGCGGCGGCCTCCTCCCCCAGGTCCTCGCCCTCGGTCGCGCGCAGCCTGCGCAGGTACGTCGGGACCTTCCCGTCCAGCGCCTCACCGATCACCGTGGCGGTCACCTTGCCGATGCCGGGCAGCTCGGTCAGCGTGCCCGCGGCGGCGCGCCGTACCAGCTCCTCGCGCGGCAGGTCCGTGACCACGGCGGCGGCGCGGCGGAAGGCGCGCACCCGGTACGTGGGCTCGCCCGCCCGCTCCAGCAGGAAGGCGATCTCCCGGAACGCCTCGACCGGTTCCATACGTCCATCCTTACCCGAGCGGCCCCCGGCAGGATTGAACGGCCGGTCGCGCCCCCGCTAGGCTGTGCGACCGCAAGAGACAGGAGCCCGATGGCGCAACACCCCAGTCACGCCCCCGTACCGAGCAAGCCGAAGAAGTCGTCCAACGTCGTGACCCTCTCCGTCATCGGCGCCGTGTCGGTGATGGTGGTGGGCTACTGCGCGGCCACCTCCGGCGCCAAGAGCGTCACCGCCGACTGCGTCGACTCCAGGCGGGCCGCCGACGGTTCCTACACGGTGGTCGAGGACCGCTACTGCGACGACGACGCCCGCTACTACGGCGGCTCCCGGGGGGCCTACCACTGGTACTACGGCGGCACCAGGGTCGGCAGCCGGGTCCACGGCGGCAGGACGGTCCGCCCGCACGGCGTCGAGATCACCAGCCGCAACGGGCGCGCGATCCAGCGCGGCGGGTTCGGCGGCGGCTCCCGCACCGGCGGAGGCTGAGCGGTGCGGCGCGAGCGCGGCCCGGTCCGCCAGGGCTGGGACAAGATCATCGAGAGCCAGGGCCTGGCCTTCCACCGGGCGGCCCACCCCGAGCACCTGACCAGGCCCTACTGGGACGAGTCGGTGCACTACGTCCTGTCGATGGCGGAGGTGGAGTCGCTGGAGGAGCAGGTCGAGGAGCTGCACGAGATGTGCCTGCGGGCGGCCGGCCACGTGGTCGAGACCGGGCGCTTCGCCGACTTCGCCATCCCCGAGTGGGCCGCCGAGGACGTGGCCCGGTCCTGGGAGCGGCGCGACGCCCACCTGTACGCCCGCTTCGACCTGCGCTACGACGGCACCGGCCCGGCCAAGCTGCTGGAGTACAACGCCGACACGCCGACCGCGCTGCTGGAGTCGTCGGTGATCCAGTGGTTCTGGCTCCAGGACACCCATCCCGGCGACGACCAGTGGAACTCCATCCACGAGCGGCTCATCGACCGGTGGCGCGAGCTGCCGCTGCCGCCCGGCCCCACCCACTTCGCCTGGACCAACATGGACGAGACCGGCGAGGAGGTCATGACGCTGGCCTACCTCCAGGAGACCGCCGAGCAGGCGGGCTTGCGGACGGTCGCCATGGCGATGGAGGACATCGGCTGGGACTCTCTCAACCGGTGCTTCGTCGACCTGGACGAGCAGATGATCCGCTCGGTGTTCAAGCTCTACCCGTGGGAGTGGATGCTGGCCGAGCCGTTCGGCCGGCACGCCGTGCGCCACGCCACCTGGATCGAGCCGCTGTGGAAGGCGCTGCTGTCGAACAAGGCGCTGCTGGCCGTGCTGTGGGAGCTGTACCCCGGCCATCCCAACCTGCTGCCCGCCTACCTCGACGGCCCGCGCGAGCTGGATTCGTACATCGCCAAGCCGCTGCTGGGCCGTGAGGGCGCCTCGATGCGGATCGTCACCCCGGCGTACACGGAGGAGACGTCCGGCTCCTACGGCACGGAGGGCTACGTCTTCCAGGGCTTCGAGGCGCTGCCGGAGTTCGACGGCCAGCGGCCGGTGCTCGGCGCCTGGGTGGTCGCCGACGAGGCCGCCGGGCTGGGCATCCGGGAGACCACCGGGCTGATCACCGACGACACCTCATCCTTCGTCCCTCACCGAATCGAGCTCACATGACCCTGCTGGACTATCTCGTCCGCGGCGCGGGCGCCATCGCCTCCTACGCCGCCGTCGGCGTCATCCTGATGATCATCGGCTTCTACGTGATCGACCTGGCCACGCCGGGCCGGCTGAGCCAGGTCATCCGCACCCAGCGCAACCCGAACGCCACGCTGCTGGCCTCCTCGGCGATGGCCGCGGTGGGGCTGATCGTCGCGGCCTCGATCTGGTCGTCCGGCGGGCGGCTGGCCGAGGGCCTGGCGGGCACCGCCGTGTTCGGCCTGGTGGGCATCGTGGTGCAGACGCTGGCGATGCTGCTGTTCGACCGGGTGGCGGGAATCTCGGTGCGTGAGCTGGTCAAGGAGCCGGAGCTGCAGCCGGGCGCCAAGCTGCTGGCGGTCACGCACATCGCGATCGGCCTGATCACCGCCGTCGCGGTCATATGACCGGACCTGGCACTCTAGGAGCGTGACAGACCGGACGCGGGAGGACACCACACGAAGGCTCGAGCGGGCCATGGGCGCGCTCGGCACCGCCGCCATGGCCCGCATGGACGATCAGCTGCCGTGGTTCCGCGCGCTCAGCGCCGAGGACCGCTCGTGGGTGGGGCTGGTGGCCCAGGCGGGCATCGCCGCCTTCGTGGAGTGGTTCCAGCACGCGAGCGAGGACCGGCCCACGCCCAGCATCGAGTTCTTCGGCACCGCGCCGCGCGAGCTGAAGCGCTCGATCTCGCTGCAGCAGACCGTCGACGTGGTCCGGGTCGTGGTGGAGGTGGTGGAGGCGCAGGTCGACCAGCTGGCCGCGCCGGGCGGCGAGGCCCAGCTCCAGCAGGCCATGCTCCGCTACACCCGCGACGTGGCGTTCGCCGCCGCCCAGGTCTACGCCCGCGAGGCGGAGGCCAGGGGGGCGTGGGACGCCCGGCTGGAGGCGCTGATCGTGGACGCGCTGGTGCGGGGCGAGGTCGACGACGGCCTCCACTCGTGGGCGGCCGCGCTCGGCTGGACGTCCTCCCCCGTGGTGGTGATCGCCGGTCACGCCCCCGACGGCGACCCGCGCGAGGTGATCGACGGGCTGCGCGAGCGGGGCCGCCGCATCGGCATGGAGCTGCTCGCCGGGGTGCAGGCCGACCGGCTGATCGTGATAGTGGGCGGGGCCGGCAGCGTGAACGACGCGGCCCGCCAGGTCGTGGCCCGGTTCGGCGAGGGCCCGATCGTCATCGGGCCGGAGGTGCCCGACCTGCACGCCGCCGCCAAGTCGGCCAGGGCCGCGCTGGCGGGGCTGCGGGCGAGCGCCGGCTGGCCCGACGCGCCGCGCCCGGTGCACGCCGAGGACCTGCTGGCCGAGCGGGCGCTCGACGGCGACGAGGACGCCAGGCAGCAGCTCGTGGAGAACGTCTACCTGCCGCTGGCGGGCACGCCGCTGCTCGACACGCTCGCCACGTACCTGGAGCAGGGCACGTCGCTGGAGGCGACGGCGCGGCTGCTGTTCGTGCACCCGAACACGGTCCGCTACCGGCTGAAGAAGATCACCGAGCTGACCGGATACCAGCCGACCGAGGGCCGTTCGGCCTTCACGCTGCAGGTCGGGCTCATCCTCGGCAGGCTCGCGGAAAGCGCCGTGTCGTGGCGGCCATAACGTAGTCGGCGCGAACCCGAACTGTAGGCTTCCTACAAAGCACCACGGACAAAGTGTGTGCAGATCTTCATCAGCGTGTCGGACTCCTACAGGGCATGGTGGTTTTCGTGCTTGTACTCGTCGCGCCCGGCCAAGGCGCCCAAACACCTGGCTTCCTCACTCCGTGGCTCGAACTTCCCGGCGTGGCGGAGCGGCTGGCCGCCTGGTCCGACATCACCGGGATCGACCTGATCGCCTGCGGCACCACCGCGGGAGCCGACGAGATCCGCGACACCGCCATCGCCCAGCCGCTGCTCGTGGCCGCCGCCCTGGCCTCCGCCGAGGTGCTCGGCGCGACGCCCGACGTGCTGGCCGGCCACAGCGTCGGCGAGTTCGCCACCGCGGCGCTGGCCGGCGTGCTCACCCCGGAGCAGGCGCTGGGCCTGGTCCGCGAGCGCGGGCAGGCGATGGCCAAGGCCGCGGCGATCACCGAGACCGGCATGACCGCCGTGCTCGGCGGCGCCGAGGACGACGTGCTGGCCGCGCTCGCCAAGCACGGCCTCACCCCCGCGAACATCAACGGCTCCGGCCAGATCGTCGCCGGCGGCACCACCGAGCAGCTCGCCGCGCTGAAGGAAGAGCCTCCGGCACGCGCCCGGCTGATCCCGCTGTCGGTCGCCGGCGCCTTCCACACGGCCCACATGGCGCCCGCCGTCGAGCAGCTGCGCGAGGCCGCCGGGCAGGTCGAGCCCGCCGACCCCAAGATCACGCTGCTGTCCAACGCCGACGGCGCGGCCGTCACCGGCGGCGCGGAGGTCATGCGCCGCCTCGTCGACCAGGTGAGCAACCCCGTCCGCTGGGACGCCTGCATGGCCACCATGGCCGAGCTGGGCGTCACCCGCATGATCGAGCTGCTTCCCGGCGGCACGCTGACCGGCCTGGCCAGGCGCGGGCTGCGCGGCGTCGCCACCGTGGCGCTCAAGACCCCCGACGACCTCGACTCGGCCAGGGAGCTGATGAAGTGAGGATCCTCGACACCGCACCGGGGGCGAAGCTGCTGGCGCTGGGCCACTACCAGCCCTCCACCGTCGTCACCAACGACGAGCTGTCCAAGACCATGGACACCAGCGACGAATGGATCCGCTCGCGCGTCGGCATCCAGGAGCGCAGGGTCGCGGGCGCCGACGAGTCCCTGGAGGACATGGCCGTCCACGCGGGCGGCAAGGCGCTGGCCGCGAGCGGGCTGGCCGCCTCCGACATCGACCTGGTGATCGTGGCCACCTGCACGATGGAGAGCCCGATCCCCAACGCCGCCGCCGTCGTGGCGCACCGCCTGGGCATCGAGGCTCCCGGCGCGTTCGACGTCAACGCCGCCTGCGCGGGCTTCTGCTACGCGCTCGCCACCGCCGACGCCTCCATCCGCGCGGGCTCGGCCAGGAACGTGCTGGTCATCGGCGCCGAGAAGCTGACGCAGTGGCTCGACTGGACCGACCGGTCCACCGCGGTGATCTTCGCCGACGGGGCGGGCGCGGCCGTCGTCGGCCCCTCCGACACCCCGGGCATCGGCCCGGTGGTCTGGGGCAGCGCGGGCGACAAGGCCGACGCCATCAAGATCCCCGACCGTACCGACCACCTCCGCCAGGAGGGCCAGACCGTGTTCCGGTGGGCCACCACCGCCCTCCACCCGGTCGCCAAGCAGGCGTGCGAGCGCGCGGGCGTCGACCCGTCGGAGCTGTCCGCCTTCATCCCCCACCAGGCCAACCTGCGGATCATCGAGGCGATCGCCCGCAGGCTGGGAGCGGACAAGGCCGTCGTCGCCCGCGACATCGTACACGCCGGCAACACCTCGGCCGCCTCCATCCCGCTCGCGCTCTCGCGCATGCTGGAGCGCGGCGAGGTCCGCTCGGGCGGGCTCGCGCTCGTCCTCGGCTTCGGTGCCGGTCTCACGTACGCGGGTCAGGTCATCGAGATCCCCTAGTCCCCCGTACGATCTCTCAGAGCTTGCACGGCCTGACCGTGCAGAACCCAGGAAAACTAAGGAGAACCAACGACATGGCTGCCAGCGAGCAGGACATCCTCGAAGGCCTCGGCAAGATCATCAACGAGATCACCGGCATCCCGGCCTCCGACGTGACTCCCGAGAAGAGCTTCGTGGACGACCTCGACATCGACTCCCTGTCCATGGTCGAGATCGCCGTGGCCGCCCAGGACGAGTTCGGCGTCGAGATTCCCGACGACCAGCTCAAGAACCTGAAGACGGTCAAGGACGTCCTCAACTTCATCCAGAACTGAGTCCGGCAAGACCAGCTGATCGACAAGGAGTGCGGAACGTGAGTGCAAACCGGGTACGTGTCGTCGTCACCGGGCTCGGCGCGACTACGCCCGTCGGTGGAGACGTCACCTCCTCCTGGTCGGCGCTCCTCGCCGGTCAGTCGGGCGTCGCCACGCTCACCGAAGACTGGATCGACACCGTCCCCGTGACGTTCGCGGGGACGGCCGCTGTCGACCCGGCGGAGGTGCTGCCCCGCCCCGAGGCCCGCAGGCTCGACCGCAGCGAGCAGTTCGCGATGGTCGCCGCCCGTGAGGCCTGGCAGGACGCCGGAGCCCCGGAGGTCGCGTCCGAGCGGCTTGGGGTGGTGGTGTCCAGCGGCATCGGCGGCATCAACACGACCCTGTCCGCCTACGACACCTACAAGGAGCGCGGCTGGAACCGGCTGTCGCCCTTCACGGTGCCGATGCTCATGCCCAACGGGCCGGCCGCCTGGATCGGCCTCGACCGGGGCGCCCAGGCCGGGGTGCACGCCACCGTGTCCGCCTGCGCCTCCGGAGCCGAGGCCATCGGCTACGCGATGGACATGATCAGGGCCGGCCGGGCCGACGTGGTGATCGCCGGCGGCACCGAGGCCGCCATCCACGGCCTCAACATCGCGGCATTCGCCGCCGCCCGCGCCATGTCCACCCGCAACGACGACCCGCAGGGCGCGTCGCGGCCGTGGGACCGCGAGCGCGACGGGTTCGTGCTCGGCGAGGGCGCCGGCATCGTGGTGCTGGAGAGCGAGGAGTTCGCCCGGGCGCGCGGCGCGCGGATCTACGCCTACGCCGCCGGGGTCGGCTACTCGGCCGACTCCCACCACATCACCCAGCCCGAGCCGGAAGGCCGCGGCATCATCACGGCGATGACGCAGGCCCTGACCGACGCCGACCTGACGGGCCAGGACGTCAAGCACGTCAACGCGCACGCCACCTCGACCCCCGCGGGCGACGTCATCGAGGTGCAGGCCGTGGCCAAGGCCATCGGCACCCACCCGCTGGTGACGTCCACCAAGTCCATGACGGGTCACCTCCTGGGCGGAGCCGGCGGCATCGAGTCCGTCTTCGCCGTCAAGGCGCTCCACGAGCGGATCGTCCCCGCCACCATCAACCTCAACGACATCGACGACGGCATCGAGGTGGACCTCGTCCACGGCGAGAACCGCCCGCTGCCGGACGGCGACATCGCCGCGGTCAACAACTCGTTCGGTTTCGGCGGCCACAACGTGACCGTCGTGTTCAAGGGGGCTTAAATGACCGTGCTCGACAACAGGGTGGCCGCCGACGGCTCCGATGCGGAGCCCGCCGATCCCCGCGACCCCGCCGTACGGCTCGCCGCGCTGCTCGACGAGGGCTCGGTGCGGCTGATCACTCCCCAGGACAAGAGCGGCGTGCTCGCCGCCATGGGCCGCGTCGAGGGTGTCCCCGTCGTCGCCTTCTGCAGTGACGCCCGCTTCCAGGGCGGTGCGATGGGCAGCGAGGGCTGCGAGCACATCGTGCACGCCTACGACGTGGCCGTCCGCGAACGGGTGCCGATCCTCGGGATCTGGCACTCCGGCGGTGCGCGACTCGCCGAAGGCGCCGAGTCGCTGCACGCCGTGGGCCGCGTCTTCGCGGCCATGACCAAGGCGTCCGGCGTGGTGCCGCAGATCTCGGTCGTGGTCGGGCCCGCCGCCGGCGGCGCCGCCTACGGGCCCGCGCTGACCGACCTGGTGATCCTGGCCGACTCCGGCCGCATCTTCGTCACCGGCCCCGACGTGGTGCGCAGCGTCACCGGCGAGAGCGTCGACAGCGCCGCGCTGGGCGGCACCGAGCCGCACAGCAAGCGCAGCGGCGTCGTCCACGTCACCACCAAGACCGAGACCGACGCGCTGCTCAAGGCGCGCCAGCTCGCCGTGCTCCTGGGCCACCAGGGGCGGGTGCGCCCGGGCGACATCGAGGAGACCGACTTCTCCACGCTGCTGCCGGAGTCGGCGCGCCGCGCCTACGACGTCAAGCCGCTGATCAAGGGCCTGCTCGACGAGCCCGGCATCGAGCTGCACCCCAAGTGGGCGCCGAACATCGTCACCTCGCTCGGGCGGCTCGGCGGCCGCACGGTCGGGGTGATCGCCAACAACCCGATGCGGCTGGGCGGCTGCCTCGACGCCACCTCCGCCGAGAAGGCGGCCCGGTTCGTCCGCATGTGTGATGCCTTCGGGGTGCCGCTGGTCGTGGTCGTGGACGTGCCCGGCTACCTGCCCGGCGTCGGCCAGGAACACGACGGCGTGGTGCGCCGCGGCGCCAAGCTGCTGCACGCCTTCGCCGAGGCCTCGGTGCCGCGGATCACGCTGGTCACCCGGAAGGCCTATGGCGGCGCGTACATCGCGATGAACTCCCGCTCGCTCGGCGCCACCAAGGTGTTCGCCTGGCCGACGGCCGAGATCGCGGTCATGGGCCCGGTGGCGGCGGTGCGCATCCTCAAGCGGCGCGAGCTGGCGGCGGCGCCCGAGGAGGAGCGGGCCGAGCTGGAGCACCGGCTCGCCGAGGAGCACGAGAAGCTCGCCGGCGGGCTCACCCGCGCGCAGGAGCTGGGCGTCGTCGACGAGGTGATCAAGCCTGAGGAGACCCGGGGCGCGATCGCCAAGGTCCTCGCCCAGGCCACCCCGGCCAGGGGCGCGCACGGCAACATCCCGCTGTAACCACGCGTTTCAAGAGGGCCCCGCACCGGCACGGTGCGGGGCCCCTTCGCGTGTTCGGGCGCGGCGGACGGCGGTCACACGGCGGCGTGCAGCCAGCGGACCGGCGCGCCGTCGCCGGCGTAGCGGAACGGCTCCAGCTCCTCGTCCCAGGGCTTGCCGAGCAGCTTGTCGAGCTCCTCCTCCAGCACGCACCGCCCCTGCGCCGCCATGAGCATGACGGCGCGCAGCCGGTCCTCCGGGATCATGATGTCGCCCGAGGCGCCGATGACCGCGCTGAACGCGCCGAGCGTCGGCGTGTAGGCGTGACGGGACCCGTCGACGCCCGGCGAGGCGTCCTCGGTGATCTCGAACCGCAGCCGCTGCCATCCCATGAGAGAGGACGCGATGGCGGCCGCGATGCCCGCGCGGCCCTCCCACTCCGCCTGCGCCCGCACAACGTTGGGCGCGGCGGGTTGCGGCGTCCACGTCAGGTCCACGGGCACGCCAAGGACACCCGCGACCGCCCATTCGATGTGAGGGCACAGCGCGGGCTGGGCCGAGTGGACGTACAGCACGCCACGAGCAGACACCGGACCTCCCGATCGGTACGAGGTGCGCCTTCCCCAACGGCCTCATACAGCGGGATGATCACAAGTGACTAGGGAGAGACTATCGTCGGTCGCAATCGGACACCAGAGGGGGGCCATACCAAGTTGGTGCGTGTGTGACACGTGACAGCCGCTCCATGGGGGATACATACCCGCACATGGAGATCCAAGCGGCAGGTCACGCGCTCATCCGCCCGGCCCAGGTGCTGACCGACCGCGCCGCGCTGTCGGTGGCCGGGCGGTGGACTCAGGCCGTGTCCGAGGCCGACGGCGTCTGCGTGGTGCATCTCTCGTCGGGCGTCGACCCGTGCGAGGTGACCGCCGACCTGCGGGAGCACGGCTTCCGGGCCTCCCCCAACCACGTGTTCACCGGCCAGCCGCTGTTCTTCGGCGGGCCGGCGTCGCGGCCCTTCCCCGCCGACCCGATCCACTACAGGCCCGGGCGGGCGCGGACGGACGTGACAGTCGGCCTGCTGGACACCGGCGTCGCCGAGCACCGGTGGTGGGCGGACACCGACTGGTACGAACGGGTCCCCGACGAGGCCCGCGACGCGACGGAGGGCGCGCAGGCCGGCCACGGCACGTTCATCGCCGGGCTGCTGGCCCGCCAGGCGCCCGGCGCGTCGATCCGGGTGAGCCGGGTGCTCGACGGCGACGGGCTGGGCGACGAGGCGACCGTCGTCCGGGCGCTGCACCGGATGCGCGACCGGCCGCCGCAGGTGCTCAACCTGTCCTTCGGCGGCCACACCTTCGACGACCGGCCGCCGCCCCTGCTTGCCGACGCGCTCGCCGAGCTGCCCGGCACCGTCGCGGTGGCCTGCGCCGGCAACACCGGGTCCGACCGGCCGTTCTACCCCGCCGCGCTGGGCAGCGTGGTGGCGGTCGGCGCCGTGGACCCGGACGGGCACGGGCGCGCTCCATACTCGGCTTACGGGAAGTGGGTGGACGCCTGCGCCCGCGGCGACTGGCTGACCAGCAGCTTTCTCGTACGGGACGAGTTCGCCGGATACGCGGCCTGGAGCGGGACGTCCTTCGCCACCGCCGTGGTCGCCGGGGCCATCGCCGCCGCCGCCTGCGACCGGCCGGCCACGCAGGCGGCCGACGAACTCCTCGATCTCCGGGAGGCCCGGCAAATTCCCGATCTGGGAGTTCTGGTTCCGTCGAGTCTGTAGAGTTTACGCTCGGTCCACAGGCGATCACGAGGAGGCAAAATGCGCCCCCTCCGCCGGTCGGGAAGGAGGCCGCATGCCTGATCCGCGCCAGCCCGCGGAATTGCTCCTCGCGGCCGCCTCCGGCGAACAGGACGCCTGGGACGCGCTCGAAGCCCGGTTCGGCCCCCGCATGTGGGCGGTCGCCCGCGCCTGCGGGCTCAACGAGCAGGACGCCGCCGACGCGGTCCAGGGAGCCTGGCTGCGGCTGCTGGAACACCTGCACGACATCAGGGAACCGGCCGGAGTGGGCGCGTGGCTCGCCACCACCACCCGCCGCGAAGCCCTCCATCTGATCAAGAAGGCGAAGCCCGCGCCCGTCACCTTCGACGTCATCCACACCCCCGACCCGGAGTCAGCCGTCCTGGAGGCCGACGGCAACCGCATGCTCTGGCAGACGGTCTCCACCCTCAAGGAGCCCTGCCGCAGCCTGCTCACGCTGGTCGCCAGCGACCTCGGCAGCCGTCAAGTTGCTGTGCGGCTGGGCCTGCCCTTCGGCAGCGTCGGCCCGACCAGGGCCCGCTGCCTGGAGAAACTGCGCACCCTGATCTCACTACAGGAGACGGTGCAATGATGGACGACGAGTACTTCCTGGCGGCCATCCGGCTCGCCACCGGGCAGGACCCGATCCCCGGCCACGTGTCCGCCGCCGCCCGCGAGGCCTTCGCCTTACGAGTCCCGCACGCGGTGACCGCCCTGCCCACCGGCTACACCCCCGCGCGGGGCGTCCGGGGTTCCGAGTGGCCGCAACTGGTCCGGTTCGTCACCGACGGTCTCACCTTCGACCTGGAGGTGACCATCGGCGACGGCCTCCTCGACGTGGCCGGGCAGATCTGCCCGCCGCCCGGCGAGGGCTGCCACGTCGACGTCCGCACCCCCCACCTCACGCTGACCAGGCACCTCGCCCCCACCGGCCACTTCGCGGCCACCGGCCTGCCTCCCGGCTGGCTCAGCGTGGTCTGCCACCGCCCCGGCCGCGCCCCCATTCAAACCAGATGGGTACGCGTCCGACCGTAACCCGAGGGGTCCCCTGTCACCCGTCGTGGCAGCGCCCAGCCCGGTGGGCACAGTCCGCGGGGTCGCTCCCCCTGTTTGCACCCGCCGGATGCGCGTCAGACCGTCACCCCGGCCGCCCTCCTAGGCAGCACATCATCCCGTCCGTTCCCCCCGAGGCAGTGCATGGCGACACCGGAGCTCATCCGTACCCTGGAACGTTCCCCCGGCAGCCCGCTGCTGGTCCGCGCGGCCGAGATGGCGGTGCAGCGCTCGATCATCGATCCGGCCCAGGCGCTGCGGGCGGGCCGCACGGTGCTGGCGGCGGCCGAGAAGGCCGGTGACGGCGAGGCTGCGTCGGTGGCACTGCGCGCGATGGCGCTGGCCTCGCGCGAGCTGGGCGATCTTCAGGACGCCGAGCAGCGGCTCTGGCAGGCCATCCAGACACCGGGCGCGCCCGCTAAACGGATCGCACAGGCCAGGCTCTCGCTCGTCACCGTACGGACCGAACGCGGCCACCCGCTGCAGGCGCTCCGGCTGGCCACCTTGGCGTGGGCCCACCTGTCGCCCCTCGATCGGGCCAAGCTCGACACCCAGCGCGCCGTGGCCCTCGCCCACCTCGGCCGCTACCAGGAGGCGATCGCGTCCTGCGACCGGGCGGTGCGGGCGCTGGTGGCGGCTCCCGGCACCGTCGACGACCGCCGGTTCCTGGCGGGCGGGCTGCTCAACCGCGGGCTGGTACACGCCTACCGTGGCGGCTGGGACCAGGCGATGCGCGACATCACCGCCTGCCTGCGGATCGCCCGCCAGGCCGGGTTGTCGCACCTGGTGCGCCTGGCCGCCGCCAACCTGCCCTTCCTGGCCGTGCGGAGGGGCGACATCGGCGCGGCGTTCACCCACTACCGGCAGGCCGAAGACAACCTGTTCGAATATCCCGAGCGGCTGGCGACGATGCGGGCCGACTTCGCGGGCGCCCTGCTCGCCGCCCACCTGCCCGGCGAGGCTCGGGCCCTGCTCCACCTGGCCGTCCCCGACCTGGAAAAGTCCGGAGCGCGGGTGGCGCTGGCCGAGGCGCGGCTCAAACTCGCCCAGGTAGAGCTCCTGACAGGCGATGCGCGAGAGGCCGTCGCGGTGGCCGAGCGGGCCATGCACGACCTGTCGGCGCAAGACCGCCAATCGTGGCTGCCGCTCGCCAGGGAGGTGGTGCTACGCGCCCGGCTGGCACTGACGCCACCGACCCCGGCGCTGCTGGTAGATCTGGCCGCGTGCGCCGACGACCTGGAACGGAACGTCGCCCAAGTGTCGGAGGGCGCCGCCCTGCGGCTGACGGCGGCCGAAACCGCGCTCGCCCTCGGTGACAAGGACACAGCGGCAGCGCACCTGTCCCGGCTGACCGCCCGGCCCCCACAGGCGTTCCCGCCGCGCGAACTCCGCACCCCACCCACCCAAACCGAGGATGCCGCAGCGACACCAGTCCCCTTGGACGGGCACCACACCCCGCCCGCACATACCGGAGATGGCACAGCGACGCCGCTTTCACCGGACGAGCACCACACCCTGCACGCTTCGCCTGCGTACACCGGTGATGCTACGGGGGCGCCGGTTCCGCTGCTGGTGAGGCAGCACGCGTTGGCTCTGGAGGCGGAGCTGGAAGGGGATGTGTCGGCTGCGTTCGGGGCCGTGCGGGACGGGCTGGCTGGGGTTGGCAGCCAGGTGGACGGTCTGGACGATCCGGCGCTGCGGGCACACGTGGCCCGGGCGGGGGCGCGGCTGGCGGCTTTCGGGCTGGGGCTGGCGGTGCGCGGCGGGTGCGCGGAGGAGGTGTTCGAGTGGGCGGAGCGCTGGCGGGCCGTCACCGCGCCCGTCCATGGCCGTTCCTGTGACGGTGTGCGCGTGGCGGACGTGCGGGCGGTGCTGGGGCGGGCGGCGCTGGTCGAGTACGTGTCGGATGACAGTTCGTTGTTCGCCGTGGTGGTGACGGGTGGGCGGGCGGTGCTGCGGTCGCTGGGGGCGCTGCGGCCGGTGCACGAGGGGCTGATCCGGTTGCGTTACTCGCTGCGCCGGTCGGTTCTGTACGACGGGGCGGCGGGGGCGGAGTCGGTCACGGCCGCCGGTACGGATCTGGAACGCCTCCTGCTGGCCCCGCTCGCTGCCGACCTCGGTGACGGCCCCCTGGTGGTGGTGCCTACGGGGATTCTGCACACCCTTCCGTGGGCGGCGCTTCCGTGCATGCGCGGGCGCCCGGTGACGGTGGTGGCCAGCGCCCAGTCCTGGCTCAGCACACCCTTCGGCCCCGTCACCGCACACCAGGCTCGCACGCTGACCCCCTCCCGCCCCCGAGTCTCACCGAAGGACGGGCCGGGGCTGAGGGTGGCCGCGGCGGCGGGGCCGGGGCTGAGGCATGCGGCCGAGGAGGTGGAGCGGGTGGTGGCCTGCCATGCGGGGGCGCGGCCGGTGGCGGCCCGGCGCGAGGAGGTGCTGGAGGCGCTGACCTCTTGTGACGTGGTGCATCTGGCGGCGCACGGGGTGTTCCATGCCCGCAGCCCGCTGCTGTCGAGCATCACGCTTGAGGACGGCCCGCTCATGGCCTACGACCTGCTCGGAAGGTCGCCTATGGCCCGGTTGGTGGTGTTGTCGGCGTGTGACTCGGGGATGGCGCGCACGCCCACGGACGGCGCTCCGCTGGGGCTGGCGGGCACGTTCCTGGCTGAGGGAGCGGCGTGTGTGATCGCCGGGATGGTGCCGGTGGCCGACGAGGACGCACTGACCGTGATGAGCCGGTTCCACGAACTGCTCGCAACCGGGCAGACTCCGGCGTCGGCGCTCGCGCTGGCGTCGGCGCAGACCGGTATCACGGTGTTCACCTGCTTCGGCGCCGGTGACCGGCCCCTGGTTCCGGACTCCGGCCGCTCGGCGGATACCCAGCCTCGGACGAGACAAGGCCACAGTCAGCAACCCATGAGTCAGCCGCGAAGGGTCCCCTGCCGAGGTCAGCCGGTGGCGACCGGTCTGGACGAGTCGGTGACCCATTCGGACCAGGAGCCGACGTAGAGGGCCGCCTGAAGCCCGGCCACCTCCAGGGCCAGCACCTGGTGGGCGGCCGTGACGCCGGAGCCGCAGTAGGCGCCCGCGGGGACGTCTTCGCGGACGCCCAGGTCGGCGAAGCGCTTCCGCAGTTCCTCGGGGGGCAGGAAGGTGCCGTCGGGGGTGATGTTCTCCGTGGTGGGGGCGCTGACCGCGCCGGGGATGTGACCGGCCACCGGGTCGACCGGCTCGACCTCGCCCCGGTAGCGCTCGCCCGCCCGGGCGTCGAGCAGTACGCCCGAGGAGGCGAGGTCCGCCGCCGCCTCGGCGTCGAGCACGGGCATCGCGCCCGGCCGGGCGGTGAAGTCGCCGGGCGCGGGCACGGATTCCTCCTGGACGATCGGGAGCCCGGCCGCTTCCCAGGCACGCAGTCCGCCGTCGAGGACTCGTACGTCCTGATGACCGAAGTAGCGGAGCGTCCACCAGGCGCGGGCCGCCGCGGTCGAGCCCGTGTCGTCGTACACCACGACCGGGCGCGCGTCGGAGACGCCGAGCCGGCGCATCGCCCGTTCGAACGCGTCGGTGGCGGGCAGCGGGTGGCGTCCGCCTTCGCCGGGCGGGCCGGCCAGGGCGCCCTCCAGATCGCAGAAGACGGCGCCGGGCAGGTGGCCCTGGCGGTAGAGCTCCAAGCCGGGCGGGCCGCCGAGCCGCCAGCGCACGTCGAGCAGGGTGACGTCGTCGAGCGCGGCGAGTTCGGACGGGGTGATCAGCGGGCCGGTCACCGGGTGCTCACCTCCAGGAGCGGGATGTTCTGCTCGTGTGCGGTCATCGAGCCGTGGTAGCCGACGAAGATCGCTTCGATCTTGTGTGTGGTCGGGGCGATGATGGCCAGGTCGGTGTACGGGACCGCGACCACGTCGCCGATGCGGCCCAGCCATTCGGTCCGCACCCGCGGGCCGAACCAGCCGGACTCGACGGCCTCCTCCCGCGACACTACCCACGCCCGGCCGCGCAGCACCTCGCTCCAGGCGGCGAGGACCTCGGCGGCCGCGCCCTCCTGCGCGTAGACGTGGCGTGCCCTGGCCTCGCCGCCGAGCAGCGCGACCCCGTGGGTCAGCTCGGGAGTGGCCTCGGCGTCGAGCTTCTCGGAGGCGTTGACCATGCCGTGGTCGGCCGTGATGTAGAGAGCCGAGCCGGGCGGCAGGCCGGCGGCGAGGCGCTCGGCCATACCGTCGACGATGGCGAGCTGGCCCAGCCACTCCTCGCTGCCCCAGCCGGTCATGTGGCCCATCGCGTCGAGGTCGCCGTAGTAGACGGTGACGTGCGCGCGGGGCTGCCGCAGCTCGGCGAGCGCCCGGGCGACCCGCTCGTCGGGGGTCTCGGCGGCGGCGTAGCGGACGCCCCGGTAGACGGCGCCGGTCAGGCCGGTGCCCTCGAACTCGGCGGGCGCCACGTAGACGGCGTCGATCCCGGCCGCCGCGGCGCGCTGGTAGACGGTCTCGCCCGGCTGCCATTCGAGCGGGTCCATCGGCACGCCGGACCAGCGCAGGCAGTTGAACAGGCGGCCGGTGCCGGGGACGGCCAGGGTCAGGCCGAGCATGCCGTGCTCGCCCGGCGAGACGCCGGTGCCGAGCGAGCACAGGCTCGTGACGGTGGTGGCGGGGAATCCGGCGGTGAGCGTACGGGACGAGTCAACCAGGCTCGACAGGAACGGCGCCGCGTCGGCGTGCGCGGCCAGGAGCTCGGCGCCGAGGCCGTCGACCAGGAACAGACAGGTGCGCTCGGCGGGCGGGATGCCCAGCGGGTTGGGCCCGTCCAGGCCCAGCGACGCCAGCAGCGACCGGGACAGGTCGGGGAGTGACCCGGCGCCGTACGCGGGAACCAGGGGCCCGTTGGTCATGCCCCAGATCCTAGCCGTCCCGCTGCCGGGCGGGATCGGCGTGTCAGGCGGCGGCGCGGGCGGTGGCTTCGGAGAGCGCCTTGGCGAAGGACAGGACGTGGGCGACCGCCTCGGGACCGTCGGCCGCCTCGCTGACGCGCAGGGACAGGTCGTCGGCGGTGATGGCGCCGGTGTAGCCGTGGTCGGCCTCGCAGTTCTCGTCGCCGCAGGTGGCCGGCTCCAGGTCGACGTGGGAGATGGCACCCCACCCTATGGTGAGCGTCACCTCCGTCGGGGGGACGCCCGGGACGTACGAGGCCGGCTCCGGGACGACTCGGGTGACCGCCACCGACTGGATGCGGTTCAGCTGGACGGCCTCGGTGGTGGTGGAGGCGTGCGCCGCCGAGACGCCCTCCACGGCGGGATGCTCGTCGGTGTGACAGACCAGGAGCCTCGTGCCGGTCAGCACCAGGACGGTGACGTGCCTGCGCACCTCCATCGCCGGATCGAAGGTGGCCTCGTGGTGGACCACGTAGGCCGCGACGGCTTCCTTGCCCAGCGCGGACTCGACCGCATCGGTGACGAGGTCGGGATAGTAGCCGCTGCGCTCGATCGCTTCACGCAGGCCCGCGGCTGAGACTCGGGTTTCCCTCATGGCTCCAGTTTGCCAGGGCCGCAGGGTGCAACCACCCGCCTGATGTAACGCTCTATAACGTCTCCAGGGGCGTCGATCAGCTGAGCCTGCGGGGGCCGCCGTCGAGCCGCGGGCCCGCCGGGGTGCGCAGGACGGCCCGGGCGCCGAGGATCGTCACGTCCTCCTCGCCCACCAGCAGCGGGTCCAGCACGAGCAGGTTCAGCTCCGGGAGGTCGTGGGCCAGGCGGCTCACCCTGAGGAGCAGGTCCTCCAGGGCGTCCACCGCCACCGGCGGGTAGCCGTACTCGCCGAACAGCAGCGGCGCGGCCCGCACCGAGCGGACCAGCCCGGCGGCGTCCTCGCGGGTGAGCGGCGCCAGCCGGAAACTCCGGTCCTGCAGCAGCCGTGCGGTCACGTCGCCCAGCCCGAACGACACGACGGGGCCGAACGCCGGGTCCTCCACGACGCGCACCACCGTCGGCACGGCGGGCTGCGGCGCCATCCGCTGCACGGCCAGCTGCGCGTCGCCGAACTGCCTCGTGAGCTCCTCGTACGCGTGACGCACGGCGTCGGCGGTCGGCAGGCCGAGACGTACCGTCCCCGCCCGGCGGGAGGCCTCCGGGCCGGCCACCTTGAGCACGACGGGCCACCCGAGCCGTTCCGCCGCCCGGGCGGCCTCCTCGGCCGACCCGACCGCCTCCGAAGGCCACACGGTCAGCCCGTAGCAGGCCAGCAGCTCGGCGGCGTCCGCCTCCACCGGCGGCCCGGCCTCCGCGAAGTACGGCGCCCGCCCACCGACCGGCCTGCCCTCCCCCTCCGATGCCTCCGCGGAGAGACCATCCGCAGGACCGCCTGCCTCCGCGCCGACGGGCGGACCAGTCGTCGGAGCAGGAGCACCCGCCGTCTCTCCCTCCGAGGAGGTTCGCCCGGCAGAGGACTCCGCTGATTCTTCAGGGGAGGTCGCGGAGACATGCGCGGTCGTACCACCGGCGGCGGGGAGGGCCTCTGAAACGCTTGTGGGGGTTTCCGGCTCGTCCTGAGGAGTGTGCGGGGCGAGGGCGCGGGCGAGCGTGCGGGAGGTGAGGGTGCGGGCGCGGGTGGTGTCGGCGTCCTCCAGTTCCGGCGGCGGTGAGGCCGGTTCGGAGCGCCAGCGGGCGTAGCGGACCGCCTGCGCCAGGGCCCGCACCGCTTCCTCGGGCGCCGCGTACGAGGGGATGGAGCCGCGCTGCGGCGTGGAGCCGACCCGCAGATAGGGGTGCATGCCGAAATGCCCCTGGAAGGTGGCGAGGACCGGCTTCGTGGAATTTTCCGCCGCCTGGAGCAGTGCGGCCGCCACTCCGGCCGCGTCGCCGGGGATGGGGGGCATGTAGATGACGACCGCCGCGTCCACCTCGGGTGAGGCGAGCTCGCCCGCGAGTCCCGTACCGAACTCGGACGGCCCGGCCCCCGCACCCAGGTTGACCGGCGCGCGGGGCGACAGGCCGGCGGCGACGCAGGCGTCGGCGGCGAGCAGGCCGAGCGCGTCGGAGTTGGTCACCACGGCGACGCGGGGCCCGGCGGGCAGCGGCTGGTAGGCCAGGAGCTGGCCCACGTCGAAGAGCTGGATCAGGTCGTCCACCCGGATCAGCCCCGACTGCTCGAACAGCGAGCTGATCGCCGAGTCGGGCAGGCCGAGCTCCTGGGCGGAGTGGCCGGACGGGGTGCCGCCGCTCTTGACCACCACGATCGGCTTGCTGCGGGAGATGCGCCTGGCCAGCCGGGTGAACTTGCGCGGGTTTCCCAGCGACTCGAGGTAGAGCAGGATCACCTCGGTCGCGTCGTCCTCCTCCCAGTACTGCAGCAGGTCGTTGCCCGACACGTCGGCCCGGTTGCCCGCGGAGACGAACGAGGAGATGCCCATGCCGCGCTGGGCGACCCGCTGCAGCAGGGCGGTGCCGAGCGCGCCCGACTGGCTGAAGAACCCGACCGTCCCCCGGCCGGGGACGGTGGCGGCGAGGGTGGCGTTGAGCTTGACGGCGGGGTCGGTGTTGGCGATGCCGAGGCAGTTGGGGCCGACGACGCGCAGGCCGTGGGCGCGGGCCATGCGGGCCAGCTCGTCCTGTCTGGCGCGGCCCTCCTCGCCCAGCTCGCCGAAGCCGGAGGAGACGACGACCAGGCCGTGCACACCCTTGCGGGCGCACTCCTCGACCACGTCGAGCACGCCGTCGGCGGGGACCGCGACCACGGCCAGGTCGACCTCGTCGTCGATGGCGCCGATGCTCGGGTACGCGCGCACGCCGGCCACCGCGCGGGCCTTGCGGTGCACGGGGTAGATGGGGCCGGCGAAGTCGGCGGCGAGCAGGTTGCGCAGCACGGTCTGGCCGACGCCGCCGGGCTCGCGGGAGACGCCGACGACGGCGACCGAGCCGGGGCTGAGCAGCCGGGCGATGGACCGGGCCTCGGCGCGGTGCTCGCGGGCGATGGTGACCTCGGTGGAGGTCTCGGTAGGGGTCAGGTCGAGCGTCATGCGGACGACGCCGTCGGCGAAGCTGCTCTCGGCGGTGTAGCCGGCCTGGCGCAGCACGCCCATCATCTTCATGTTGGCGGGCAGCACGTCGGCGACGAAGCGTTCGATGCCGCGTTCGCGGGCGGTGGCGGCGAGGTGTTCGAGCAGCACCGAGGCCACTCCCCTGCCCTGGTGGGCGTCCTCGACCAGGAACGCCACCTCGGCCTCGCCGGGCGCGATGCGGTCGTAGCGGATCACCGCCACCATGTCGGGCCCGATGGTGGCGATCAGCGCGACCCGGTTGACATAGTCGACGTGGGTGAACCACTCCACCTCGCGGTCCGTCAGCCGGGGCCGCGGCCCGAAGAACCGGAAGTAGATGGACTCGTCGGACAGCCGCGAGTAGAAGGCGCGCAGCCGGTCGGCGTCGGCGGGCCGGATGGGTCGCACGTGGGCGGTGCCACCGTCGGCCAGGACGACGTCCGCTTCCCAGTGGGACGGATATTGTGCCTCCACAGTCCCTAAACTAAACCCGTATCCCACATGCCAAGAATCCACGGGCTGTTTGGGCAACGGATATGCATCGACTCAGGCCGGGTGTCGGGGGTCCGCCCCACGAGCAGCCCGGAAGCTGTTAGTTTTGCCGTGGCCAGGCTCGATCCGTAGCAGCAAGCAAGGTGGTGGCATCATGACGCGGGTCGTCGTGGTGGGCGATCTCATGACCGACGCGGTGGCGCGCGCCCGTTATGCGCTCGCCAGGGCGAGCGACACACCCGCGATCGTGACGATGCACGGAGGCGGTTCCGGCGCGAACATCGCCTCCTGGCTGGCGGTGGAGGGCGCGGAGGTGGCCTTCATCGGCCGCCGGGGCGCCGACATCACCGGGCGCAACCGCGACATGGAGCTGATGGGCTACGGCGTCGACGCCCGGCTGGTCATGGACCCGGAGCGCCCCACCGGCACCTGCGTCGTGCTCGTGACGCACAAGGGCGAGCGCACCATGCTGTCCGACCCCGGCGCCAACGCCGCGCTGGCCCCCGAAGACCTGCCGCGCGACCTCTTCGGCGGCGGGCATCTCCACCTCTCGGGCTACACGCTGATCAACGAGGGCTCGCGCGACGCGGGTCTCGCCGCGCTCGACATGGCCCACCGCGCGGGGATGTCGATCTCCGTCGACTGCGCCTCCGCGGCTCCTCTTGAGCGTACGGGGGCGGAGCCGTTCCTGGAGTGGACCGGCGGCGCCAAGCTGCTCTTCGCCAACGCCGACCAGGCCAAGGTGCTGACCGGCCGCGACGAGCCCGAGGCTGCGGCCAAGGTGCTGACCGCGTGGTTCCCCGAGGTCGTGATCAAGATGGGTGCCGAGGGCGCGCTGTGGTACGGCAACGGGCGCCCCGAGCCGGTGCGGGTGCCCGCCGAGCCGGTCGAGCGCGTCGTCGACGGCACGGGCGCCGGTGACGCGTTCTGCGCCGGGTTCCTGCCCGAGTGGCTGGCGGGCAAGCCCCCGGCGGAGGCGCTGAGCGCGGGCTGCGGCCTGGCCGCCAAGGCGCTCATGCACCTGGGAGCCCGGCCGCGCCTCTAGGCCCTGCCGGTGGACAGGCGCGGCGGTCGCTCTCTGTTGCAGGTCGGCGCGTGATCCGCCGGACAGGAGCCGGCGCGCTCAGGAGTTGACGGCCAGGGCCAGCGGCAGGACTGCCGGGGCTCCGGCGTGGCGGATCAGGGCGGCGCCCAGGGTCATCGTCCAGCCGGTCTCGACGCGGTCGTCGACCAGCAGCACCGGGCCGCCGCACGCCGCCACGGCCGCGCCCAGGTCCTTCGGCATGGCGAGCGTCGACCGTACGGCCTGGACCCGCTTGGCGCTGTTGAACTGGCGGCCGGGCGGCCCCGAACGGTAGCCCAGCTCCCCGAGGTAGGACAGGCGGCCGACCTGCGCCAGCCGCTCGCCGAAGGCGCGCACGAGCTGCGGCCTGGTCGAGGAGGGCACGTTCACCACGGCCACCGGCCGCTGCGCCCACTCCCAGGAGGCCAGCACCTTGACCACGGCCGCGAACATGTCGTCGGGCATCGGCCCGTCGGGGCCCTGGAACAGCTCGCGCAGCCGGTTGCCCCAGCCGATGTCGGTGAGCCGGCCGAGGGCGCGGCCGGGCTCGGCGCCGAGGCCGGCCTTGATCCTGCCGGACAGGTCGGGCAGGCCGGTCGGCCACTGCTTGCGCGGGTCGATCTCCACGCCGGGGCGGGCCAGCCGTTCGCGGGCGTGCTCGACGGCGGGGGCGGCGATGTCGGGCGAGCGGTGGCGGCCGGTGCAGTTGTCGCAGCGCCCGCACGGCTCGGCGGCCTCGTCGTCGAGCAGCTCGCGCAGGTACTGTTCGCGGCAGCGGTCGGTGGTCAGGTAGGCCAGCATGGCCTCCTGCTCGGCCTTGCGCTCGGCGGCGATGCGGGAGTAGCGCTCGGCGTCGTAGGACCACGGCTCGCCGGTGGCCTCCCAGCCGCCCTTGACCCGGCGGACGGCACCGTCGACGTCGAGCACCTTGAGCATCATCTCCAGGCGGCTGCGGCTCAGGTCGACGGCGGTCTCCAGGGCCGCGGTGGACATGACGCCCCGCTCTTCCAGGGTCGCGAGCACGGTCCTGACGACCGGCTCGGGCGGGAAGGCCAGGGAGGCGAAATAGGCCCAGATCTCGCGGTCCTCGGTGCCGGGGAGCAGGATCACCTCGGCCCGTTCGACGCCGCGCCCGGCCCGGCCGACCTGCTGGTAATAGGCGACCGGCGACTGCGGCGCGCCCACGTGGACGACGAACCCCAGGTCGGGCTTGTCGAAGCCCATGCCGAGCGCGCTCGTCGCCACCAGCGCCTTGATCTTGTTGGCGAGCAGGGCCTCCTCGGCCGCCAGCCGCTCGGCCGGGTCGGTCTGGCCGGAGTAGGCGGCCACCTCGTGGCCCTGGTCGCGCAGGTAGCCGGCGATCTCGTGGGCGGCGGCGACGGTGAGGGTGTAGACGATGCCGGAGCCGGGCAGCTCGTGGAGCGTCTGGGCCAGCCAGGCCAGCCGCTGCTCGGCGCTCGGGAGCCGGACGACGCTCAGGTGGAGGCTCTCGCGCTCCAGCGGGCCGCGCAGCACCAGGGTGTCCTCGCCCATCTGCTCGGCCACGTCGCGGGTGACGCGGGCGTTGGCGGTGGCGGTGGTGGCGAGCACCGGGATGCCGGGCGGCAGCTCCTCAAAGAGGGTGGCCAGCCTGCGGTAGTCGGGGCGGAAGTCGTGACCCCAGTCGGAGATGCAGTGGGCCTCGTCGACCACGACCAGGCCGGCGCTCTCGGCCAGCTCGGGCAGGACGTTGTCGCGGAAGTCGGGGTTGTTGAGCCGTTCGGGGCTGACCAGGAGCACGTCGACCTCGCCCTCGGCGACCCGGGCGTAGATCTCCTCCCACGCCTCCGGGTTGGCCGAGTTGATCGTCACCGCGCGGATGCCGGCATGCTCGGCGGCGGCGATCTGGTTGCGCATCAGCGCCAGCAGCGGCGAGACGATGACGGTGGGGCCCTCGCCCAGCTCCCGCAGCAGCGCGGTGGCGACGAAGTAGACGGCCGACTTGCCCCAGCCGGTGCGCTGCACCACCAGCACCCTGCGCCGGTCGACCACGAGCGCCTCGATGGCGGTCCACTGGTCGTCGCGCAGCCGGGCGTGCTCGCCCGCCAGCGCCCGCAACTGCTCCTCGGCCTGCTCGCGCAGCATCGCCGCGCCGGGGGCGTCAATCATGGGTTCCTTGTTACCAGGTCCGCCCGACTGTTCCGACCCGACCCGGGGGAACACCTCGCGTTTCGTCTTCTCGGTGATGGTGAGCCGCCTGGCGGCCGGGGCGGGACATCGCGTACGAGGTCGTACCGTTCGTCCTTTTCGTCGGGTCGCAGCTCGGCTGAGGCGGGCCGCCGCCGGGGACGTGTCGCATGCACTGGCGTTTCTTCGGCACAATGTTCGACATGGCCCGACGCACGACCGCACCCCCTCCCGAGGACTTCGAGGAGCGCATCGTCGACATCGACGTGTCGTCAGAGATGCGCACCAGCTTCCTGGAGTACGCCTACTCCGTCATCTATCAGCGGGCGCTGCCCGACGCCCGCGACGGGCTCAAACCGGTGCAGCGGCGCATCCTCTACTCGATGAGCGAGATGGGGCTGCGGCCCGACCGGGGGCACGTCAAGTCCTCGCGCGTGGTCGGCGACGTGATGGGCAAGCTCCACCCGCACGGCGACAGCGCCATCTACGACGCGCTGGTGCGGCTGGCGCAGCCGTTCTCGATGCGGCTGCCGCTGGTCGACGGCCACGGCAACTTCGGCTCGCCCGACGACCTGCCGGCGGCGATGCGTTACACCGAGGCCAGGCTGGCCCCGGCGGCGATGCTCATGGTGGAGTCGATCGACGAGGACACCGTCGACTTCAAGCCCAACTACGACGGGCAGGAGACCGAGCCGACGGTCATGCCGTCGGCGTTCCCCAACCTGCTGGTCAACGGCACCACCGGCATCGCGGTCGGCATGGCGACCAACATGGCGCCGCACAACCTGACCGAGGTCGTCGCCGCCGCCCGCCATCTGATCAAGAAGCCGACCGCGACGCTCGACGAGCTGATGAAGTTCGTGCCCGGTCCCGACCTGCCGACCGGCGGCACGATCATCGGGCTGCAGGGCATCCGCGACGCGTACGAGACCGGGCGCGGCACCTTCCGCATGCGGGCCACCTGCACGATCGAGCAGATCACGCCGCGCCGCAAGGGCATCGTCGTCACCGAGCTGCCCTACAACGTCGGCCCGGAGCGCGTGGTCACCAAGATCAAGGAACTGGTGACCAGCAAGAAGCTGCAGGGCATCGCCGACCTGAAGGATCTCACCGACCGGCACAAGGGCCTGCGCCTGGTCATCGAGATCAAGAACGGTTTCATCCCCGAGGCGGTGCTGGAGGAGCTCTACCGGCTGACGCCGATGGAGGAGACCTTCGGCATCAACAACGTCGCGCTGGTCGACGGCGAGCCGCGCACGCTGGGCCTGCGTGAGCTGCTGCACGTCTACGTCAACCACCGGCTGGACGTCGTCCGGCGGCGCTCGGAGTTCCGCCGCCGCAAGCGCGAGGACCGGCTCCACCTGGTCGACGGCCTGATCATCGCGCTGCTCAACATCGACGAGGTCATCCAGGTCATCCGTTCCTCCGACGACTCGGCGCAGGCGCGCGAGCGGCTGATGAGCGTGTTCGAACTGACCGAGGTGCAGGCGGCCTACATCCTCGACACGCCGCTGCGCCGCCTCACCCGCTTCGACAAGCTGGAGCTGGAGCGCGAGAAGGAGACGCTGACCGAGGAGATCGCCGAGCTGACCGCCATCCTGTCGTCGGACACGCGGCTGCGCCAGGTGGTCTCCGGCGAGCTGGCCGCCGTGGCCAAGAAGTACGGCACGCCGCGCCGTACCGAGCTGCGGGAGGCCTCCGGGCAGACCCGCACCCCGGTGGTGTCGCTGCAGGTGGCCGACGACCCGTGCCTGGCGCTGCTGTCGTCCACGGGCCTGCTGGCGCGCACCGCCGACGCCCAGCCGCTGCCCGGCGAGGGCGAACGGTCGCCGCACGACGTGCTGGTCTCGGCCGTCCGCACCACCGTGCGGGGCGAGGTGGGCGTGGTGACGTCGCACGGCCGGCTGATCCGGGTCCAGGTGGTCGATCTGCCGACGCTGCCCGCCTCCGACGATCCGCCGTCGCTGTCGGGCGGCCATCCGGTCGCCGAGTTCGTGTCGCTGGAGCCGGACGAGACCGTGGTCGGGCTGGGCTCGCTCGACCCGTCGGGGCCGGGGCTGGCGATCGGCACGGCACAGGGCGTGGTCAAACGGGTGGTGCCCGAATACCCCGCCAACCGCGACGACTTCGAGGTCATCACGCTCAAGGACGGCGACACGGTGGTGGGCGCCGTGGAGCTGGAGTCCGAGGAGCACGACCTGGTGTTCATCACGTCCGACGCCCAGCTGCTGCGCTACCAGGCCTCGATGGTCAGGCCGCAGGGGCGGCCGGCGGGCGGCGTGGCGGGCGTCCGGCTCGACGGCGGGGCCAAGGTGATCTGGTTCGGCGTGGTCGACCCGTCCAGGCCCGCCCGGGTGGTCACGGTGGCGGGCTCGGCCACCGCCCTTCCCGGCACGCAGGTCGGCGGGGGCAAGGTGTCCGACTACGCCGACTTCCCGGCCAAGGGCCGGGCCACGGGCGGGGTGCGCGCCCAGCGGTTCCTGAAGGGCGAGGACGTGCTGCTGCTGGCCTGGGCCGGCCCGGCGCCTGCGAAGGCCGTCTCGCCGGTGGGCAAGCCGGTGACGCTGCCGGAGGAGCTGGGCCGCCGCGACGGCTCCGGCGTCCGGCTCACTCACACCATCGGCGCCATCGGCGGCGCCCTGGGCGCCGGTCCCGTTCCCGAGCCGCCGGAGGGTTCCTAGGCGACGGCCGCCCGTCCCGGTCTCCGGGGCGGGCGCGGGCCAGCAGGTCCAGGGTGAGCTCGGGCTCCAGGTCCTCGACCTCCCGGCCGGCCTGGTTGCTGATTAAGAAGGCCATCGTGCCGTCGCGCAGGGACCGGGCGTAGCTCGCCAGGGACCATCCGTTGCCGCCGTCGTGCCACGCGATCGGGCCGTCGCCCAGGATGTTCCAGCCGTACGCGTACGACTCGTCGGAATCGGGCACCGGCGCGTACGCGGTGAACAGCTTCTTCCTGGCGCCCGCCGGGAGCACGGCGTCGCCGGTCAGCGCGCGATGCCAGCGGAACAGGTCGCGGGCGGTCGACAGCATGCCGCCGTTGCCGCGCAGGTTCCAGTGCGGGCCGTCCGCCGCCCAGGGATGCTCGTACGGCCTGCCCATCGCTCGTCCCCCGGCGTCGTATTCGACGGCGACCCGGTCACGCTCCCAGCGGGGCAGCACGTACCCGGTCGCGGTCATCCCGGCCGGGCCGAACAGGTGCTCGGCCAGGAAGCGCTCGTAGCTCAGGCCGGAGGTCTTCTCCACGATCGCGGCGAGCACGCTGTAGCCGGTGTTGGAGTACCGGAACTCCGCGCCCGGGGCCGACAGCAGGCCGGCGGCCAGCGCCCTGGCCAGCATGTCGTCGCGGGACAGCGGCTCGTAGTCGTCGCCGACGGCTTCGGGCAGGCCCGCGGTGTGCGTGAGCAGGTGGTGCAGGGTGATGCCGCGCTTGCCGCCGGGGACCGGCCCGAGGTGCGCACCGATCGGGTCGCTCACCTTGAGCCGGCCCATCGCCTCCAGCTTGAGGATCGCCGCCGCGGTGAACTGCTTGGTGATCGACATGACGTCGTACACGGTGTCGCAGGTGGCGGGGATCCGCGCGGCGCGGTCAGCCAGGCCGAAACCCTCGCAGAAGGTGATCCGGTCGCCGTGGGCCGTGACGACGGTGCCGCCGAACCCCTCGGGGAGCGTGCGCGCCAGGAAGCCGGGGACGTCCGCGGGCGGGGAGCATCCCGCCAGCGCGACCAGGAGCAGCACGCCGGTCAGGGTCCGGCTCTTCATGCGGGCCTCCAAAGGGGTCGGAAGCCCACAGGTTGACCGGTGCGGCGCGGTGTGATCAACATGTCGGGGTGTCCGGATGTGTGCGGGACACCGTACGGCCAGCTCAGCGCCACTCTCCATGACGACCGACCGGCAGGAGCGACATGACCATCACGCCACCGCCGTCACCGGAGGCGGCCACCGACGAGGCCGCCTTCATGGCCGGGCTGCGACGGCTCAAGGACTGGTCGGGGCTGAGCTTCCGGCAGCTTGAGCGCCGCGCGTCCGCCGCCGGTGACGTGCTGCCTTACTCCACCGCCTCCACCATGCTCGGCCGGGACCGGCTGCCGCGTGAGGAACTGCTCGTGGCGTTCGTCCGGGCCTGCGGGCTCGGCGGGGACGACGTGCTGCGGTGGGTGTCCGTACGCGCGGAGATCGCGGCGGGGACCCGGGCTACCGTGCGGCCGCGTGGGAGGTCCTGGCTGTCCCGGTCCTCCGGGCGGCCGCGCGGAAGGTCCTGGATGCGTACGGTGATCGCGGCGGCGGTGCTGGCCGTGGCGTTCACCGGCGGGGCCGCGTTCGCGGCGGGCTCCGAGATGATCTCCGAGGAAACGGTCGTTCTCACCCCGTGAGCGCTCACGACTTGCTGTCCCACGGTTGTTCTCACCCGTGAACGCTAACGACCTGCTGTCTTACGGCCGTTCTCACCCCTTGAGCGCTTACGACTCCGACGGGGTCTTCTCGGGTGCGCGGCGGGCGAAGGCCGGGGCGCGTTCGGGGCGCGGGCCGACGCCGATGAGGTACGCGGGACCGTACGAGAGCGCCGGGAAGCGGCGCATGAGCCGCACCAGCAGCCGGGGAGGCCCCGACCAGGCGCCGCGGAGGACCTTCGCGATCAGCGTGCGGTGCACCATCCGCTGGAGGCCCTGCACGATCACTGTCGGGAAGACCCGGCGGGCGCGTACCCGGGCGAGCTCGGCCGGGGTGGGCCGCCCGCGCCTGAGCGGCCCGGCGAGGAGCGTCGCGGCGGCGACCGCGTCCTGGACCGCCAGGTTGATGCCGACGCCGCCGGCGGGCGACATGGCGTGGGCGGCGTCGCCGATGCACAGCAGCCCGTCGGTGTGCCAGCGGATCAGCCGGTTGACCCGGACGTCCAGGTGCTTGACGTCGTCCATCGAGGTCAGCGCGGCGACCTCGCCGGCCAGTTCGGGGGCGGCCTCGGCGATCTCGCGGCGGAGCGGTTCGAGGCCGCGTGCGCGCAGCTCGCGGTCGAAGCCCTTGGGGCCGATGTAGCCGATCTGGAAGTGGGTCTCGCGGGGCAGGACGATGAGCAGCCGGTCGGCGGTCATGCGCGGGATGAGCGCGCCGCGGTCCTGTTCACGCCGGCGCGGCAGCCGGAACCACCACACGTCGAACGGCACCGGGTACTCCTTGACCCGGAGCCCGGCCTCCCGGCGGGCCAGGGACCAGCGGCCGTCGCAGGCGAGGGTGAGGTCGGCGCGGATCTCCCCCTCCTCGCCGGCGGCGGTCCGGTAGCGCACGCCGGCGATGCGCCCGTCCTCGCGGAGGAGGCCGGTGACCTCGGTGCTCATCCGCAGGGTGAAGCCGGGCTCCTCGCGGGCGGCGTCGGCCAGCAGGGTGAGCAGATCCCACTGCGGGACCATCGCGACGTACGGGTAGCGCACCTTGAGGCGGGACATGTCGCCGAAGACCACCTCGCCGCCCTCGGCCGGGAACGCGATCTCCGTGAGGTGGTACTGCGGCAGGCGGGCGAACCGCTCGCTCAGGCCGAGGTCGTCGAGCAGGGCGAGCGTCGACGGGTGGACGGTGTCGCCCCGGAAGTCGCGGAGGAAGTCGGCGTGTTTCTCCAGCACCGTCACGCGGACGCCGGCCCGGGCGAGCAGCAGACCGGCGATCATCCCGGCGGGACCGCCTCCGATGACGACGCAGTGACCGGTCATCGAGATCACCCAATCTCATCACTCGTTGAATAATCTCATCATGCGCCTGCCGCCCGCGGCCCGTCAAGAAGCTAGGTCGTCAGGCAGAAGGGATGCCCGGCCGGATCGAGGAAGACCCGGAACGCGCCGTCCTTGCTCGGCTGGACCTCGGCCTTGGTCGCGCCGATCTCCAGCACCCGCCTCTCCGCCTCGTCCAGATCGTCCACCAGCACGTCGATGTGGAGCTGCTGCGGCCGCTCCCCCTCGGGCCAGGTCGGCGGCCGGTGGTCCGCCACGAGCTGGAACGCCAGCCGGTCGGGCGAGCCGCCGTCGCTCACCACCACCCAGTCGTCCTCCTCCGCGGTCACCGGCCAGCCGAGCAGCCGCGAGTAGAAGCCCGCCAACGCCCGCGGGTCAGGGCAGTCGATGACCGTGGACCGGAAACGCGCGATGCCTTCCATGCACTCACCCTCCTGAAGCCGCGACAATGGGAGGCATGGCAGCCCACTCGTTCATGGTGCCGCTCGGCACCCCCGCGCCGTCCTTCGACCTTCCGGCCGTCGGCGGCGGCAACGTGTCCCTGGCCGACTTTGAAGGATCACCCACGCTGGTGATCTTCCTCTCGAACCACTGCCCGTACGTCCGCCACATCGAGCACGGGCTCGGAGAGCTGGCCGCCGACTACGGCTCCCGGCTGTCGATCGTCGCCATCTGCAGCAACGACAGCGAGCAATACCCCGACGACGATGCCGCACACCTGGCCGAGCAGGCGGCCCGCGCCAAGTTCACCTTCCCGTACCTGCTGGACGAGACCCAGGAGGTGGCCAAGGCCTACCGGGCGGCCTGCACGCCCGACTTCTTCCTGTACGACGCGGACCACAAGCTGGTCTACCGGGGCGAGTTCGACGGCTCCAGGCCGCGCAACGACGTCCCGGTGACGGGCTCGTCGCTGCGCGCCGCCATCGACGCGGTGCTGGCCGGCAAGCCTCTCGACGGCGACCAGGCGCCGTCGATCGGCTGCGGCATCAAGTGGAAGCCCGGCAACGAACCGGCCTGAGCTGACCGAGGGCAGGCGACCCCGCCGGGGCGGCGGCCCTGGTGGGGCGCCTGCCCGTCAGCGGTGCCTGGAGTCGCACTCCTGCGCCTCGATGATCGCCGCCGGGAGCGCAGCGAGGAGCTCGTGCGGCTCCGACCCCTCCCACGAGCGGATGAGCCTGGTGCCCGCTTCGCCGGGGTCGAACGACTCGCAGCCGAGCGGCCCGTAACAGCCGGCCTGGTCGAGCGTGAGGATCAGCGGGTCGTCGTCGGCCAGCCCGCCGGCGTAGGCGGCGGCGTCCAGCAGGCTCAGGGCGCGCCTGGCGTTGCGTCCGCCGTCATCGGACTCGACTCGGTCCAGACAGCGGCGGGCCTGGGCACGGAGATACGCGGCGAGCGATTCGGACCTGCTCAAGACGACCTTCTTCGATCATGCACACGAGGGGCTACGGAACCGTCACGCAAAGTTAGCAGTGATCGCGCGCACTTGCCGCCTGCAGGCCCCGATTTAAGCGCCCCCCGCGCGATTCGATCAGAAGTCCATGCGGAATCATCTGACGCATGGATGCGTTCGACGACCTATTCGCAGCAAACGCGGAGTTCGCCCGTACCTTCAAAGGGTCGGGCCTGACTGGACGGGCGGCGCGCGGGCTGGCCGTGGTGACCTGCATGGATTCGCGCATAGATCCGCTCGGCCTGCTGGGGCTGGAGCCGGGCGACGCGAAGATCCTCCGGAACGCCGGCGCCCGGGTCACGGACGACGTCCTGCGGACGCTCGTGCTGGGCGTCTTCCTGCTGGGTGTGGAGCGTGTCCTGGTCATGCCGCACACCGACTGCGGCATGAACAAGGCCACCGACGCGGACGTGCACGAGCTCACCCAGAGCAAAGGAGTCGACACCCGCAGCCTGGACTTCCACATGGTGCCCGACCAGCGTCAGGCGCTCGCGCACGACCTCACGCGCATCACGTCGTCGCCGTTCCTGCCGTCGGACATGCCGGTGACGGGCGCCATCTACGACGTGAAGACGGGCCGCCTGATCGCCGTGGACTGACCCGCGCCGGGGTCACGCGTCGATGTGGTCGCGGTCGACCTCGGCGGCGCTCTTGACGATGAACTCGCGGCGCGGGGCCACCTCGCTGCCCATGAGCAGGCTGAAGATCTGCTCCGCCTCCTCGGCGTCCTCTATGCGCACCCGGCGCAGGATGCGGTGGCGCGGGTCCATGGTCGTCTCGGCCAGCTGGTCGGCGTCCATCTCGCCGAGGCCCTTGTAGCGCTGGACCGGGTCCTTCCAGCGCTTGCCGCGCCGCTCCAGGTCGCGCAGGACCTTGTGGAGCTCGGCGTCGGAGTAGCAGTAGATGTACTTGTTCTTGCCGCGCCCCGGGTTGGTCAGCTCGATGCGGTGGAGCGGGGGGACGGCGGCGAAGACGCGCCCCGCCTCGATCATCGGCCGCATGTAGCGGTGGAAGAGCGTGAGCAGCAGGCAGCGGATGTGGGCGCCGTCGACGTCGGCGTCGGCCATCAGGATGACCTTGCCGTAGCGGGCGGCGTCGAGGTCGAAGGAGCGGCCGGAGCCGGCACCGACGACCTGGATGATGGCGGCGCACTCGGCGTTCTTCAGCATGTCGCTGACGGACGCCTTCTGCACGTTGAGGATCTTGCCCCGGATGGGCAGCAGGGCCTGGAACTCGGAGTCGCGGGCCAGCTTGGCGGTGCCGAGGGCCGAGTCGCCCTCGACGATGAACAGCTCGCTGCGGTCGACGCCGTCGTAGCGGCAGTCGACCAGTTTGGCGGGCAGCGCGGAGCTCTCCAGCGCGCTCTTGCGGCGCTGGTTCTCGCGGTGCTCGCGGGCGGCGATCCGCGCCTTCGCGGCGGCGACGATCTTCTCCAGCACGGCGCGGAGCGCCTGCTTGTAGCCGCGCGGCGGGTTGTCGAACAGCTCCTTGAGGTCGCGGCTGACGACGTGGGAGACGATGCGGTTGGCGGCGGAGGTGCCGAGGATCTCCTTGGTCTGGCCCTCGAACTGCGGCTCGGGCACGCGGACGGTGACGACCGCGGTGAGCCCTTCGAGGATGTCCTCCTTGGTCACGGGGTCGTCGCCGTTCTTGAGCAGGCGGGTCTCGCGGAGCTGCTCGTTGATCGTACGGACGAGGCCGCGCTCGAAGCCGGTGACGTGGGTGCCGCCCTTGGGGGTGGCGATCACGTTGACGAAGGAGCGGACGGTGGACTCGTACCCCTTGCCCCAGCGCAGGGCCACGTCGACGCTGAGCTCGCGCTGGACCTCGGTGGAGGTCATGTGGCCCTGGTCGTCGAGGACGGGGACGGTCTCGCGGAAGTGGCCGACGCCGCGCAGGCGCAGCACGTCGCAGACGGCCTCGTCGCGGGCGAGGAACTCGGTGAACTCGGAGATGCCGCCCTCGAAGCGGAACTCCTCGCGGACCTGCTCCTCGTGGCGGCTGTCGACGACGGCCAGGGTGAGGCCCGGCACCAGGAAGGCGGTCTGGCGGAGGCGGACGTGGATCTCGTCGAGCGAGACCTCGGCGTCGGGCAGGAAGATCTGCGGGTCGGCCCAGAAGCGCACGCGGGTGCCGGTGGCGCCGGCGGGCGCCTCGCCGCCGTCGCGCAGGCCGGACTTCCGGCGGAACTTGGCGGTCGGGCCCGGCCCGTCGAACACGCCGGGCTTGCCGCGCCGGAAGCTGATCTCGTGGACCTTGCCGTCGCGGTCGACCTGGACGTCGAGCCGCGCCGACAGGGCGTTGACCACGGATGCGCCGACGCCGTGGAGCCCGCCGGAGGCGGTGTAGGAGCCGCCGCCGAACTTGCCGCCCGCGTGGAGCTTGGTGTAGACGAGCTCGACCCCGGCCAGGCCGCTCTTGGGCTCGATGTCGACCGGGATGCCGCGGCCGTTGTCGCGCACCTCGATGGAGCCGTCGGCGTAGAGCTCCACCTCGATGCGGTCGCAGTGGCCGCCCAGCGCCTCGTCGACGCCGTTGTCGACGATCTCCCAGAGGCAGTGCATGAGGCCGCGGCTGTCGGTCGAGCCGATGTACATCCCCGGGCGCTTGCGGACGGCTTCGAGGCCCTCAAGCACCGAGAGGTGTCGAGCCGTGTACCCCGCCTCCACTAGCGTCACTCCAGCTCCTCCGGGTTTACGTTCGAACAGGTGTGCGTAGCTTACCGTTTCTTCCCCTACGCACGCGCACAAGCTTGCCATGAGGTCACGTTTGCCGTTACCAGCAGGGTGATCCTCATTACTTTCGGACACATTCCGCTCTGGGCGTAGAGACCCGTGGGTTGGGAACGTCCACGTCCGGTTAGATGTTGTTCCAAGTGACTGACGCCAGATCCTCGCTTCGGCGGGGGTGACCCGAAAGGCGATACGTGACTGGAGCTCTTGCCCCCGTTAAGCCGCTGACGGCCCTCGACCGCTGCGACCGTTGCGGTGCCCAGGCATACATTCGCGCGACCCTGCCGGTTGGCGGGGAGCTGCTGTTCTGTGCCCACCACGGGCGCAAGCACATCGCAGCGCTGCGTGAGAAGGGCGCCGACATCCTGGACGAGTCGGCACGTCTCAGCGAAACCCCGAAGATGGCCCAGAACGACGAGCGCTGACGCACTCGCCGTGACGACATAACCACATATATGCAGACAAGACGGCGATCCTGGTTCCCCGGGGTCGCCGTCTTGCGTTCGGGAGTCACCGGGCGCCGCGGATCCGGTAGTGGTAGCCGCCCTTCGGCTGCAGGCCCTCACTCCGGTACAGGGCCCGCGCGGCCGTGTTCCGCTCGGTGACGACCAGGTACGCGCCAGGCATCCCGCTCTCCACGGCCAGCGCGCGCAGGACGGCCCGGCCCAGGCCGCGGCGGCGCGCCTCCGGCAGGGTCGCCATGCAGTAGATCCCCAGCGTGCCGCCCTGCGGGACGCCCCGCCCGACGGCCACCGGGATCCCGTCCTCCTCCACCGCCACGTAGAGCGCCGGAACGCCGGTCAGGATCCGCTCGGCCGCCTCCGGCCCGGTGGAGCGGCGGCCGTCGACCGCCCACCACGTCTCCAGCCAGCCCCGCCAGGGCCGCTCCTCGACTCGTACCGGAACCGAGGGCCGCCCCGAGATCGCGCCGGCCATGACGACGGTGGGGTCCACCAGCGCGTAGCCGCGCGCCTCCAGCGCGCGGTCCAGGCCGGGCGGCGCGCCCGCGCCGATCGAGAAGGCGCACGGAGCGCCGCGCTCGGCGTAGAAGGCCTCGGCCGCCGAGATCGCGGCGTCCAGGTCGTCCGGCTCCCCCAGGGCGAGCACCGAGTTGGCCCGTTTCGTCACGCCTCCCGCGTAGCGCAGCACCCAGCCGCCGGCTTCCCGCCGCTCCCAGGCCGGCCACGCCTCGTCCACGAGAAGATCGGCATCCACCCCGGAAGCCTAACCCGGCCGGCCGACCGCCCCCCGCTGACCTGCGCCGACACCCCGGTAGGCTGCCTGACTGTGCTGATTCTGCTGCCTCCGTCGGAGGGCAAGGCCCCCGCGGGCGACGGCCCGCCCGTCGGCGGCCTGTCGTTCCCCAAGCTGGACCGGCCCCGCAAGCGGGTGCTCACCGCGCTCATCCGCGCGTCCCGCCGCCGCGACGCGCTGGACGTGCTCGGCCTCTCCCCCGGCCTGGCGCCGGAACTCGCGAAAAACCTGGAGCTCCAGACCGCGGGCACGCTGCCCGCCGCCGAGCTCTACACCGGCGTGCTCTACGACAACCTCGGCCTGGACCGGCTCTCCCCGCAGGCCCGGGCCAGGGCGGAGGAGAGCGTGCTGATCTTCTCGGGCCTGTGGGGCGTTCTGCGGCCCGCTGACCGCGTTCCGCCCTACCGGCTGGCCATGGGGGTCAACCTGCCGCCCATCGGGCCTCTCGCGACCTTCTGGAGGCCGCTGATCACGCCTGAGCTGGAGCGCCTGCCGGGGCTGGTGGTGGACATGCGCTCGTCGGCGTACGCGGCCGCCTGGCGGCCGGGCTCCCGCGGCGTCTCCGTACGGGTGCTCAAGGGCGGCAAGGTCGTCAGCCACATGGCCAAGGCCACCCGCGGCGAGGTCGCCGGGCGGCTGCTGGAGAGCGGCCTGACCCCCGAGACCCCGGACGAGCTGGTCAAGGCCCTGGAGGACCTGGGTTACCGGGTCGCGCTCACCGGCGGCAGGCTCGACGTCCTGCTCCCCTGACGGCAGCGGAAAGGGCACGGCCCGCGCAGGACCGTGCCCTTCCCGGAACGTCACCTAGTCGAGGTAGTCGCGCAGCACCTGCGAACGGGACGGGTGGCGGAGCTTCGACATCGTCTTCGACTCGATCTGCCGGATGCGCTCACGCGTCACGCCGTAGACCTTGCCGATCTCGTCGAGCGTCTTGGGCTGCCCGTCGGTGAGGCCGAACCGCATCGACACCACGCCCGCCTCGCGCTCCGACAGGGTGTCGAGCACCGAGTGGAGCTGCTCCTGCAGCAGCGTGAAGCTGACCGCGTCGGCCGGGACGATGGCCTCGGAGTCCTCGATCAGGTCGCCGAACTCGCTGTCGCCCTCCTCGCCCAGCGGCGTGTGGAGGGAGATGGGCTCGCGGCCGTACTTCTGGACCTCGACCACCTTCTCGGGGGTCATGTCGAGCTCGCGGGCCAGCTCCTCCGGGGTCGGCTCGCGGCCGAGGTCCTGCAGCATCTGCCGCTGGACGCGGGCCAGCTTGTTGATCACCTCGACCATGTGGACCGGGATGCGGATGGTCCGCGCCTGGTCGGCCATGGCCCGGGTGATCGCCTGCCGGATCCACCACGTGGCGTAGGTGGAGAACTTGTAGCCCTTGGTGTAGTCGAACTTCTCGACCGCCCGGATCAGGCCCAGGTTGCCCTCCTGGATCAGGTCCAGGAAGAGCATACCGCGGCCGGTGTAGCGCTTGGCCAGCGAGACCACCAGGCGGAGGTTGGCCTCCAGCAGGTGGTTCTTGGCCCGGCGGCCGTCCTCGGCGATCCACTCCAGCTCGGCCCGGACGTCGACCGGGAGGCTGTCGCCGTCGCTGGCGAGCTGCTCCTCGGCGAACAGGCCCGCCTCGATGCGCTTGGCCAGCTCGACCTCCTGCTCGGCGTTGAGCAGGGGAACCTTGCCGATCTGCTTGAGGTAGTCCTTGACCGGGTCCGCGGTCGCGCCGGCGGCGGCGACCGTCGCCACGGGGGCGTCATCGTCGTCGTCGGAGAGGATGAGGACCTCGTCCTCGCTCTTGTCCTTGGCCGCCGGGGCCGCCTCGGCCTTCGGCTCGTCCTCGGTGTCGTCGTCGCTGTCGCCCTCGGCCTCGGAGTCGCCCTCCGCGACGATCTCCTCGTCCTCGACCTCGAGCTCTTCGAGCTCGTCCAGCTCGACCTCGCCCTCCAGCTCGATGTCCTCGTCGACCTCGGACTTGGGGCCCTGGGCGGCCTTGGGCTTGGTCTTGGCCGCGGCGCTGCCGGCCTTGGCCTTCTTGGGCGCGCTCTTGGCCGGAGCCGCCTTCTTGGCCGCGGCGGCCTTCTTGGCGGAGGCCGGCTTCTTCGGCGCGGGCTCGGCTTCGGCGGTGCCGACGACCGCGGTCACGGTCTCCGGCTGCTGCTCCTTGGCGGCCGCCGCCGTCTTGCTCTTGACGGGCGCGGCGGTCTGGCGCTTTGCTGGACCTCGAGACTTCTTCTTCGGCGCAGCCGAATCCGCGGCGGTCACCACCACGGTCACGCCCTCTTTGCTGAGGTTCCGCAAGAACGCGGCGGCGTGCGACATGGGGATGTCCGCCTCCTCGAAGGCCTGACGGACATCCTCAGACTCGAGGAAACCCTGCGAGCGCCCACGCTCGAGCAGTCGCTGAATGACGGGCTCGTTCAGCTCTTGTGGCTTCGAGCGAGTCGAACTTGCAGGCGACACGAACACCTCTCGAACGAACGCGTGGCGACAATGGACCCAGATGCCCGCTAGGGGGCTGTTGCCTCTCTCGGAGATCGGTGAGGCCGTGCGGACCGCTACGGGCCTTCCCAGCATTCTGGCACGGCCCGGCACTCCATACGGCCACCTCCCGGCGGTTGACCTCCACCCTAGGCCGACCGAAGGAGTACTGCGTACGCGAGGGCGGCACTGATACCCGAAAGCAACCCTTATGACTGTTTCATTCAGTCACTCTTCGTGACGGCAGGAACGTGAATTGCCAACGCGGTAACGTCATCATCCTGTTCATAACCCGACAACATCCCGTCAACCAGGAAATCAAGCAGCATGTGCGGATTCGCCACGACGTCCGGCGGCGCTTCGGTCACAACACTGCAAATCTCTGCGAGACCGGCGTCCAGCCCGCGCTTGCGGTTCTCCACCAGCCCGTCGGAGTAGAGCACGGCGGTGTGTCCCGGCGGCACCACGAACCGGAACTGCCGGCGGCTGGTCGGCCAGCCCAGCGGCGTGCCCGGCTCGGCGTCGCACAGGATCGCCGTGCCCTGCGGGGAGACCAGCACCGGCGGCGGGTGACCCGCCAGCGCGAGCGTGCCCTCGCCGGTGGACGGCTCGACGACCATGTAGGCCAGCGTGGTGACCTGGTCTTCCTCCTCGGTGGCCTCGAAGACCCGGTCGAGGCCGCTCAGCACCGCGGCGGGCGGCGGGTTGGTCAGCGCCAGCGCCCGCATGGCGTTGCGGATGCGGCCCATCCCGGCCGCCGCCTTGACGCCCTTGCCCATCACGTCGCCCACGACGGCCGCGACCCGCCCGTCCTGCAGCACGAACGCGTCGTACCAGTCGCCGCCGACCTGCACGTGGCGGCTGCCGGAGCGGAACCGCTGCGCCAGCTCCAGGCCCTTGACCACGGGCAGGTGGTCGGGCAGCAGGCTGCGCTGGAGCGTCTCGGCGGTACGGTGCTCGCGCTCGAAGAGCGTCGCCCGCTCCACCGCCAGCGCGCACTGCCCGGCCAGCGCCTCCAGGAAGACCCCGTCCTCCTGGGAGATCTTCTGCGGCCGGGTGAACGAGAAGCGCAGCGCGCCCAGCGCCCGGCCCGCGGCCAGCAGCGGCAGGCCCACCCAGGCCTGCTCGTCGCTGTTGGCCAGGTAGTGGGCGAGCACCTGCTCGTCGCCGCCCGCCTCCAGCAGCTGCATCTTCAGGCTCACCGGCGACTCGGCGAAGACCGGCCGGCGGCTGTTGACCGCCATCGTCATCACGCTGGAGTGCGACAGCGGGATCTCCTCGCCGGAGGAGCCGGACGCCTCCGGGATGCCCTCGCCGTTGATCAGCTTGAGCGCGGCGCGGTCGGTGTCGAGCAGCGCCACGGCGGACCGGTCGGCGGCCAGGGCGGTGCGGCCGACGTCGATGATGACCTGCACCACCTGCTCGACCGTGAGCGCCTCGGCGAGCTGGGCGGTGGCGCCCTGGAGCCGGGCGGTGCGCAGGGCGGCGGCGCCGAGCTGGTCGGTCAGCCGGCCGCGCATCTCCTCGGCCTCGCGCTGCGGGGTCACGTCGGTGTTGGCGCCGACCCACTCGACCACGCGGCCGTGGCGGATGATCGGCACGGCGCGCACCTCGAAGTGGCGGTAGCCGCTGGCGCGGGTGCGCACGCGGTAGTTCCACTCGAACATGGTGCGCCCGCGCAGCGCCTCCTTCCACGCCTCCTCGGTGGCCGCGCGCTCGTCGGGGTGGACGACGTCCAGCCAGCCGTAGGCGAGGTACTCCTCCAGCCCCTGGCCGGTGATGGCGCGCCACTGCGGCGCGTCCTCGGCGACCGTGCCGGTGGGCGTGGTTATCCACACCAGCTGGGACTGCGCCTCCACCAGCGAGCGGTAGCGCTCCTCGCTGCGGCGCAGCTCCTCCTCTATCTGGCGGCTCTCGGTCACGTCGAGCCCGACCAGGGTGACGGCGCGCAGCTCGCCCGCCTCGTCGTGGACCGGCGAGAACGACATCGACCAGTGACGGTCGCCGCCCTCGGCGGAGCGCACCCGCACCCGCCGCTCGGCGACGGGCCCCTCGCTCTCGATGACGGCCTGCACGCCCTGCGTGACGGCCTGGCTCAGGTCGGCGGCGAGCACTTCCACGGGGGCGCGCCCGACCAGCCGCTCGGCGGGCACGTCGACGAGGTCGCTGAAGACGTCGTTGACCCGCTGGACGCGGCCCTGGACGTCGAAGAAGGCGAAGGCGAACTCCGCCTCGGACAGCAGGCCTTTGAGCAGGGCGGAGTCAGAGATGTCCACATCCGACTCCCGGGGACGGGGAACGGAGGTCTCGGCGCTCATGGTCCGTACCTCCGTCGCGTGCCAGGGTCTCCCACGCGGCACATCTCCATAGTCGTGTATCGGCGTGACGCAGCTCCGGGCGACCGGATTCTGCAGTACATCATCGGCGATGGGCATGCGCGGACGGAAGCCCCAGCAGCCATACGGTCAACGCATCCTGTCAAAATCGCTCCACGTTGCGCAGCAAGATCAGGCTACTCGGCCTTCGCCGCCTGCTTGGCGGCCTGCTTGAAAGCCCTCACTTTCGCCAGGCTGTCGGCGTCGACCACGTCGGCCACGGACCGGTAGGAATCCTCCTCGCCGTACGCGCCGGCGGCCTCGCGCCATCCCGGCGGCCTGACCCCCAGGCGCTTGCCCAGCAGCGCCACGAAGATCCGGGCCTTCTGCTCGCCGAACCCCGGCAGCGCGCGCAGGCGTTTCAGCAGCTCATCGCCATCGGCGGCGTCGGCCCAGATGAGCTCGGCCCTGCCGTCGTACTCCGCCACGAGATGCGCCGCGAGCTGCTGGATGCGGGCCGCCATCGCCTTGGGGTAACGGTGGACGGCGGGCTTCCGGGCGAGCAGCGCGGCGAACGCGTCGGGGTCATAAGAGGCTATCTCTTCGGCGGTCAGATCGTGCCCCAGCCGCTCGGAGATGGTGTGCGGACCCGTGAACGCTCGCTCCATCGGCACCTGCTGATCAAGCAGCATGCCGACGAGCAGGGCTAGCGGGCTGCGGCCGAGGAGCTCGTCGGCCTCGGCTCGCTGCGTGAGCTGGATACGCATGGAGACAGCTTCGCATGAAAGCCGTCCCGGAGAAGCGAACACGGTCGCCTCTCCCCCTTGACACTGCCCTGATAAGGGATGAAATGAGAGCGCAAGTCGCCTGCGTCCACTCCTGGGGGTTTGCCCCCGGACTCCAGAGGAATTTGACACCTATGCTCGCTCTGGCCACACGCCTCCTGCGGGAGCCGGTCAGTCATCGGCTGGCCGAAGAGTTCCTCACCGTGCCGGTGGACACCATCGACCGGTGTGTCGCCGACGTGTGCGCGTGCGCGCAGCACCTCGGCATCACGGCGACGCCCGAGATCGTGGAACGGGTCGCGCGTGAGCATCTGCTCGCCATCGTCAACTCCGCACCGCCGCCACGCAGCCATCGATAACATCGAGGTCATCAGGCCGCGTTCTACGCACCGTTTGCGCCTGGAATGCGAGAGAGTGAGGGCGTGCGCCGACATCGACGAGACCCCCGGGAGAAGATTCCAGCCGAAGACGTCTTCAAGGAGATGCTGCAGGCCTCACGCGAGCTGCTCGCCGTCCGGAGCCCGCTCGACGCGGAGCTGATGGTCTCCGACATGATCGGCGCCTGGTGGGGCAGGCGCGTCCGGGGCGGCGACGTCGAGCAGGTGCTGGGCGAAGGGCTGGTCGACTACGCCGCAAAGGCCGGCACGCCCGCCTCGCTGACCCTGCTGATCTGCCTGGCCTATCTCGGCACCTCGCGCCAGGGCGCGAAGGCGGAGGGCGCGGCGCTGGCGATGATGGAGAGCGGCGTGGCCCGGCCGGGCTGGGCCGACCGGGTGGGCGCCGTCAAGCCGACCGGCTGTTACGTCTCGCGCGACGCCTACGGCGACCAGGACACGGTCATCTGCACGTTCGCCTACAGGTGGAACGGCGACGAGGCCCGCAACCAGCAGGACCGCCACGCGCTGGTGATGGTGGTCGACTACAACATGTCGGGCATGGCGCGCGACGCCTGGGTGTCCTCCCAGGTCGACAAGCTGCTGGAGCAGGCTGAGGCGGAGGCGTCGGGCAACCCGATGCTGCGCTTCGAGGAGATCGAGCCGCAGCAGGCCAGGGCGCTGCTGGAGTCGGCCATGAAGGCCACCGGCGAGCCGAAGACGCCGCCGCCCGTCAGCGACAGCTACAGCGCCTACCACGCCTTCGCCAGGTCGCGGCTGAAGGCCCTGCCGCCGGGGCGCAAACGGCCCGCGCCGCTCCACATCGAGGCCCCGTACAACCGGGAGCGGCGCGCGATGCTGGCCGCCGAGTTCCTCGCCTCGGACGCCGCCGAGCACCTGTCGGACCCGTCGGCCGCCTCGCGCTGCGCCGACCACATCATCGACTACGGGTGCGACCAGGACTTCAGCAGGCCGCTGCGGGTGAGCCCGACCAAGTGCGAGACGTTCCTGCTCGACTGGCTGCCGCGCAAGGTGATGCTGTCGGAGGCCGAGCAGGAGGCGATGCCGCACGTGCTGGCGGCGTGGGCGCGCTTCGCCGCGCACCGCACGGGCCTGCCCGACGAGGGGCTGAAGGCCACGCTGGACGCGGTGTGGGAGGCGACGGGCAAATTCCCGGAGGCCTACCGCGACCCCGCCTCGTTCGGCCTGGACCGGTCGCTGCTGGAGCGGCTGCTGCCCGACGGCGACCTGTCGGCGCTGGCCCGGCGGGTGTTCGCGTTCCCGTTCCTCCAGGGCTCGCACAACGGGATCGACCTGGACCGGCTCAACCCCGGCGACGAGGGCGACCGGCGTGTCCTGCTGGAGATCGACCACGTGGGCGGCATAGACCGCGAGCACCTGGCCTGGCACGAGGAGATCGCCACCCGGCTCTGGGAGGGCGACCCGCCGCAGCTGTGGGAGGCCGCGCAGCGCCTGCTGGACCTGGGCCACGACCGCCACGACGTGCTGCACGTCCTGATGGAGATCGCCGAGCGGATCGGCGGCGACCCGGACGAGCTGGCCGCCGCCCTGGACGACATCGCGGACATTCCGGACGAGTTCTAAGCTGCGCTCATGGCGATGTACGTCCCGCTGCGCGAGGGACACTACCGCGCGACCGAGCACACGCAGGGGCCGTGGGACCCGCGCACACAGCACCTCGGCCCGGTCACGGCCCTGATCGTGCACGAGCTCGCCCGGACCGCGCCCCGGCCCGGGCTCGGCCTGGCCAAGCTCAACGTCGACGTGTTCGCGCCGGTGCCGGTGGCCGAGCTGGCCGTCCGTACCGAGGTCGTACGGGACGGCAAGCGCGTGCAGTGCCTGGCCGCGTCGGTGTCCTCGGGCGGCCGCGAGTACGTCCGGGCCACCGCGTGGCGGATCCGCGAGGCGGAGACGCCGGGCGCGCGCCGCCCGCCGCCGCCCCTGCCGCCGCGGGAGGACGCGCCGTCGTGGCTGTCGACCGGTTTCGGGTACGGGCGCGCCACCGAATGGCGTTTCACCCGTGGCAGCCCCGACGAGACCGGCCCCGCCGCAGCGTGGGGCCGGGCGCGGGTGCCGCTGGTGCGCGACGAGGAGATCACCCCGCTGGAACGGCTGGCGCTCTTCGCCGACTGCGGCAACGGCATCAGCTACACGCTCCCCTTCGACGGCTACCTGTTCGTCAACGTCGACCTGGTGATCTCGCTGTTCCGCGCGCCGGTCGGCGAATGGATCTGCCTGGACGCCGAGACCGTCGTCGGCCCGTCGGGGCGCGGCCTGGCCCGGTCCACCCTGTACGACGTGGACGGCGAGATCGGCTCCGCCTCCCAAACCCTGTTCGTCTCCCCCCGCTGACGGCCGGTCTGTGGGCATAAGTCCTGGTTATCCGGCCGGCGATCGGGCAGCGTCCGCCGGGAATCCCCTCCCCCGGGAGGGAGGAGCGGTAAAGATGGACCCATGGTGATCGACCTCAACGCGGACCTCGGCGAGGGCTTCGGGATCTGGCGGCTCGGCGACGACCTCGCCCTGCTCGACATCGTCACGAGCGCCAACGTCGCCTGCGGCTTCCACGCCGGCGACCCCGCGACGATCAGACGCACCTGCGCCGCCGCGGTCGACCGGGGGGTGGCGATCGGGGCGCAGGTGTCCTACCGCGACCTGGCCGGCTTCGGCCGCAGGGAGATGAACGTCGAGCCGGAGGAGCTCTGCGCCGAGGTGCTCTACCAGCTCGCCGCCGTCGACGGCATCGCCAGGGCGATGGGCGGCCGGGTCTCCTACGTCAAACCGCACGGCGCTCTCTACAACCGCGTCTGCCGCGACCGCGTGCAGGCCCTGGCGGTCGTGGAAGCGGTGGCCGACTACAACCCGTCCCTGCCGGTGCTGACGCTGCCCGGGTCCGTGGTGCACGAGGTCGCGGCGGCGGCCGGGGTCCCGACGGTCAGCGAGGCGTTCGCCGACCGCGCCTACACCGCCGCGGGCACGCTGGTGTCGCGGCGCGCGCCCGGCGCGGTCGTCCACGACGTGGACGCGGTGGCCGCGCGGGCGGTACGGATGGCCAAGGAAGGGCTGGTGACCTCGGTCGACGGCACCGACGTGCCCGTGACGGCCCGGTCCATCTGCGTCCACGGCGACACCCCCGACGCGGTCGGCCTGGCCCGCGCCGTCCGCGACCGGCTCCTGACGGCCGGTGTGGCTCTGCAGGCGTTCACATGACCGGTCACCGGATGCCCCGCCCCGTCGTGGAGGTCACATGATCCGGCGCGCCGGGGAGCACGGGCTGCTCGTGGAGACGGGCGCGCTGGAGGTCTCCCACCGGCTGGACGCGGCTCTGCGGGCCGAGCGTCCGCCGGAGGTCCGGGAAGTCGTACCCGGCCCCGAAACCGTGCTCGTGGTGGCTCCTGGGGCCGATCAGGGCAGGCTGCGCGGGCTGCTGGAGAGGCTCGTGGCCGACTGCCGCTCGGAGGCCGGCGGCCGGGCCGCGCGAGACGGCGGCTCCGCTACGGGCTCCGCCTCCCGCGGCCAGTCTCTGTCCAGGAGGACGTATCCCTCGTCCCGCGGCGAGTCTCCGTCCAGGAGGACATATCCCTCGTCGCGCGGCGGAGCGGACCAGGCGGCAAGTCCCCCTACAGGGGTGGAGCCTCCGTTCCACGAGGGGGCGGATGTGGTGACGATTCCCGTGGTGTACGACGGCGAGGACCTCGAATCCGTGGCCGAGGCGGCGGGGATCCCGGTGGACGAGGTGGTGGAGCGGCACACCGGGCGGGAGCTGGTCGTCGGGTGGCTGGGGTTCGCGCCCGGGTTCGCCTACCTGATCGGGCTCGATCCGGTGCTGCACGTCCCCAGGCTGGCGACCCCGCGCACGGCCGTCCCAGCCGGGTCGGTGGCGGTCGCGGGCCCGTACTCGGCGGTCTACCCGACCGCGTCGCCCGGCGGGTGGCGGCTGCTGGGCCGTACGGATCTGCGGGTGTGGAATGTGTCAGCCGAGCCGCCGACGCCGTTCCGGCCCGGCACCCGGGTGCGTTTCGAGGTGGCATGATCGAGGTTCTGACGCCGGGCCCGTACGCGACTGTGCAGGATCTGGGCCGGCACGGCTACGCGCACCTGGGCGTGCCGTGCTCGGGCGCGGCCGACGCGGCGAGCCTGCGGCTGGCCAACCGGCTCGTCGGCAACCCGGAGCGGCTGGCCGGCATCGAGATCACGTTCGGGATGGCCAGGCTGCGGTTCCCGGCGGGGGCGTGGGTGGCGCTGGCGGGCGCGCCGTGCCCGGTGTCCGGAGGTGCGCCCGGGGCCGGGATGGGGGTGCCGTTCTGGGTGCCGAAGGGGGCCGAAGTACGGCTCGGGACGCCGCCGTGGGGCCTGCGGACCTATCTCGCGGTGCGGGGCGGCGTCGCGGTGGAGCCGGTGCTGGGCAGCCGCTCGACCGACTCGCTGTCGGGACTGGGGCCGCCTCCGCTGCGCCCGGGCACGGTGCTCCCGGTGAGCCCGGCCGCGGAGCTGGACGACATCACAGCGGATCTGGCCCCACTCGCCGGACCCCGGCCACCGGTGCTCCGGGTGCTGCCCGGACCACGTGACGACTGGTTCGCCCCCGGTGCCTTGGAAACCCTCTGCGCGACCCCGTACACCGTGAACCAGGACAGCAACCGCGTAGGCGTACGGCTGCGCGGCGCGGAACCCGCACGGGCCCGGCAGGGCGAGCTGCCGAGCGAAGGCATGGTCACAGGGGCGGTCCAGGTGCCGCCGAGCGGTCAGCCGATCGTGTTCCTCAGCGACCACCCGCCCACCGGCGGCTACCCGGTGATCGCGGTCGTGGCGGAGGCGGACCTGCCGATCGCCGCCCAGCTCCGCCCCGGCGACACCGTACGCTTCAAGATCGTCCCCCACCGCTGACAGCGTCCCTCGCCGTTCAGGCGAGCCCGGAGTCGGTCACCCCGTCGCGCCCGCCCGTCGCTGCGGAGATATGGAGCGACGGTCACCCCGTCTCGCCCGCTCGCCACCGTAAAAGGGAAGCGGGACATGGACCGACGGCCACCTGCGGCACCTGCACACCACGCAGCACCCACCCATGGAGTAGGCGGTAGGCGGACACGAGCAGGCTGGTCACGCCGGGGTGTTCGCGGTCTCCAGCAGGGTCTCGATGCGGGCCGTCGCAGCGGCGAGACGTGTCTGAGGCACGTCTTCGAACAGGTCGAGTTCTACTCTGCCTGCCTCGGGCTTCCAGACTCCGGCGACGCGGCCCTGGTGGAGGACGACCGGGGAGATCCAACCGGCCTGGCGGCTCACCTTGGGTTTGGCGGCGGGCGGGATGAGGGGTTCCAGGGTGCGGGGCGCGCCGAGGATGTACGGGTCGAAACCGGGGAGCAGGTGGACCTCGTCGGCAGGGCGGGTGGCGGCCAGGTCGTCGAGGTGTTCGGCGAGTGCCTGCAAGCGGAGGCCGTCTTCTGTTTCCACCTCGACCAGTTCGGGGGCGAGGTCGCGGAACCAGCCCTTGAGCAGGGCCTTCCTGGCGACGCCGCCGAACAGCCAGCCGTCGAGCATCGCGGGCGTGGCGGGACCGTGGGCGGCCAGGAAGGCGCGGACCACCCGGGCTCCGGCCTCCTCGGGCGGCGGAAGGGCGGCGGGCCAGCCGGGAAGCCACGCGCGGGGGGCGACGAAGGTGACGCGGCCGTCGCGGGGCGGGCCGTAGCAGAGCTGGCCGAGGCGGCTGAGCGGTTTGAGCAGGGCGCCCCAGCCGGAGCCGAGCGCGTCGCGCAGGTGGTCGTCGCCGGTGGCCGAAACGACCGCCTCGACCAGTTCCTCGCGGGTGAGCGGGCGGTCGCCGAGGATCCGCGGGACCGTGTCAAGGATGGCGGCGATCTCGCCGGCCGTGACGCCGTGGCCGCGCTGCCAGGACCCCTTCTCCCAGAAGCGCACCGTGGCCAGGACCGCGCAGTAGTCGGGCAGGGTGTCGGCGGGCACCAGGTGGAGGGTGCCGCGCATGATCCACGTCTTGGCGAGCGTGCGGTCGGCCCACAGCGCCCGGTCGACCGCGCCGGGGGCGGGCCGGGCACTCCGCACCGCGACGGCGAGCTGGGCGGAGGACGCCACCTGCGCCTGCACTCCGCAGAGCCGCCGGGCGACCGCCTCCGGCCCGCCCTCGCAGGGCGAGCTCACGAACTGGCGGCGCAACCGCCACGACAGGATCTGGGGCCAGGTAACCGGGATCGCCACCCGATCACTTCTACACCCGGCCCCCGACAAAGACGTCTCAGCGCGGAAAGCGTGATGTGGGTAATCGCTCTCAGCGCAGGAAGCCGATCCCCAGGCTGCGCGGGTCATCGCTTCCAGCACAGGAAGCCGATGCCCCGGCAGCACGCGTCATCGCTTCCAGCACAGGAGGCCGATGCCCTGGCAGCGTGGGCTCAGCGCAGGAAACCGATGTCCTGATAGCGCAGATCGTGGAAGCCGCGGGCGCCGATGTTGGCCAGTGTCTCCCGGGCGGCGACCACCTGCGGCCGCTGGTAGAGGGGCAGGACGTTGGCCTGCTCCCAGATGAGCCGGTCGGCGGCGTTGACGGCGGCACGCGCCTCGGCGGGGTCCAGGGAGGCCACCGCGCGGTCGAGGGCGGCGTCGATCGTGTCGGAGCCGGACCGGCCCAGGTTGGCGTTCCAGGTCTTGCCGTCGGGGCTGTTGGCGTAGGTGCCGTAGCTGCTCGAGACGGGGTACGGGGTGCCGAGGTATGAGAACGCCGCGATGTCGAAGTTGCCGGGGATGACGTACTCGGTGAAGAAGTCGTCGGTCGGCACCACCTGGAGGGTCAGTTTCACCCCGATCGCGGCGAGCATGGTCTGCGCCAGCTCGCCTTCCGACTTGCCGATCTGGGACCCCGACGGCACGACGAACCGCAGGTCCAGAGCCTTCCCGGCCTTCTCGCGCACGCCCGCGTCGAGCTTCCATCCGGCCTCGTCCAGCAGGCGCTTGGCCCGCTCGGGGTCGTAGGCGCCGAAACCGCCCGAGTTGTCGCGGTAGCCCTCCTGGGTGGGCATGAAGAAGTGGTTGCCGAGCGGCGTGGTGGGCCAGTCGAGGCCCTGGAGGTCGGAGCGGGCGATGGCCGCCCGGTCGATGCCGAGCTGGACGGCCTGCCGCACGCGCACGTCGCGGAGCTTCTGGCTGGAGCCGTTGAGCGTGAAGTGGCGGAAGTCGGGCCCGGCCGCGAGCCGTACCTCGCCGCCGGTGGTGTCGGCGGCCCTGGCGTAGGCGGGCGCGGAGGGACCGATGTCGGCCACGTCCAGCTCGCCGTTGCCGAACATGCCGGTGAGCGCGTCCTGTTCGGCGGCGCGGTAGACGATCCGGTCGAGTTTGGCCGGGTCGCCCCACCAGGCGGGGTCGCGGACGAGGGTGACGGTCTTGCCGGTGTGGTCGAGCGCGCCGACCTTGAACGGCCCGGCGGTCACCGGGATGGCGTTCACCCACGAGGAGTTGAACGCCTCGGCGTCCTGGTGGACGGAGGCGGGCAGCAGCGGGCTGAACAGCGACTGCCAGTCGCCGAACGGCCGCGCGAAGGTGACGACCACCTCGTGGTCGTCCTTGCCCCGCCCGACCATGGCGATGTCCTGGTAGCCGGTGGCGGAGACGATGTGGAAGTCGGGGTCGTCGCCGCGCATCACCTCCCACTGGGCGCGGTAGTCGGCCCAGGTGATGGGCCGGCCGTCGGACCACCGGGCCTTGGGGTTGAGCGTGTAGGTGACGACCTGGCGCGGGTTGCGGCGGGTGATCCGGGCGTCGAGCACGTAGTCGCGGTCGACGGACAGCCGGGCCTTGCCGTCGGAGACGAACGCGGACGGCAGCAGCGCGTCGCTGATCACGGCGGCCGAGGCGAGGTTGCCGTCGATGTGGTTGCGGTTCCACTGGGCAGGGAACTCGCCGATGCCCCAGCGCAGCGTGCCGCCTTCCTTGACCTGGTCGCGCGGCCGGAGGTTGAGGTCGGCCGCCTTGACGGTGTCGTCGCCCCGCCCCGGGCGGGGGCCGGCGCCGACGCCGGCGCCCGGCGCGCCGCAGCCGGCCTGGGACAGCGCGATGAGAGCGGCGACGGCGAGCCGCACGCCGGTGAACGGGGCTTTCATGGGTGGTCCTCCTCGGGGCGGGCGGGGTCAGACGACGGCGAGCCTCTCGGCGTAATGGCAGGCGGCCGACTGGTCCTCGCCCAGCCGCCGCATCTCCGGCTCGGTGCCGGCGCACAGGCCGCGCTCGGCCTCCGTCAGCACCGAGCGGAACGTCGGGCACCGCGTGCGGAACCGGCATCCGGACGGCGGGGCGGCCGGGTCGGGCCGCTCCCCGGCGAGCAGGATGCGCTCGCGGGCGCGCTCGCGGGCCGGGTCGGGCAGTGGCACCGCCGACAGCAGGGCCCGCGTGTACGGGTGGGCGGGCGCGGTGTAGACGGCCCCGACCTCGCCGATCTCGGCGATCCTGCCGAGATGCATGACGGCCACCCGGTCGGCGATGTGCCGCACCACGGCCAGGTCGTGCGCCACCAGCAGGTAGCTCAGCCCGAGTTCGGCCTTGAGCCGGGCGAGCAGGCCGAGCACGCCTGCCTGGACGGACACGTCCAGCGCCGACACCGGCTCGTCGAGCACCAGCAGGCGGGGTTGGAGCGCGAGCGCGCGGGCGATGGCGACGCGCTGCCGCTGGCCGCCGGAGAAGTCCTGCGGGTAGCGGGCGGCGTGCGCGGGGTCGAGGCCGACCAGGGCCAGCAGCTCGGCGATCCGCCGCCCCGGGGAGGGCCCGCGCCGGTGGGTGCGGAGCGGCTCGGCAAGGATGTCGTAGACCGTCATGCGCGGGTCGAGCGAGGCCAGCGGGTCCTGGAAGACGACCTGGACGTCGCGCCTGATCTCCATGCGCTGGGCGGCGGTGAGCGCGGCGGTGTCACGGCCGAGCACCACGACGCGGCCCCGCTGCGGGCGGGTGAGCTCCAGGATCTCGGTCAGCGCGGTGGTCTTGCCGGACCCGGACTCGCCGACGAGGGCGAGCGTCTCGCCCTCGCGGATGTCGAAGCTGATCCCGGCGACCGCCTGGACGGTGCCGACCCGCCTCCTGAACAGGGCGCCCTTGACCAGCGGGTAGTGGCGGACCAGCCCGTCGACCGCGAGGACCGTGCGCGGCCCGCGCCTGACCGGCCCGCTCCCGGCCGCGGGAACGGGGACCGGCGGGCTCGCCGCGTCCCACCGGATGCAGGCGGCGCGGTGTCCGGGGCCCACCTCGAACAGCGGCGGTTCGCGCTCGTCGCACGCCTCCACCCGCAGCGGGCAGCGCGGCGCGAACGGGCAGCCGGGCGGCAGGTCGCCGGGCGTGGGCGGGGCGCCGTCGATCGGCGCCGGCGCGGGCCGCCCGGCCGCGTCGACGCGCGGCACCGCGCCGAGCAGCCCGGTCGTGTACGGCATACGGGCCCGGTAGAAGACGTCGTCCACGTCGCCCGACTCGACCGGGCGGCCCGCGTACATGACGAGCACCCGGTCGGCGAAGCCGGCCACCACCCCGAGGTCGTGGGTGATCAGGACGATGGCCGCCCCGGTCTGCCGCTGCGCGGTCTTGAGCACCTCCAGCACCTGGGCCTGGACGGTGACGTCGAGCGCGGTCGTCGGCTCGTCGCAGATGATCACGTCGGGGTCGTTGGCGATGGCCATGGCGATCAGCACCCGCTGCCGCATGCCGCCGGAGAACTCGTGCGGGAAGGCCAGCGCCCGCCGGGCCGGGTCGGGGATGCCGACCAGGTCGAGCAGGTCGACGGCGCGGACCGCGGCCTGCTCCTTGGTGACCTTGCGGTGGGCCCGCACGGCCTCGGCGATCTGGTCGCCGACGCGGTAGACGGGGGTGAGCGCGGAGAGCGGGTCCTGGAACACCATGGAGACGGCGCCGCCGCGGACGGCGGCCAGCTCACGCTCGCGCAGGCCGACCAGCTCCCTGCCGTGCAGCCGGATCGAGCCGGTCACCCGGGCGCCGGGCGGCAGCAGGCCCATCACCGCGGCGGCGGACACCGACTTGCCGCAGCCGGACTCGCCGACCAGGCCGAGCACCTCGCCCTTGCGCACGCTGTAGCCGAGGCCGCGCACGACCGGCGTCCCGCCGATCGTGACGGACAGGTCGTCGACCTCCAGCACCGGGCTCATCGGCGCTTCCCCGTCGTACGGGACGCCGGGTCGAAGGCGTCGCGCAGGGCGTCGCCGACGAGGTTGACCGCGAGCACGGTGACGACGAGCAGCCCGGCTGCGAACCAGAACGTCCACGGCGCGTAGACGGCGGTCCGGGAGCCGTCGGCGATGAGCGTGCCGAGCGACACGTCGGGCGGCTGGATGCCGAACCCGAAGTACGACAGCGAGGTCTCGGTGAGGATGGCGGCGCTGACGTTGAGCGTGGCGTCGACGACGAGCAGCGACGACAGGTTGGGCAGGATGTGCGAGAGCACGATCCGGACGGGCGGCACGCCCAGGTAGCGGGCGGCCCGCACGAACTCGCGCTGGCGCAGCGAGATCGTCATCGCGCGGGCCATCTTGGCGGTCACCATCCACAGCAGCAGCGCAAGCAGGAGCACGAACAGCGGCCACCGCCCCGGCCCGGCCAGCGGCGACAGGACGGCCAGGACAAGAAAGGCGGGCAGCACCAGCAGCAGGTCGGTCACCCAGGTGATGACCCGGTCGGTCCAGCCGAGGAAGTAGCCGGCGAACGCCCCCGCCAGCGCGGCCAGCGCCGTGCAGACCACGGCCGCGAGCAGCCCCACGGCCAGCGACCGCCGGAGGCCGCTGAGCGTGACGGCGAACACGTCGGCACCGGTGCGCAGGGTGCCGAACCAGTGGGCGGCCGACGGCGGGGCGAGGAACGAGGTGAAGTCCTTCGCGGTGGCGGACCACGGGCTGACCAGCGGCCCCGCGAACGCGAGCAGGAACACCAGCGCCAGCACCAGCGCCCCCGCCCGGCCCTGCCAGGAGGACAGGAAACGGCGGGCCACCATCCGGCCCCGGGACGGCGGGGGCGGCGGCGCGGCCTCGCCCGCCGACTCCTCGGCGACCTCCTCCGAGAGCGTCATCCGGCCCTCACCCGGGGGTCGAGCAGGGCCTGCAGCACCGCGGCGGCCAGCGACGCGACCAGCACGGCGACCGCGGCCAGGCACGCGATGGCGGCCACGGTGTTGACGTCGTCGGTGAGGATCGAGCTGATGAGCCGCTCCCCCAGCCCGTGCCAGCCGAAGATCTTCTCGGTGAAGGCCGCGCCGGTGAGCAGGGCGCCGAAGACGAAGGCGAAGTAGGTCGCCACCGGGATGAGCGCGGTGCGCAGCCCGTGGCGGATCAGTGCCCGCCGCCTGGTCAGGCCCTTGGCCATCGCGGTGCGCAGGTAGTCGGCGCCGAGCACGTCGAGCATCGCGTTGCGCTGGTAGCGGCTGAACACGGCGGCCAGGCCGAGCGTGAGCGTGACCGTCGGCAGGACGAGGTGGCGGGCCCGGTCGAGCAGGGTCTCCCAGAACCCGGCCTCCAGCCCGGCGGTCGCCTCCCCCGCCACGAGCAGCACCCGGGCGCCGAACAGGTGGTCGTTGGCCCAGGTGCCGGCCAGGATCAGCACGTTGGCCAGGACCACGACGGGCACCGCGAGCAGCAGGAAGGCGACGGCCGCCGACAGCCGGTCGAACCATCCGTACTGCCGGGCGGCGGCGAGCGCGCCCGCCATGACGCCCAGGGCGCTCCCGCACACCAGCCCGAGCAGGACCAGGCGCAGGGTGACGCCGGCCCGGCGTTTGAGGTCGTCGCCGACCGGCGCGCCGGTGACGCTCCGGCCGAAGTCGCCGCGGAGCACCCCGCCCGCCCAGGTGAGGTAGCGCTCGGCGAGGGGCGTGCGGTCGTTCAGGTTGAGCGCGGTGAGCTGCGCGTCGACCACGGCGGCGGGCGGCGGGGGCGTGCGGCCGGCGTAGGCGGCGCGGGGGTCGAGCGCGGCGGCGGCGAGCAGGTACGCGAGCGAGGCGGCGACGGCGACCAGCGCGACCGAGCCGATCAGCCTGCGGGCCAGGAACCCCGCCATCACCCCTCCTTCGAAAAGCGTGTACCGGGCGTAGCCATATTGCTACAGCACGGAACCGACAGTCTGCAGGCGAGTGCCAAAGAGGGGTCTGATTAGCGTCCGGAAAGCTCGTCGACGGCGGTGCGGACGTCGTCGCTGGTGATGGTGGTGAGTTCGGCGGCGCTGGCCGGCTTGTCGGCGGAGGCGGCGGCGGCCAGCCGCACGTCGCGGCGCATCGCGGCGCGCTCGAACAGCGACCTGGCGAACCGGCCGTTGCCCAGCCCGTCGATCAGCCGTTCCTCGCACACCCAGGTGAAGACCTCGTCCAGGTCGTTGAGCGCCTCGTCGTCGAACCGGTCGCCGGCCTGCTCGGCGAGGAGCACGGCGATCTCGGTGAGCTCGCGCGGCGAGTAGCTGGGGAAGGCCACCCGCTGGTTGAACCGGCTGGCCAGGCCGGGGTTGGTGGCGAGGAAGGCGTCCATCTCGCGCTGGTAGCCGGCCAGCACGATGACCAGGCGGTCGCGCTCGTCCTCGGCGCGTTTGAGCAGCGTCTGCACGGCCTCGGCGCCGAACGCGTCGCCGCCGGAGTATCCCGGGTTGACCAGGCTGTAGGCCTCGTCGATGAACAGGACGCCGCCCAGCGCCCGGTCGACCAGCTCGTTCGTCTTGATGGCGGTGGCGCCGAGGTGCTGGCCGACCAGGTCGGCCCGGTGCGCCTCGACCACGTCGGGGCGGGCGAGCAGGCCGAGGGCGGCGAAGACGCGGCCCAGCACCCTGGCGACGCTGGTCTTGCCCGTGCCGGGCGGGCCGGCGAAGACGAAGTGGCGCATCTGCGGCGGCGTGGGCAGCCCGCGTTCCTGCCGCATCCGGGCGACCTGGAGCTGGGCCGCGATGGCGTGGACCTGCCGTTTGACGGGGGCGAGCCCGGCCATCCGGTCGAGGTCGGCCAGCGCCTCCTCCAGCGTGGGCGTGGCGACGTAGCCGCGGAAGCGGGCCGTCAGCTCCTCGAAGGCCTTGGTCACGTCGGCGGTGGTGGTGGTCACCAGGTCCTCGGTGGTCGGCGTGCCGCCCGCGCCCACCACCCGCACGTCGCGGGCCTGGGCTGCGGCCTCGACGAGGCTGCGCGCGAACCGGGCGTTGCCCAGCTCGTCGACCAGCCCGCGCCGGTGCACGTCCTCGTAGAGGCCGAGCAGCGTGGTCTCGGCCTCCTCGCCCATCTTGTCGCCGCGCCTGCGCTGCAGCAGCTCGGTGATCTCCAGCAGCTCGGCGGCGGAGTAGGCGGGGAAGCGCACCCGGGTGGCGAACCGGCTGGCCAGCCCGGGGTTGCTGGACAGGAACGAGGTCATCTCCTGCTCGTAGCCCGCCAGGATGATGATCAGCCGGTCGCGGTCGTCCTCGGCCCGTTTGAGCAGCGTCTGCACGGCCTCGGCGCCGAACCGGTCGGGCTGGCCGTCGGAGGAGTTGATCAAGCCGTACGCCTCGTCGATGAAGAGCACGCCGCCCAGCGCCCGGTCGACCAGCTCGTTCGTCTTGATCGCCGTCGCGCCGAGGTACTCGCCGACGAGGTCGGCGCGCTGCGCCTCGACCACGTACGGGGTCTCCAGCAGGCCGAAGGCGTAGAAGATCTTGGCGAGTGTACGGGCGACGCTGGTCTTTCCGGTGCCCGGAGGACCGGTGAAGACGAAGTGGCGCACCGGGCGGCCCGCGGTGTAGCCCGCCTCGGCGCGGAGCCTGGAGGCCTCGATGGAGGCGGCGATCGAGCGGACCTGCTCTTTGACCGGATTGAGGCCGATCATGGCGTCGAGTTCGGCGAGCGCCTCCTCGACGGAGATCTGCGGCAGGCCCTGGGCCTTCTCCTGCTGCGGCTCGGCCCGGCCTTCGCGGGCGCGCACCCGTACCCGCTCCTGCGCGGTGAGCTCGGCCCTGGCGCGGCGGGCGAGCAGGAACCGGTGGCCGAGGACGGCGGCGGCTGCGCCGTAGCCCGCCCAGACAGCGAGGTTGTCCGACACGGACGCGAGGGCGGCGGCCAGCGCCCCGGCGGGCACGAGCGCGAGCAGCGCGGACACCCACGGGGTGACCCAGCGGATCAGGTGGGCGGCGACGGCGACCGGCAGGGCGAGCAGCATGAGCAGGGTCGGTGCCAGGGACCAGGCCGGGAAGAGCGAGGCGAAGACCGGCAGCAGCGCAAGCCAGCCGGCCACGACCAGCGCCGTGGCGGCGGCCTGCGGGAAGCGCAGCGTCAGCGCGACGAAGCAGAGGATGACCGCGGTGGTGAGGAAGGTGTTGAGCAGGTCCCAGCCGAGCGCCGCGCCGGTGCCGACCGCCCCGATGAGGATCACCGCGTACAGGACTCTGCGCGCGGCGGGGGGAAGCCGGAAATAGCGCATCCGCACCTGTTCGAACAGATCTCGCACGGCGGCTCGTCCCGCGGCGCGGGTCCTGCCGGACTCCTGCATCACGCCTCCCCGGTCCGCCCCCGGTTATACCGCACGAGGTGCCCGCGTGGGCGGTCCTGACACGCTAGGTGGAGGTCACGAAAGAGGCTATGTGTCGGCCGAGTTCGGCACCTGCGTCTTCTTGCAGGAAGTGGCCCGCGCCCTTGATGACGGGATGGTCCAGGCCCGCGGCACCGGCCATCGACCGGCGCAGGATGGGGGCCATCCCGCCGGTGATCGGGTCGCTGTCGGAGAAGGCGACGAGGAACGGCCGGTCGAGCGTGGTGAGCACCTGCCAGGCGGCGCGGTTCGCGGGCCCGGCGGGGTCGTCGGGCGTGTGCGGGACGAGACCGGGCATGGCGCGCGGGCCCGCCTTGTACGACTCGTCGGGGTAAGGGGCGTCGTAGGCGGCGCGGACCTCCGGGGAGAGCGTGGTGACGCAGCCGGACTGGACGAACCGGGCGATGTCCAGGGTGGGCGCGCCGGCCACCGCGTCCTTGAAGCGGTGCCACACCTCCGGCATGGGAATGTCACCTGTCGGCAAGCCGGTGTTGGCGGCGACGATCCTGGCGACCCGCTCCGGGTGCTCGGCGGCCAGGCGCAGGCCGATGAGGCCGCCCCAGTCCTGGCCGACGATGGTGACGCCGGTGAGGCCGAGCGCGTCGTAGAGGAGGGTGCGGGTCCATTCGACGTGGCGGGCGTAGGTGTGGTCGGCGGGCTCGGCCGGTTTGTCGGAGCGGCCGAAGCCGATGAGGTCGGGGGCGATCGCGCGGAGGCCGGCGGCGGCCAGCTCGGGCATGACGTGGCGGTAGAGGAAGGACCAAGAGGGCTCGCCGTGCAGGAGCACGACCGGCTCTCCGTCGGCGGGGCCGGTCTCGACGTAGGCCATCCGCAGCCCGTCGCCGATCTCGGCGTAACGGGGCGGGTACGGGAAGCCGGGCAGGTCGGCGAAGCGCTCGCTGGGAGTACGCAGGATCCGCATAGAACATCATTCTAGTCCGGCTGCCGGTCCGGACGAAGAGTCCGGCTACCATGAGAATCCGATCCGGATATTCGGCGATATTTCGGCCTAAAGATTGTTTCGGTCGATATGAACCGCCGCTCGTGGATCATTCGATACCGCTACACCCATGGCGTGGCATGCCCTAAGCTGCCACGCAAGTTCGTGCGGGCCTGCTGTGAACGGATCGGCCTGCAAGGAGGTCCATGACCGTCACCCAGGCCGTGCCCCTCGCACGCCGCGCCGGCCGCGAGCATCAGGACAACCGCTGGAAGATCCTGGTGCTGCTCTGTGTGAGCCTCCTGCTCATCACGGTCGACGCGACGGTCCTGCACATCGCGGTCCCCGCGCTCACCGCCGCCCTGGAGCCGTCGGCGGTCCAGCTGCTCTGGATCATCGACGTCTACTCGCTGATCGTGGCCCCGCTGCTGATCCTGTTCGGCACGCTCGGCGACCGCTACGGGCGCAAACGCCTGGTCCTCGCGGGTTTCGTGCTCTTCGGCGTGGCCTCGGCCGCGGCCGCCTTCGCCCCGACCCCGATCGCGCTCATCCTGGCCAGGGCCCTGCTCGGCATCGGCGGCGCGATGATCATGCCGGCCACGCTGTCGCTGATCCGCCAGGTGTTCACCGACCGCCGCGAGCGGGCCATAGCGCTCGGCGTGTGGAGCGCGGTCGCCGCCGCCGGCGCCGCCGTGGGCCCCATCATCGGCGGCGTGCTGGTCGGCCTCTGGTGGGGCGCGGTCTTCCTGATCAACGTGCCGATCCTGCTCGTCCTGCTGCCCGCCGCCGTCCGGATGCTGCCCGAGTACCGCGACGCCGAGCCGAAACCGTGGGACGCGACCAGCGCCGCACTGTCCGTGCTGGGCATCCTGGCGCTGGCGTTCGGGCTGAAGGAGGCCGGGTCGGGCAGCCTGATGCCGTTCCCGGTGGCCGTCGCGGTCTTCCTGACCGGGGTGGGGCTGCTCGCCTGGTTCGCGCTGCGGCAGACCCGGCTGGAGACGCCGCTGCTGGACGTCTCGCTGTTCCGGCGGCGCGAGTTCACCACCGGCGTGCTGGGCGTGCTGCTCGGCGTGTTCTCCCTGGTCGGGCTCCAGCTCATGCTCGCCCAGTATCTTCAGCTCGTGCTCGGCGACACCCCGGTGCGCGCCGCGTTCCGGATGCTCCCGCTGGTGCTGTCGGCCGTCGCGGGCGGGCTGGTCGCCGCCCATTTCCTGCCCCGGCTCGGGCTGCGCGCCACCATGAGCGGCGGCCTGGCGCTCGTCGCGCTCTCCCTGACCCCCACGCTCACCTGGGGCGTCGAGGGCCATCCGGTGATGCTGGCCTGCTGTTTCGTGGGCATCGGCTTCGGCGTGCAGATGGCGCTGCTGGCGGCCTCCGACACGATCATGTCGGTCGCGCCGGCGTCGCACGCGGGCGGCGCCGCCGCCATCGAGGGGACCGCGTACGAGCTGGGCGCCGGCCTCGGTGTCGCGGTGCTCGGCACGATCACCACCATGGCGTACGCGCCCTCGGTCCCGGAGGTGCGGGGCGTCCCGGACGGCGGCATCGACCAGGCCCGGCAGTCCCTCGCGGGCGCCGCCCACGTCGCCGAGGAGGTCGGCGGCAGCGCCGGCGGCGCGCTGCTGAACGCGGCCCGGTGGGCCTTCGTGAACGCCCTGCACACGACCGTGGTCGTGAGCGTCGTCCTGCTCAGCTTGACCGCCGTCGCGGTGGCCATGCTGCTCCGCCGTGAGTGAGGTGTGCCATGTCCCCCTTAGGGCAGACAACAAACGTGAGACAGGCCCTCTGTGACGTCGCCGCGTTAGTCGCCCGCCTCGGTGTCGGCGGCATCTTCTTCGCCAACGGCTGGCGCAAGCTGGAGATCGGGCTGCTGGAGACCGGGGCGCAGTTCCGGTCCCAGGGGGCTCCCGCGCCGGACGCCTGGGCCACCGTCACCATGCTGGTCGAGCTGGTCGGCGGCGCGCTGCTCATCGCGGGGCTGATGGTGCCGGTGATGGGGCTGATCCTCTTCGCGGAGGCGGTCGCGGTGCTCTGGGTGGCGCCGCCGCTCAACCCGATAACGCTGAACGAGCTGATCCTGCTCGGCGCGGCCTCGCTGCTGCTGGCGGTGGTCGGCGCGGGCCGGATCTCGGTCGACCACATGGTGGTGATCAGACGGCGCGAGTCGGCGGCGGCCCACGAGTTCGCCGCCGACGACGAGGCCGACGCCGTCATCGCCTCCCTGCGCGACCCCGACAGACCCGCCGCCCCGGACGAGCAGGCCAAGCCCGCGAAGAAGGAGCCCGCCGCGAAACCGGCCCGCCCCCGTACCGGAAAGGACCAGGACGCGGAGCCCAGCCTGGAGGACACCGCGCCCCACCCCCGGCCGCGACCGGCGGCCACCGAGGAGTCCTCTCCCGCGCCGGGCGACACGCTGGTGGCGGGGAAGAAGAAGCCCGCCTCCCGGTCCCGGCGCGCCACGGAAGGCTAGGCCGTCAGGCGGTGGCGCCCGCCGGTACGCGGTCGACGAGGCCGCTGGAACCCTTCTGGCGGGCGCAGTGGGCGCAGCAGTACCAGTGGTCGCCCGCCTGCACGCCGTGGCCGATGATCTTGGTGCCGCAGTGCTCGCACAGGGGCGCCATCTTGTCGATCGCGCACTGGAAGGAGTCGAAGGTGTGCACGGCGCCCTGGGCGCGCACCTCGAACGCCATGTCGTAGTCGTTTCCGCAGGTCTCGCAGACGGCCATGATGATCCCCCTCGTTGGTTGGCCTTGCCCCCGTCTCATTTCCCCGCCGCGCCGTCCTATGCAGGCCCGGCTCTTCACTCGTTCCGCTTGATTTCCGGACAGCCTCCGGTCAAGATCGGCGATGTCCTGAAAGCCCGCGGTGAAGGGGAATCCTTGTTCACGAGAACGGTCGTCGCGGCGGTCCTGGCCGCCGCCGGGGTCGCCGCCGCCCCTGCGCCGGCCTACGCCGAGACCCCCGAACGGGTCTGCGGCAAGGGCTTCAAGCGGGTCCAGGACGGGCATCGGGCGATGCGGACGCGTGCGGGCGCGGTGTTCGGGCACGTGTACCTGATGTACGACAAGCGCTCGGGCAAGAACTGCGTGGCGGCGATCAAGACCGCCTACCGGGGGCAGCGCACGGTCACCGGCGCGATCCTCGTGGTCAAGGGCGGCGCCCGGTCCGCCGACGCCGGGCGCTACCGCTACTACGCCGAGACCGGCCACCTCTCCGGCGCGTGGAAGTGCGTCCGGTACGAGGGCTGGACGAAGGATCCGTCGGGCGCGGTCACGGCGCGGGGCGGCCGCAAGGCGTGGGGCAACTGCCGGGGCTGAGAATTTTTCCCGGAAGCTGTCACATCAGGCCGGGCTGTCCCGTCCATGAGACGTCCACTACGACTCACATGGAGGTTCCGATGACCGCACGACTCAACGTCGCCGCCCTCGCACCCGAGCCCTACAAGAGTTTCCTCGAGGTCGAGGCGTTCCTGGGCGACTGCGGGATCCCGTCCGCCACGATCGAGCTCATGAAGCTGCGCGCCAGCCAGATCAACGGCTGCGCGTTCTGTGTCGACATGCACAGCCGCGACCTGAAGAAGAAGGGTGAGAGCGACCGGCGGCTCTGGTCGGTGGCGGCCTGGCGGGAGAGCACGGTCTACACCCCCGCCGAGCGGGCGGCGCTGGCGCTGACGGAGGAGGCGACCCGGCTCGCCGACCACGGCCGGGGCGTGTCCGACGAGGTCTGGCAGGAGGCGGCCGAGCACTACGACGAGAAGCAGCTCGCGTCGCTGGTGGTGGCCATCGCGATGATCAACGCGTGGAACCGGGTCGCCGTCACGTCCCGGACCGTGCCCGGCACCGCCGTCTGACCTTCCCGGCGGGCGTCACGGCCGGCGCCGTGACGCCCGCGAGTGCGTACAAAACGATTGAGAGTACGCCGCCCGCCCGGCTAGGTTGTCGCCCAGGCAGCGGGAGGGGGCAGACCCATGAAGCGCGTACGCATCCCCAGGACGACGGCCAAGCGGCGACCGGTCCGGAAGGCGGAACTCGACCTGCGGACCCCGTCGGGCCGCCGCCTGCCCTACTGAATTTCTCGCTTACACCGTCCTTACCCGGCTTTCTGTTAATAACATAGGTAACAGGAACATCACGGGGGAGGACGATTGAGAAGGCTGGTCACGGTTCCGCCGCGCATCGCCAGGCACAAGATCCGCGACATCCGGTCGGCGCCCGAGCGCCGCAAGCAGACGACCTCGGATCCCAAGGTCGTCGACCTGCGGGCCTACACGGGACGCAACGTGATCCGCTTCCCCGGGGGCCCCACCCCGGCGGCCTAGACGCCGTACAGCTTCTTGCTGTAGTTGGCTTCCGCGTAGTACGCCTCCAGCTCGTCCACCGTCTCCGCCGTCACCTGCACCTCCTTGACCAGGGCGGCGTGTGACGGGAGCGGGTCGGCGGGCCACTTCTCGGGACGCCACAGGGCGCTGCGCATGAACGCCTTGGCGCAGTGGTAGAAGATCTGCTCGATCTCCACCACCAGGGCGAGCAGGGGCCGGTGGCCCTTGACGATCATCTCGTCGAAGAACGGCGCCTCCCGCACCAGCCGGGCACGGCCGTTCATGCGCAGCGTCTCGTTCCGGCCGGGGATCAGGAAGATCAGACCGGCGTGCGGGTTCGACAGCACGTTCCGGTAACCGTCGCCGCGGCGGTTGCCCGGCCGCTCGGGGATGGCGATCGTGGTGTCGTCGATCACGTGGGCGAGCCCGGACGGGTCGCCCTTCGGCGAGACGTCGCAGTTGCCGTCGGCGTCGGCCGTGGCGACCAGGCAGAACGGAGAGGTGGCCAGCCACTGCCGGTCACGCTCGTGCAGGCGGGTGCGCTCCTTGTTGGCCGCCCGCGGCATCACCTCGCCCAGCAGTTCGCGCAACTCGGCCTCGGACTCGATCTCCGCCCAGCTCATCCGCTCTCCCCTCGGGTCGACGGCGGCATTATGTCAAGAAAGCGGTTTCCGGCACCATCCATTTACCAGCGGCGGGCCCGGGCCATCTCCCCCAGCAGCAGGTCACGCTCGACCGCGAACCGGGCCGGGTCCGCTCCTTCCCGCTCGGCGCGCAGGTGGAGCATCGTCAGCTCGGTGGCCGCCTGCTGGTAGTCGCTCATCTGCCGGCCCAGGCCGGCGCTCCTGGCCCACTTGCGGGCCGCCCGGCGGGCGGGGATCGTGCTCAGCATCCGGACGTCCTGCTCGGTGATCAGGCCCGTGTGCGCGTACTGGGGGAGATACCTGCTCATCCGTGAGACGAGCTGCTTGCGCTCCACCACGGTGATGACGATCAGCACGATCAGCACCACCATGATCACCAGGTACGCGCCGGCGACCGCCGCCAGCGACCCGGTCGAGGCCGCGCCGTTCCACAGGGCGTGCAGGGCGACCGCGCCCAGATAGCCCAGCGGGATCGCGGCGAACCGGAAGGCGTTGCGGCGCGTCAGGGCGTAGGCCACCCCCACCCCGATCATGGACGTGTACACCGGGTGACCCAGCGGGTCGATCAGCCCGCGGATGACGAACAACTGCACGGCCGCGCCCACGCCATCCTCGCCGAAGGCCATCAGGTAGTAGCCGACGTTCTCCACCGTGGCGAACCCCAGGCCGGCCATCGACGCGTACACGATGCCGTCCGTCAGCCCGTCGATCTCCCGCCGGCGGCGCAGGAGCAGCAGCAGCGCCGCCCCCTTCAGCGCCTCCTCGATGACCGGCGCCAGCACCACCGCGCCGATGAGGTCCACCGCCTGCTCGCCGTAGCCGGCGCGGCTGAACAGCGCCACCCCCAGCAGGCTCAGCAGGATGGCCACCGCCACCGCCACTCCCGCGCCCCAGAGGAACGAGAACGCCAGGTGCAGCCGCGGCTCCGGCTCCAGCCGGTCCAGCGAGAGCACCGCGGCCAGCAGCACCGGCAGCGGGGCGACCGCCAGCAGCGCCGACAGGCCGAATCCGGCGGCCCCGCCGTTCAGCAGCAGCACCCCGAGCACGGCCAGCGCCAGCAGGCTCGACACCACCAGGGCGGCGATCAGCGCCTTGCTCGGCCGCTGGGAGAGCATGGGGGAACGGGGCGGAACCGTCATGACAGGTCCTTCCTTCTCCAGGGGACACCCAGCATGCGCCGCCGTGCTCGACGCCCGATTACAGACTGCTTGCGGGTCTTACGCGCGGCATGCAATCTATCGAAGGGCCGATGCCGGGTATAGCCGCCCCATGAACGCCGAACTGTACGAGCGATGGCTGCTCCGCATGTGGCAGGGCGACTTCTCCCTCGCCCACGAACTGGTCACCCCCGGCTTCACCGGCCACTGGCCCGGCATGGACGTCCACGGGCCGGACCAGCTGATCGAGACGCTCCGGCAGGGGCACGAGCCGTTCGACGACGTGATGCTCACCCTGGACGCCGGGCCGATCGTGGACGGCGACCTGGTGGCCGCCCGCTGGACGTTCGCCGGCGCCTACCGCGGCGGCATGCCCGGCGCGACCGCCGCCCCCGGCACCCGGATCGCCTTCAGCGGCCACGACATCCTGCGCGCCGAGGGCGGCAGGTTCGCCGAGTACTGGGTCATCTCCGACGTCACCTCGCTCTCCCGGCAGCTCGGGACGGGCTGACCAGCAGCCGCAGCGTCCCCTTGGTCGCCATGAGCATCTCCCCCGCCCCGAGGTCGCGGAGCCCGTACACCCTGGTCGCGGACGACCAGGACCGCTCGATGATCCGCCCGTCCGGCGCCAGCCGGAACAGCACGCCTCCCAGCCCGGCCAGCACGAAACCCTCCCCGTCCCGCACCACGCCGGACGCGAAGGGCTGACCGGCGTCCGCCTCCCACCGCACCGCCCCCGACCCGGGATCGACAGCGAGGTAGCCGCCGCCCCAGGTGCCCAGCCACACCACACCCCCGGCCAGTTGAGGGGGCCAGGGCATCAGGTCGGCGTCGTGCTCGTAGATCCGTCCGGCCTGCCCCGCGCCGGGACGGACGCACACGACCGAACGCGGGCCGCACCGCACCAGGCAGCGGTCGGAGCCGGCCCTGATGAACGCCGGCCCGCTGTCCATCGTCGTCAACGGCTCCGGCAGGCGCAGGCGCGTCAGCTCCCGGCCGTCACGCGGATCGACCAGCCACACCTCCGGCCCGCTGCCCAGCAGCACGGCGCCGCCCCACGGCAGGGGACGTTCCGTGGCGACGCGCCGTGGCGTCCGCCAGAGCAGCCGCCCGTCCGCGAGGTCCAAGGCGCCCACGGGCGAGTAATCCCGCCACCCGCCGACGACCACCGTCTCGCCGACGACGACGACGTGGCCGGAGAACGGGCGTAATCCGGCCTGCCACACCACGGCCCCTGTCTCCAGGTCGAAGCAGAAGAGCCCGTCCTTGTCCTGCGGCAGCACGAGACAGCGGTCACCGGCGGCGACGACGGCCCGCGGATAGGTGCCCACCGGGACGTCCCATCGGACCGAACCGTCACGGCGATCGAGACAGACGAGCCGGGTGCCGCGCTCGTGCAGCACGACCCGGTCCGCCGTCACCGCCACCGTCGTCAGAGAGCCCTGCTGATGGAGGCGCCGCTCCCACACCGTCGTCGCGATCACCTGGGGACTCTACCGGGACGAGGTGCCGGACCCTTCCGGCACCTCGTCCCCCGTTCTCAGCTGCAGCCGCTGGTCGAGCCGCAGCCCTCGCAGACGTAGCAGCTGCCCGCCGGGCGCATCTTCGTGCCGCACGTCATGCAGAGGGGCGCGTCGGCGGTGTAGCGCTGGTGGCTCTCCAGGGTCCGCTGCTCTTTGCCGGACTCCTGCTTCGGCGCCTCCCCGGCCGGAGCCTTCTCGATCGGCGCCGACTGGGCCAGCGACTCCACCGTCTCCTCCAGCGCCGCCGGGTCCTCGCCGCGCTCCTGCGCCGCCCGCTCGGCCGCCGAGAAGATGCCGAGCGCGGCCCGCTCCTCGTAGGGCAGGTGGTCCAGCGCCAGCCGCCGGAAGATGTAGTCCATCACCGACGTCGCCATCCGGATGTCCGGGTCGTCCGTCATGCCCGCCGGCTCGAACCGCATGTTGACGAACTTGCTCATGTACGTCTCAAGCGGCACCCCGTACTGGAGCCCGATCGAGATCGCCACCGAGAAGGCGTCCATCACGCCCGCCAGCGTCGACCCCTGCTTGGACATCTTGAGGAAGACCTCGCCCAGCCCGTCGTCGGGGTAGGTGGAGGCGGTCATGTAGCCCTTGGCGCCGCCGACCGTGAACCGCGTCGTGGTGCTCGGCCGCTGGCTCGGCATCCGCCGCCGGGTCGGCCGGGCCACCTCGACGACCCGGACCTCCGGCTCGTCCTTCTTCTCGTCCTTCTTGCCGCCCGCCGACAGCGGCTGGCCCACCTTGCAGTTGTCGCGGTAGACCGCCAGCGCCTTCAGTCCGAGCCGCCAGCCTTCCATGTAGACCTGCTCGATGTCGTCGACCGTGGCCGACTCGGGCAGGTTGACCGTCTTGGAGATCGCCCCGGACAGGAACGGCTGGGTGGCCGCCATCATCCGCACGTGACCCATCGGCGCGATCGCCCGCTCGCCCATCGCGCAGTCGAACACCTCGTAGTGCTCACGGCGCAGGCCCGGCGCGTCGACCACGTGACCGTGCTCGGCGATGTACTCGACGATCGCCTCGATCTGCTCCTGCTGGTAGCCGAGCTTCTTGAGCGCCCGCGGCACCGTCTGGTTGACGATCTGCATGGACCCGCCGCCGACGAGCTTCTTGAACTTGACCAGCGCCAGGTCCGGCTCGATGCCGGTCGTGTCGCAGTCCATCATCAGCCCGATCGTGCCGGTCGGGGCCAGCAGGCTGGCCTGGGCGTTCCGGTAGCCGTTCTTCTCGCCCAGCTTGAGGCACTCGGCCCACTGCCGCGACGCCTCGGCGTGGATCTTGGCGTCCATCGAGCCGATCGTCCGCAGGTTGTCGTTGGCCGCGGCGTGCTTGCGCATCACCCGCTTGTGCGGCTCGGCGTTGCGGGCGTACCCGTCGTACGGGCCGACCACCCCGGCCAGCTCGGCGCTGCGGCGGTAGGACACGCCGGTCATCAGCGACGTGATCGCCCCGGCCACCGCCCGGCCGCCGTCGGAGTCGTACGCGTGACCGGTCGCCATGAGCAGGGCGCCGAGGTTGGCGTAGCCGATGCCGAGCTGCCGGTAGGCGCGGGTCGTCTCACCGATCTTCTCCGTCGGGAAGTCGGCGAACGTGATCGAGATGTCCATCGCCGTGATGATCAGCTCGGTCAGCTTGACGAAGTTCGGCACGTCGAACGAGCCGTCGTCCTTGAGGAACTTCAGCAGGTTGATGCTCGCCAGGTTGCACGAGGAGTTGTCCAGGTGCACGTACTCCGAGCAGGGGTTGCTGGCCGTGATCCGCCCCGTCTCCGGGGTGGTGTGCCAGTCGTTGATCGTGTCGTCGTACTGGACGCCGGGGTCGGCGCACTCCCACGCCGCCTGCGCCATCTTGCGGAACAGGTCGCGGGCGTCGACGGTCTCGATCACCTCGCCGGTGAGCCGGGCGCGCAGGCCGAACTTGTCGCCCTTCTCCACCGCGCGCATGAACTCGTCGGAGACCCGCACCGAGTTGTTGGCGTTCTGGTACTGCACCGAGACGATGTCCTTGCCGCCCAGGTCCATGTCGAACCCGGCGTCGCGCAGCGCGCGGACCTTGTCCTCCTCGCGCGCCTTGGTCTCGATGAACTCCTCGATGTCGGGGTGGTCGACGTCGAGCACCACCATCTTGGCGGCCCGGCGGGTCGCGCCGCCGGACTTGATCGTGCCGGCGCTGGCGTCGGCGCCGCGCATGAACGACACCGGCCCGCTGGCCGTGCCGCCGCTGGAGAGCAGCTCCTTGGACGAACGGATGCGGGACAGGTTGACGCCCGACCCGGAGCCGCCCTTGAAGATGACTCCCTCTTCCTTGTACCAGTCGAGGATCGACTCCATGGTGTCGTCCACCGACAGGATGAAGCACGCGCTGACCTGCTGCGGAGACTGGGTGCCGACGTTGAACCAGACCGGGGAGTTGAACGCGAAGATCTGGTGGACGAGGGCGTACTTCAGCTCGTGGTCGAAGATCTCGGCGTCCTCTTCGTCCGCGAAGTAGCCGTTCTCCAGCCCCGTCCTGGTGTAGACGCCGACGACCCGGTCGATGAGCTGCTTGAGGCTGTGCTCGCGCTGGGGCGTGCCGACCGCGCCGCGGAAGTACTTGGTCGTCACGATGTTGGTCGCGTTGAGCGACCAGAAGTCGGGGAACTCGACGCCCCGCTGCTCGAAGTTGACCGAGCCGTCGCGCCAGTTGGTCATGACGACGTCGCGGCGCTCCCACGCGATCTCGTCGTACGGGTGAACGCCGGGCTTGGTGAAGATCCGCTTCATCTTCAGGCCCTTGCGGGGACGCTTGCCTCCGCGCGTCACTGATCCGCTGGACGTCTCCGTCATGACTCCCCCTTCTCCGCCTTCAACTGTTGGATCTCGGCCTCGAAGTCCGCCAGGCTTTCGAAACCGCGATAGACCGATGCGAACCGCAGGTAGGCCACCTCGTCGAGCTCGCGCAGCGGCCCGAGGATCGCCAGCCCCACTTCGTTGGAGGCGATCTCGGCCGCGCCCTTGGCCCGGATGGCCTCCTCCACCCTCTGCCCCAGCTGCGCCAGTGAGTCCTCACTCACGGGCCTGCCCTGACATGCCCGCCGCACGCCCGCGACGACCTTGTCCCGTGAGAACGGCTCGGTGACCCCGCTGCGCTTGCTCACCATGAGGAGCACGGTCTCCTGGGTGGTGAACCGCCGCCCGCACTCCGGGCACGTGCGCCTGCGCCTGATCGCCGCGCCGTCCTCGGTGGAACGGCTGTCGATGACCCGGGTGTCGGGATGGCGGCAGAACGGACAGTGCACGCTAACGCCTCCTCGCTTTCAGGGGTCACCACAGGCGTGGAATCCGCCCCGGCGAACGCTCGCGCACGCACCACGGCTGCTTCGTGGTGCGTTCGTCAAACACAAGGTGTGGTGAACTACATCGGTGTAACTACTAGATGTTGTGGTCCAACCGTAGAAGCGCGCGACCATGAACGCAAGTTGACCGGCCCCGTCCCGCCGAAGTCGCTGATCAGCCGGGGACTCTCCGGCGCGCCTCGGGCGTGTCGCCGGTGCGTGTCACATCTGTTGGTACGGGTCACGTATGTGGCGGTCGTTCACATGAGGAGCGACGCTCGCCCAGCCCTCTATTGTCCCTGCTGTAAAGGGGTGACGGAGCCACCGGGGACGTACAGCCGGGTCCCCGGCCGGACGAGCTTGCCCCTCAGCCCGTTGAGCCGCCTGATCCCGGCGGCGACGGCGCCGGGGTCCTCGCCGGGGTGCGCGACCGCGCCGGCGATGCTCCCCAAGGTGTCGCCCTCACGCACCTCCACCCACGGCAGGCTCGGCGGTTGCCCGGCGTGCGCGTACCCGGCGGCCCTGGTGCCGAGCCAGAAGCCGCCCAGCGACAGCAGCGCCACGACGGTCACCAGCACCGCCCGCCCTCGTCGCGTCAACCGCACCGGCGCAGCCCCGGCGTGCGCGCCTTTACCGGCCCGCGCCCCACCCCGTCTCCGCGCCCCTTCCCCCGGACGCGCCTTGTCGCCTGTCCGCGCCGCTCTTTCTCGACGCGCCTCGCCTCCTGCCCGCGCCGCCCTCCCCCGACGCCCTCCATCCCCAGCCCACGCCGCCCTCTCTCGACGCCTCTCGCCCTTAGCCCACGCAGCGCTCCCACGACGCCTCTCATCTCCAGCCCACGCAGCACTCCCCCGACGCGCCCCGCCCCCAGTCCACGCAGCACTCCCCTGACGCCCCTCATCTCCAGCCCACGCAGCACTCCCCCGACGCGCCCCGCCCCCCGTTTCCGCCCGACGCCGCCTCCGCGTCGATTTCCCGGCGTGCGCGTCACTACCGGCTCGCGCCCCCGCCACCGAGCGCGCCGCTCTGCCGAGCCGCGCCACGGGCCGCGACTCTGGGGATGCGTCTGCGCCGGTCTGGGCTCGACTGCCGCCGACAATGCCGAGCCAGGCGCTCCTCTTGGGCCTCCCGGTCCTGGCCGTCGCGCTGGACCTGCCCTCCTGGCCCGTGATTCCGCGCTCGCTCGTGATGGCGCGCTCAAGCGGGCGGCGGGCCGTCACCCTGCCTCTTGCCGGTGCTCGATCTGCGAGGTCCCGTTCGAGCGCCCGCTCACGGCTTCGGGGTGCCATCGACTCCCCGTCCCGTCTGATTCCTCGCATTCTGGACGAGCCCGTTCGCTCGGTGAGGTCATCTGGTCTGCCTTTACCGACCGAACGCGCCCGCTGCAGAGGTCCGTCGTCGGTCAAGCGTCTTCCGCGCGCGCCCTGCCCTCGACGCCACCCCTCGGCCCGTCGCGCGCCTGCTGGCACCGGGGGTCCCTCGCCCGCTGCCACCCGGGGTCGCTCGCTCCCTGCAGTCCGAGGTCCCCGGCCGTTTCCGCCGTCGATCACGTGGCCGGCTTCGGCCGGGTGCTTTCCCGTACGGACCGGTCCCCCGTCGCTCCGCCCCCACCTGCTGGGGCCCGACGGCGCGTCCTCGTCGAGAGGGGGAACGAGGTAGAGGTGCGGACGCTTTCCAGTGGCCGCCCGCCGGGCACGGGGTCCTCCTGGCGCTTCCCCTTTCCGCTTCCGCCGAGGCGTACGGCCCTCCTGAGCGCCGCCGCGTACAGGCGGAGTGAAGCCATCAGCGACAGGCCGCCTCACCTCAGGGAGATCGCCGTGTGAACCCACCACCCTCACCTGCCTTTCCCTGGACGCCTGTGCCACCGTCTCTCCTGCTACGGGCAACTCGCTCGCCGGATCTGCGACTCCCGCCTCATTCCGGGCTGATTCTTGGGGATCCGCCTCGGAGAGATCGCCTGCCCCGCCCACGCCCCGGTTGTTTCTGGATCCAGGAGCGGGACCGCGCATCACGGGCGGGGGCTCCGTCCGGCCGGACTCCATACGCCGGGCCTAAGGTCGGAACGATGGAGTGGACTCCGACAGCTCGCTACCGCCGGTTTCCTCCTGGCGCAGCTTCTCCGACGCGTGATCCGTACGGTCGAGGACCGGGTGTCGCGACACGGGGCGGAAGCGTGACGCCGACCCGGCAGGGTGATCCGTACCGTCGAAATGCGACGCAGACTCAGCCGCGTGATCCACACCCTCCGACGCGGGGTACCCCGACTCGGAGCAGAACCGCGAGGCAGGCCCGGCCGTGTGATCTGCGTCCTCCAGGGTGAGGTGTTCCCTCGCAGAACGGAACCGCGAGCCAGGGCCGACCGAGCGATCCGGGACGTCCAGGGCCGGGTGTTGCCACGCAGAACGGAATCGCGGGACAGGCTCGACCGAGCGATTCGCGCCATCCAGGGGCGGGTGTTCCCACGCAGGGCGGAACCCCGAGCCAGGGCCGACCGAGAGATCCTCGACCTCCAGGGTGGTTTGCCACGCAGGGCGGAACCGCGGGACAGGACCGACCGAGAGATCCGCGACCTCCAAGGCCGGGCGTTCCCGCACAGAACGGAAGGCGGGTCTCGCCAAGGGGCCCGCACCCTCGAAGACTGGCTGCTGCGCCGCGGAACGAAACGGCGACGCCGACTCAACCACGTGATCCACACCCTCCGACGCGGGGTGCTCCAACTTGAGCCAGCGCTGTGAGACAGGACCGGCTGTGTGATCCCCGTCTTCCAGGGCCGGGTGCTGCGGCGCGGGATGGGACGGCGAGGCCGGGTGCTCCATGCTGCCGGAGGTCAGAGACGGCGTCCTGTGGGTGGTCGGGGTGTCTGCTGAGGCGGAGGGCTGGTCGGACGAGCCGGTGGGCGTGGGATGTCGTTCGCGGGTGGGACCGGTGGGCGTGGGATGCCGTTCCCCAGTGGAACCGGTGGGCGTGAAATGCCGTTCCCGGGCGGGGTCGGTGGGCGTGGGATGCCGTTCGCGGGTGGGACCGGTGAGGCGTTGGGTGGTGTCGCCGGGCAGGTCGGTCATCGGGTCCTCCCGTGGGTGCCCGGGGGTCGCGGACTGCGGCGGAGAGCGGGGAGAGGCCGGGGGCCGCCGTCGGGGCAGATCCGTTCGGTATGGGTGCGGAGGGCTTGGTCATCTGGGTCACCTCCGGGTAGTGGTCGCTGGGGCCAGCCCGCCTCGCGTGCGTGTGACTGAAAAGGCCGAGGAAGATCGGCGAATCGAACACGGTGTCGATCGAACTCCCGTACGATGTTGTACACCACGCTGCCGACGATTTCGAGGAAGACTCGAACAACTGTTTGAAGATGATCTTCAACAGAGATACGGTCGCTGTGTGCGACATGAGGACCACGGACCGGGAGGGGCGCCGAGCAGGGCGAGCCGCCGGCGGAGGAGGAGAGAGGCATGAGCGAGCGGGATGCCGCCCAGGGGGTCAGCGACCTCGCGGTGCGAAGGCGTGACTCACTGGGGCTCACCCCCAGGCAGCGCAAGATCCTCGAAGTGATCCGCGACTCGGTGCAGCAGCGCGGCTATCCGCCGTCCATGCGCGAGATCGGCGAGGCCGTCCAGTTGACCAGCACGTCCAGTGTGTCCCATCAATTGACCGCGTTGCAGCGTAAGGGCTATCTGCGGCGCGACCCGCACCGCCCGCGCGCGCTCGAGGTGCGGCTGCCGGGCGAGCCGGTGATGTGGGTCGATCCCGGCACGGCCACCGAGGACACCCCGGTCAACCGGCCCACCGCCGCCTACGTCCCGCTGGTGGGGCGCATCGCCGCGGGTGGTCCGATCCTCGCCGAGGAGAGCGTCGAGGACGTCTTCGCGCTCCCCAAGCAGCTGGTCGGCGAGGGCACGCTCTTCCTCCTCCAGGTCACCGGTGACTCGATGATCGACGCGGCGATCGCCGACGGCGACTGGGTCGTGGTCCGTCAGCAGCCGGTGGCGGAGACCGGCGACATCGTGGCCGCCATGATCGACGGCGAGGCGACGGTCAAGACCTTCAAGCGCAAGGACGGCCACGTCTGGCTGGTGCCGCACAACGACAACTACGAGCCGATCCCGGGCGACGAGGCCACCGTCCTGGGCAAGGTCGTGGCGGTGCTGCGCCGCCTCTGACCGGCTCGTGCCCACCGGTGCCGGCTCGCCGTTCGTAGGTGAGCCGTGCCCGCGCCCACGGGTCCCCACTCGCCGTTGATTGAGCCGTGCCCGCGCCCACCGGTGCCCACTCGCTGTTCGTGGGTGAGCCGTGCCGCCGCCTGCCGTGGCTCGCACAGAGCTGCGGTGCTCGTCCAAAGCTGCTGTGCCCATGCACAGCTAACGCGCTCGTGAGAAGCTGCCGTGGCTCGTTGAATGCTGCCGCGCTTCTGCGAAGCTGCCGCGCTCGGATAACACTGCCGTGGCTTACGCACAGGAGACGCGCGTGTACGGCCTGACACGGAGGTACCCGGACGTACGGACGTACGCAGAGCTGCGCGGATGTAGGCGGACGCAGGCCGGACGGAGGGACGCGGAGTTACGCGGACGTACGGAAGGGTGCGAACGTACGACATCACGCGGATGTACCGCACGGGCGTACGGCATCACGCGGACGTAACGCATCACGCGGAGGCACCG